>CBDTXL010000087.1:0-16082 GCA_965364435.1 uncultured bacterium
TGAGTTGAAAGCTAATTTGCTCATTTCTACATCTTGCCATCCTCCAGCTCAAGATAAAGCGATCACTCTTTTTAGTCTCTCACCAGCGCTGAAGGCTAAAAAGAGCGATCGCAATCCCAGTCTATTCGGTAAGCTAACTTTAACAACCAATATAGCGATTCTCAATGGAGTGCAATCCAGGTCGTTCGTAGGGCGTCGGTATTCGTGCCCTTGCCCTGTGGTGTAGACAACTGAGAAGCGCAATAATCCCTCAAATCCTTCAACAAGCGAAAACTTTGAAACAACCTAAGGGCGCAACTAATTGGACTCCTGTCTCTATGAGAGAGCGATTCGAGATTACAGCTAATTTACGCATAAGCAGATAGTTGAGGTCAAATTGTCTACTATGTCTTCTAATTCATCTGAATTTTCAGCTGCAAAATCAAATCGTCAACTCCCATTTAATCCCTACTTACTTGAAGTCGGGATAGTTATCCTTTTAGCGTTAGCGACTGTAGTCATCAACTTGAGGATGATCCGTGATGGCCTGAATGGTATGACAGATCTCCGATGGCATATCCCCTGGATTCAGCATTTTTCTAAACAACTTGCTGAAGGCCTCTGGTACCCTCGCTGGCTAGCTGGCACTAACTATGGGTATGGTAGTCCAGCCTTTGTCTTCTACCCACCTCTGGTGTACTACATTGGCTCACTTCTCAAATTCAGTGGTTTAGATATAGAACAGACTATTATTACTCTCTTTTCTTCGGCACTTTTTTTATCCGGTCTCACATTTTATATCTATGGTCGAAATCGCTGGGGAATAATTGCCTCTTTTATCGGAGCATTAGCTTATATTACTGCTCCTTACCTCGCTTTTAATATCTACTGGGTAGGAGGTCTTGGTGTAATATTTGCACAGGCATTGATTCCCCTTGGGTGGTGGCTGACTGAACAGGCTATTATGCGACCAAAGTGGAGAGTTGCCCTTGCCGTGTTTTGGGCGATATTGGCCTTAACTCACACGCCAAGCTTATTGCTTTGCGCGGTTGTTTGGCTACCCTGTACATTACTTTTTCTGCTCAATCGGTCGAGTAAGGCTGTGGTAGCAACAATTGTATCTGCCGGAATTGGTTTGGGTATAGCCTCCTTTTACTTATTGCCAGCAACTCTTGAACAGTCTTTGGTTAACATTGATGCGATGAAAAAGGTAGGGGGAGGATTTCAAGCAAGCATGCTCGGAACTGGCATACCTCTGATTCCTCTACGTCTTGATAGGAGTGTCCCACATGTTTTTGTTCATCAGTCATTAGCCATTATTGTTTTAGCGTTCATAGCTTTAGTATTCTGTCGGAAGAAGGTACCAATCATTCAGGAAACTTGGCGCTGGCTAGTTTTTGCGATCGCCTTAGCATTTCTCATGACTTCCTGGTCTTGGTCAATCTGGCAAGCTAGTCCAACCCTACAAAGGGTTCAGGCTCCTTGGAGGTTACTTCAGCTTTTTTCGTTTGGAGGAGCTGCATTATGTGGAGTTGTGGCAAGTGGAATTCTCAAGCTCCGCTTACGCCGCAGACTCTTCCCCTCATTGATAATCATTGGAATTCTTCTAATAAATACTAGCTATTCTTATAAGCTTTCCCGTCAGTTTGTAACCATTCGGAATCCGGGTAGAGCAAGTCTTTCACATCTTAAAGAGGTCAAAATAGCACTCTATGAGCCGTACTCAGAGAAATTAATCGATGTTCCAGAGTACCGTCCTGTACTAAAAAACGGTAGCCCATCTCCGGCTCCTGTCATTGGGCAACCCCCGGTTTCTGTAGTTAGTGGCAAAGCCGACATCCAGCTTAATCAGTGGGGTAGTTATAACCGAATATTCAATGTAATAGCAGAAGAAACCTCAACTGTCAGAGTACGAACTTATTACTATCCAGCTTGGCATTTATACGTCAATAAGAAGCCTCATCCAATCGCTAGAGCTGATGATGGAACGATGGAACTGAAACTAGAACCTGGCTCGTATACAGTGGAACTGCGTTATCAGTGGACTCCGGCTTTTAGGATGGGTGTAGTCTTGAGCATTTTGAGTATCGCCGCTCTGCTCTTGCTTTGGATTAAGAGTGCCAAGAGTTCAGTATCACGGAAGAGAGTTTTGAATGTTGAGTTTTGAAGAGACCTCTTGCTCGCAATTCTTTCTTTAGAACTTTGAACCACAGATGTAGGCGCTTCGCCTTCCCGAAGGGTACACAGATGAACACAGATAAATACAGATAAATACAGATGAAATCGGATTTATCTGAATTCAAAACTCAAAACTCTTAAGAACCTACTGCCTCAGAAATTGAAGCCAAGCCCCGTTCCTCCAACTTAAGCAGCAACCCTTCCATAATCCGTCGCATCATCCACGGACCTTCGTAAACTAAGCCGGTGTAAACCTGGATTAAGCTAGCACCCGCAGTAATCTTCTCCCAGGCATCCTCAGCCGTGAAGATGCCGCCAACCCCAATTATCGGCAGCTGTCCCTGAGTTTGCTGGTGGATGAAGCGGATAACCTCTGTGGAACGTTGACGCAGGGGGGCCCCACTAATGCCACCAGCTTCTTCACTGACTGATTTGCCAGTTTTGGTAATGCGCTGAGTTTTGAGGATGTCGCGACGAATCGTGGTGTTGGTGGCAACAATCCCCGCTAGTTGATGGGTTTGGGCGAGATTAATGACATCCGCGATCGCGTCCCATTCTAAATCCGGAGCAATCTTGACTAAAATCGGCTTTTGTGTATTGTTTTCCTGTTGCAGAGTCTCCAAAATTAAACCGAGTTGAGCCGCATCTTGGAGCGATCGCAAGCCTGGTGTATTCGGTGAGCTAACGTTAACAACAAAATAATCCCCCAAATCCTTCAACAAGCGAAAACTTCCGAGGTAGTCAGCCGCAGCTTCTTCGAGTGGTGTTACCTTAGATTTACCGAGATTGATCCCGATAGGCACGATGGGTTTGAAGGTTGAAGGTTGAAGATTAGAAGGTTGTGCGCCGTAGGGTAGGTTGGAAGGTTGAAGGTTATCTTCTAAACTTTCAACCTTCAACTCTTGTTTCAACTTTCCAACTTTCAACGGTTCCAACCTTCGCGCCAGAGCCTCAGCACCGTGATTATTAAATCCCATACGGTTCAGGACAGCTTTGTCTTCGATCAAGCGGAACAGGCGGGGACGGGGGTTTCCCGGTTGCGCCTGAAACGTCACCGTACCGAGTTCGGCAAAGCCAAAGCCAAGGGCACCCCAGATACTGGTGGCAACACCATCCTTATCAAACCCAGCTGCCAGACCGAGGGGGTTGGGGAATTTCAGCCCCCAGAGACTTTGCTCTAGACGAGCATCACTCAGACAATAAACTTGCTGCAATTGGGTTTGAATCCAGTGGCTTTGAGGAGGCTCACTCGTCCGAGCCAGCCAACCTAACAGCCGTAAAGTGTGGTGATGCAACCACTCCGGGTCTGCCTTCAAGGCAGAGAACAAAATCGGACGAATACCAGATTGATAAATATCCATAGGAGCGACAATAAAGGTTTGAACTTTGAGTTTTGAGTTTTGAATAAAGCATCGGTAGGGACGGGTTTACCTACATCTAGGCAGGAAAGCTCAATTGTCGAGAAACCCGCCCCTACAACCTAAAACGAAAAACTGATAACTGGAGCGAAGGGACCAAGAACTCAAAAATGGGAATAATCACTTTCTGGATGATACAAGGATTGCTAGAAACAATAGCTGGCGCTCTTCAATCAGTGACCAGAGAAACAGTGACCTGTAACCAGGTCTATGGTGGGGAAATAAATATCTTGAGGTCGCAAAGCCTTCAGCAGAGCGTACATACAGAGCATCCTTACTTCAATTGCCTAGATTCATCTGGGGGATACTCCAGTCCCCAGCCCCATACCCCGACGCCCTCTGAACAATCCCCAGTCCCTCCGACCTTATCGATATTGTTCTAGCGGGAAGGGAGTAATCATTATGGGTCAGCAACACCTACAGCCCGACAACGAAGACCGACTCGTTGCCTTGGGGCGAACCCTTCAGACGTTACGGGAAGAGGAGAATGCTGACGTTCTCATCGAGACGACTCTCGATTATCTCCAGGCTGAGTTTAAATATCGCCTGATTTGGATTGGTCTTTACGATCGCCTAGATCATCGGTTATTTGGCAAAGGGGGTATCACCCCAACAGGTGACACAAGGTTTCTCAAGCAGTGGTTCAACCTCCATCCGGGTGACCTGCTAGAACAGGTGGTCATCCAGCAGAGACCTGTGGGTATCCCAGATCTGCGACAAGAGAGCCGAGCTGGAGAATGGCGTCGAACTGCTGAAGAATTTGGCATTCAGGGCACAATTTTGTTGCCTTTGCGTTGTAAGGATCGGTGTTTTGGGGTGACTTTGTTGGGTTCACACCTATGGGGCGTCTCCCCTCGCCCCGCTGAAAAAGCCCAGTTGTCTTTGCTACTTGGCGGATTAGCCGCCGCCCTGTACCAAATCGAAGTGGACTGGCAGCGCTCCGCCATTAAACGTCCCGACCAGACCCTGTTCCAGGTACTCGACCAGCTCATGCAAGTGCCTACAGTGGCGCAGCGCCTAGAGGCATTGGTGACAATGACTCAGCAATTTGTCGCCCCCACACGCACCAATCTTTACTGGTATTCCCCGGAGCAACGCTACTTCTGGCACCGAGTTGGCAACCGGCAATCACTCCGGGGGTTTGGAGGCTCAAGAACCAGTGCCGTTGGTCTGACGGTAGCCGAAGCCAGCGACTTCTATCAGGCTCTTGGCGCTGGTCAGCTAGTTTCTATTGGTGCGGGCAGAAGCCTCCTCAACTCTGAAAGTACGGAGCGTTTACTAGCGCGGCTGCGAACCCGATCGCTACTGGCTGCACCGATTCAAGCAAAAGGGGAACTCCTGGGCTTCCTGGCAGTGGAAGACAATGAGGCTCGCATCTGGGAGGAGGCAGAAAAAAACTACGTCCGCGCTACTGGTCAGATGGTAGCAATGGTAGTAGAAAGTGAGGAGATAGAAGCAACGCTCCAGGAAACTCAACAGGATACTCACTTTGTCGCAGAGATTGCCAAAGCGATCTCTCGTAGCAATGGCACCACTACGGCGCTAAAGGACTGCGCTGGGCTACTATGCAACCGCCTCGATGCAGAGCGCTTTCTGGTGCTGCAAGCAGACGACAACGGTCAGTTCACCCCTATCTTTCAGCAACAGCCACTCAACCGCCGTCCCCTCACCACTCCCCTTGCGCCTCTCTCGCGTGACGAGCAACTGTTGCTCCTCAACAGCACTGAAGTTTTGATGATTGAAGACCTTGAGGAAGATTCGCGCCTGGGTCAATGGCGTGACTCCCTGATCCAACTAGGTGTGCGATCGCTCCTGATCTGCCAGACTTCTAATAGGGGTAACAACGGCAAGCAAGGGCGAACAAGAGGTAGCCCTTCGGGCGCCGCCCATCCTTCACAAACGCTAACGCCCCTAGTCCTTATCGGTCATGGAACCCCCCGAACCTGGAACCCTACACATCGGGATCTAGTAAGCATTGTCGCGCAACAAATTGATCTGCTGCTCCTGCTGGGTCAGCTACAGGATAGCGCCAGATTGTCGTTTCGACGCTACCAGACACTCCAGGCAGGATTATCCACACTCTCTCAAGCCCCCCTAGATCCAGTCCTATTTGAACGCGCTTGGGTACAATATTTAGCGACTCTGCTGGAGTGTCCCCTTGCTGTTCTCTTGAGCTGGACGCCCGAAAGCCCCTATGCAACAGTTGCAGCAGCAATCGTCTCTGATCCACGCTTTGCTCTTCCTCCAGACCTGGCTATCCCTATCGGTGACACCCTGATTCAAGACGCCCTTGCGACTAGTAGTTTCCTCTCCCGCCCCTTTACTGCCTTGGGTGCTACCACCCGCAAGTTGCTGAGTAGTCCCAGCATCGGTCAACTGCTGGTTATTTCCCTCTACACTGGCGCAACGCCGACCACAGGAATTTTGCTACTCGCCGACCATGAGGAACGGCAGTGGCCTCGTCACCTACTGCTGCCTCTAGAAACTCTGACACAGCAGTTTTCCTGGTTTCGCCACTACCGACACCAGTTGAGTAGCCACCAAAAAGAGAGCCAACAGCTGCAAACGCTCAACTGGTACAAACATCGATGCTTAGAGACTCTCCATCAGTCCGTGCGAGAGAGTATTAGTGCCTTGCTAGAACTTGAGCCAAAAACCCTACAAGAGTCGCTTCGTTCTAGTGATCAGTTAGGAGTTAGGAGTGATAGTCCAACGGTAGCAAGACAAGTAGCGTCTGATTTAAAAGACTCTTCAATTGAGAACTCATCACTGATCACGCCTCCTGCGAAGCGGAATCCTCTAAGTGGTCAACCACTGCAACAGATGCGCCGACAGCAATTGTTGCATCAGTTGGAAGCAACGCTTGCAGTTCTGACGCCGGTACTCAAGGAAGAGCAGTGGCAAATGAGTGTAAACCTAGGTTCTGTGCCCCTGGCAAGTCCATTAAAGCGATCGCTTCATCGTGTCGAACCCCTTTACAATCAGCGCAAGCTCATGCTAAAAGTTCACAACCCAGGCAAAGTCTGCATTTATGGCGACCCGCTCAAACTCGAATGCATACTCTTTGAACTTTTGGTGAGATACTGCTTTAATGCTCCCCTCGGAAGTTGGATTAACCTCTGGTGCGGCCCCATTAGTCCGGAGTCAGAGGTAACACTTCCCACTGATCCATCCCGTCCTCTAGTGGAATTGTTGATTGCCGAAAGTGGATTGCTCAACGACGACCGACAGTCCCTCACTTCATCACCGCCAAAGCCTCCACCCAGTCTAAATCTAAAGATTTGCCAAGAACTCCTTCGTTCCTGGGGTGGCGACCTCCAGTTTTACCAACTCGAAGGCGTTAGCGGAGCAGATCACAAGGAGTATCGCTACTCAAGTCGCTTGCTTCTGCCTTTGGCAACTTGATCTTGCCCCTTCGGTATGGGAAGTAGGGAGTGGGGAATGAGGAAAAAGACAGCCCCTTAGTATATTCATCTGAGCGATCGGATTTTTTCGTTGAAGGTTGGAAGGTTGAAGGTTGAAGGTTAAAAGTCATAACCTGCAACTTGCACGCCCTACCAACCTTCAACCCCTTAAGCAGCTTGCGGTTGACTTTGAGGCTGGAACTGGAACAGGGAGTAAACGACATTGCGGCGGATGTCGATCATCATCTCCAAGAACGTTTCATATCCTTCCTGCTTGTACTCAATCAGCGGGTCTTTTTGCCCATAGCCGCGTAAGCCTACAGATTCCCGTAAGGCATCCATCGACTGTAAATGCTCCCGCCAGAGGGTGTCTATTTGCTGCAATATGAAGAATCGCTCTGCCTGCCGCATCAGTCCTGGCTGGATTTGATCCACTTGTGCTTCCTTGAGATCGTAGGCTTTACGGACTTCTTCATGTAAGAAGGTTTTGATATCCCCCACCATCATGTCGTCTAGATGCTGTGGCTCTAGATCTTGCAGTAAGTAGACGAATTCTTTCACCTTCTCCACCAACTGATCTAATTGCCACTCTTCCTGGGGCAAGTCTGGGTTGACGTAGGCTTCGACAATATCATCCATTGTCCTTTCGGCATACTGGATCACTTGTTCTTTGAGGTCTAGCCCTTCTAGCACCCGGCGTCTTTCGGCGTAAATTGCACGTCTTTGGTTGTTCATCACCTCGTCGTACTCAAACACCTGTTTCCGGGTGTCGTAGTAGAAGGTTTCGACTTTTTTCTGTGCGCCTTCAAGTGAGCGGGTGAGCATCTTGGATTCGATGGGCATATCTTCCTCAACTTTGAAGGCATTCATCAACCCCGCAACGCGATCGCCTCCAAAAATTCGCAACAAATTGTCTTCCAAGCTCAGGAAAAACTTTGTTGAACCGGGGTCACCTTGCCGCCCCGCACGCCCTCGCAGCTGGTTGTCGATCCGGCGCGATTCATGGCGTTCTGTACCAATAACGTGAAGACCCCCCAACTGTACTACCTCGTCATGCTCCCGCTTGGTAAACGCTTCATATTCTTCGCGGAGTGCTGTATAGACCGCACGCAGCTTTTGAATGACTGGGTCATCAGTCGGAGCCTTTTCTGCCGCAACCGCTACCTTTTCTTCAGCTTCTAGCTCTGGCAGACTTCGATCTCCGTACTTCTGCACCGCAAACTCCACAGCACTTTTTAGCTGCTGTTCGGTTGCCTTTGACAGTTCGGTCGGGAAAATCTGCGGACTAGCTTTCCAGGTTTTCACCTTCTTACCTGGAGCAAAGCCTTGAGAACGCGATCGCCCACCCGCCCCCGGTACTGACCCAACCGCAAAAACATCCTCATCCTCCGGCATCACAATCTTGGGCATGAAGTATTCCCGCAACTTCAGTCGCGCCATGTAGTCGGCATTACCACCCAAAATGATGTCTGTGCCTCGCCCCGCCATGTTCGTGGCGATTGTCAACGCTCCTTTGCGACCTGCCTGAGCAATAATCTCCGACTCGCGTTCTACATTTTCGGGTTTGGCATTGAGTATGTCATGGGGCACTCCCCGCTCCTTCAATAAACGTGAAAGGAGTTCGGATTTTTCTACACTCGTCGTTCCCACTAGCACCGGGCGTCCGACTTCATGCATCTGGCCACACTCTTCGGCAATTGCCTGCCACTTGGCGTTCTCGGTCTTGTAAACCACATCTGCCAAGTCCCCACGTCCGGAAGGTCTGTTGGTGGGAATAATCGTCACTTGCAGGTTGTAGATTTTTTCAAATTCCGATTCTTCCGTCTTCGCGGTACCCGTCATCCCCGCTAGCTTCGGATACAGCAAAAAGAAGTTTTGATAGGTAATTGTCGCGAGGGTTTGAGTCTCATTCTGAATTTCCACTCGCTCCTTGGCTTCAATCGCCTGGTGCAGACCGTCACTCCACCGGCGTCCTTGCAACACCCGCCCGGTGAACTCGTCCACAATTACCACTTCCCCGTTGCGAACAATGTAGTTCACATCATTGATAAATAGTTCCTTTGCCTTAATCGCGTTGAAGATGTAGTGCGCCCAAGGGTCATTCGGGTCATACAAATCCTGTACTTCCAGTAGCTTCTCAGCTTCTGCAAACCCTTCATCGGTCATCAAGACATTGCGTGCCTTTTCATCCACTTCGTAGTGTTCTTCCGGCTTGAGATATCGGGCAATTTCTGCCGCCTTCATGTACTTCTCAGTCGGTCGCTCCACCTGCCCGGAAATGATAAGTGGTGTCCGTGCCTCATCAATCAGTACCGAGTCCACCTCGTCGATGACGCAATAATTGAACGGGCGTTGCACGACATCTGCCATCGCCGTCGCCATGTTGTCTCGCAGGTAGTCGAAACCCAGCTCACTGTTCGTGGCATAAGTGACGTCACAGGCATAGTTGCGCTGTCGCTCCGCTGGCCCCATTCCCGATTGAATCAGCCCAACACTCAATCCTAAGAAGCGGTGTACCTGCCCCATCCACTCGGCGTCCCGACGAGCCAGGTAGTCGTTGACCGTAACAACGTGGACACCCTTACCACTAAGGGCATTTAGATAAGCCGGTAGAGTGGAAACTAGCGTTTTTCCCTCACCTGTTTTCATCTCAGCGATTTGTCCTTTGTGAAGGACAACACCACCCAAGAGCTGGACATCAAAGTGGCGCATTCCTAAGACTCGGCGTCCCGCTTCCCGAACTACCGCGAAGGCTTCTGGCAACAACTCATCCAACAGCTCTTCTTGCTCTCGATCCGTTGTGGCTTTCTCCAACCGTTGTTGAAATTCTGTCGTTTTGCCCTTGAGTTGATCGTCCGAGAGCGCCTGGATTTCTTCTTCCAGAACGTTGATGTCGGCAACGTAAGGCTGGTATCTTTTAAGTTTGCGTGCGTTTGGATCGCCTAGGACATTTTTAAACATAGCAGGAGAGGAGACTTCTATTCGCTTGGGTATATGGGTAGAGGTTAGAGCGTCAAGACTATAGGCAAGACAAAGGTGTTAAAAATTAAATTCAAAACTTTTTAGAGTCTTTAGTTCTTAACTGCTCACCACTAGGTGCCACCGCTTTTAGGGGGCATTTTTATTATCATCCTATCACTGTCGCTGAGACCGAGGCGGTACGGGGATTTGGACAAAAGCTGGTGGGTTCGTTTAGTGTCAGCCGTGGTGTGTCTCGGTTGGACTCTGACTCTTCCCAGCTGCCGCTTACTTCGTTGAAGCGGCAGTCATTGACCAAGTTATTTCACTTGTGCCACCACTGTGCGATGACGCGGGCTATTGGGAGTGATGGTTGGTGGATGGAAACCAGCATCCACCAATTCTTGTTCAAGATCTAACGTGAAATACTCATCCAGGTATGGCTCAGTACTTTTGAGCAACGTCAAAATGTAGGGCGGCATCTTTGCATAAGCCTCAGACTTGGGGTTCATCTCCATGATGGTCAGATAACCGCCGGGACGAAGTAAGCGTCGTGCCTCACACAAGATTTCCCTTGCCGCTTTTTGGGGGAGTTCGTGGAACAGCAAGAAGGCAGAGACTAAATCAAAGGAGGCGTCCGGTAATCCCGTAGATTCAGCAGTGGCATGTCTCCAGTTAATCTTGAGATTCTGTTGCCTGGAATTGTATTGAGCCACTGCCAAAAAGTAGGGAGATAAGTCTAAACCAGTAAGGTTTGCCTGGGGATAAACCTGTTGGAGCGCAAAGGTACTCAGTCCCACACTGCAACCCAAGTCTAAAATATCTTGGGGCTGGATGGTGATTTGCTCTTTAAGAATGTTGTGGTAACTCTGTCGAAGCCTAGGGTCTCCATTAGCCCCAGCACCAGGCCAAATCCTCGCATGGACGGCATAAGCAGCAACTTCCACTTCTAAAGCAGCATCCCAGTTGAGATTACCCGTCTCGTAAGCATGGAAGGAGCAGAGGTAATACTCTGGGTAGGTCAACTGGGTGTTTTGTACCTTAGTTAATTCGCTGTCCCAGTCGTGAGTACGCAACTCCTGTACTCTCTGACGCCAGGGTACGCCTATTTTCTCTGCCCGCTTAATCATCATATTGCGAGCTTGCCGCTTTGCTAAGTTCGCTAAGGGTTTGATGGAGAGTACTCCATTGACAAACTGGAAGGCTAAGCTCGGAGCAGTTTTTACGGCAGTGGTCATAAACAAAGGCTTCTCTAAGGTAGTTTTAGAGTTAATCAGTTTTTTTATTGTCTCAAACTCTCAGCCGCAACCGTGAAGCTACTCAAGACTTGCCTCTGACAGACGCGCTAATGTGAAAGTAAAGTATGCCCTCAGCCGTTGGTGTGAGCGTAACCAGTCCTACTGCTTAGTTTTACAGGTTCACGAATGTCGCAGTCTTATTTTGATTCCGAAAATAACGGTCACAAGTCTTTTGAGTTACCTGGTGCTAGACCCCACTACAACCCTGACCGCCCTGGACAAGTCAAGCATATTTTCCTAGATTTGGCGCTTGATCTTCCTAACAAGAGCTTTCAAGGCACCTGCACCATCACACTTGCCCCCATACGCAGTGGTATTAACCAGCTTGTGCTGGATGCCGTCAACCTGAATATCGAATCGGTGCAGGTTGATGAAACGCCCCAACCGTTTGACTACGACGGTGAACAACTGCACATTCAGATGCAAACACCTACTCAGGCGGGAAAAGAGATTAAAATTGCGATCGCTTATGGTGTCGAAAAACCCCAGCGCGGTCTTTACTTCATCAGTCCCGACCAGCATTATCCCAACAAACCCACCCAAGTCTGGACACAAGGCGAAGATGAAGACTCTCGCTTTTGGTTCCCTTGCTTCGACTACCCTGGTCAACTGGCAACGTCTGAAATCCGTGTGAGAGTTCCCAAGCCCTTCATTGCTATCTCCAACGGCGAACTAATTGCCACGGAAGAAGACGGCAATAACAAAATTTACCACTGGTTGCAACAGCAAGTTCATCCCACTTACCTGATGACCCTCGCAGTGGGTGACTTTGCTGAAATCCGGGATGAGTGGAACGGCAAACCCGTCACCTATTATGTAGAAAAAGGTTACGAGGACGAAGCCCGCCGCAGCATGGGCAAGACGCCTCAGATGATTGAGTTCTTCAGCAAGAAGTTTGGCTATCCATACCCTTACCCGAAGTACGCCCAAGTTTGCGTTGATGACTTCATCTTTGGCGGTATGGAAAATACCTCCACCACCCTGCTAACTGACCGCTGCTTGCTGGATGAACGGGCGGCACTAGATAATCAGCGTACTGAAAGCTTAGTTGCCCATGAACTCGCCCACCAGTGGTTTGGCGACTTAGTGGTGATTAAGCACTGGTCTCATGCCTGGATTAAGGAGGGACTGGCTTCCTATTCAGAGGTGTTTTGGACAGAACATGAGTACGGGGCAGATGATGCCGCCTACTATCTCTTGGGTGAGGCGCGTAGCTACCTAGCAGAAGATAGTTCTCGCTATCGACGTCCGATTGTTACCCATGTTTATCGGGAAGCGATCGAACTCTACGACCGGCACATCTATGAAAAAGGTGCTTGTGTCTATCACATGATTCGGACAGAGTTGGGGGATGAGTTGTTCTGGAAGGCAATTCAAACCTTCGTTCAGGACAATGCTCACAATACTGTAGAAACAGTTGACCTGCTACGGGCGATTGAAAAAGCTACGGGTCGTAATCTTTTGTTCCTGTTTGACCAGTACGTTTTCCGGGGTGGTCATCCCGATTACAAAGTTGCTTATTCCTGGGATGGCGATAGTCAGTTAGCGAAAGTTACGGTTACCCAAACTCAGGCAAAAGAAGGCAAGAATGGTAGCAATAATGAGCTATTTGATCTGAAAATCCCAATCGCTTTTGGTTACACTCAACAAGATACCAACCCTCCAGAATTGAAACCCTTTACAGTTAGAGTTCATGAACGGGAACAGAGTTTCTACTTTCCCTTGGAGAAAAAACCTCAGTTCATCAGCTTTGATTGTGGGAATAACTACCTGAAAACGGTATCCCTGGAGTACCCAATCCCAGAACTGAAAGCCCAGTTGCAATCTGATCCCGACCCCATATCCCGCATCTACGCAGCGCAGGCGTTGGCGAAGAAGGGGGGCTTGGAGGCAGTGAAGGCACTGTCTGATGCCCTTAAGAGTGATTCTTTCTGGGGTGTCCGGGTGGAAGTCGCGAAACAACTGGCGAAGGTGAAGCTGGATCAGTCCTCGGACGCTTTAATTGCTGGTTTGAACGATGAAGATGCCCGTGTACGTCGGTCAGTGGTGGAAGCCCTAAGTAAAATCAAGACGACACAAAGCTACGATGCTCTAAAACAATTATTGGAAAAAGGCGATGCCAGCTACTACGTGGAAGCGTCAGCTGCCAGCGCCCTTGGCAAAATGGTGCCAGCAAACCTTAAAGATAAGGAGGATGAAGTTCTTCAGTTGCTCACCAACGTCCTCAGAGAAAGGGCTGGGTGGAATGAAGTGGTTCGTAGTGGTGCGATCGCGGGATTAAGTCAGATGAAGTCGTCACCCGTGGCGCTGGAAGTCATTCTGGAATACACCACTCCCAGTGTTCCGCAACCCCTGCGGCTATCTGCTATTCGGGCATTGGGAACAATTTCTACAGGTCAGACGCCTAGCAATACGGAATGGATTCTAGAGCAATTAGAAGAACTCTCCGGCGAAAGCTTCTTCCTGACGCAAGTGGCGGTAGCTTCTGCACTAGGGCAAATGGAGACAGTCAAAGCGATTGGGGTTTTGCGATCGCTCTCGGAGCAGACTCCCGATGGCCGAGTTCGTCGCCTTGCTGAAGAAGCCATTCAGAAAGTACAGAAGAATGTTGGGTCTGACCAAGCGGTTAAACAGCTGCGGGAAGAACTCGACCAGCTAAAACGAGAAAATCAGGAACTCAAAAGCCGCATGGAAAACTTGGAAGCAAAGTCCAAATAAGCTATTCAGAGGGGGTGTGTCATGCACCAGTTGGTGGGGATGGGGGAGATGAGGGAGAAAATATATCCCAATCTTCCCCACCTTCCTCACCTTCACTCAAGGCAAAAAGACCAACTACTTATGATCACACCCATTCAGAGGGGTTCTGGGCTTGGAATGATTTTATCAGGATTTTTTTGATGTAAGCTGACCGTTAAAAAAGATATATAATTTGTAATATTGCATACTATATTTAATAAAAAGATAAAAAAAACAAATTCTTATAGTTAGAGAGGCAAATGGAAGGCGTGAGTCAGCATCAACTTGTGTATCCTACTGAGCAGCCAAGCCAACCGCAGAGGCGCTACAACGCAGAGGCGATCGCGAAGTATTACCGCTACCGACCTTGGGCAGCTATCTGGCGTACCTTGACAATTATCTGGTTCTTCTCTAAATTCGTTCTCAGTCTAAAGTGGGACGAATGGAGCAACCAGGCTGAGCAGAACAAGTTCAAACGAGCCTCACAGCTGCGGCAAATTCTCACTGACCTAGGGCCAACCTTTATTAAGGTAGGACAAGCGCTCTCTACACGCCCTGACTTAATTCGGAAAGATTTTTTAGACGAACTAATTAAGTTACAAGACCAACTGCCGCCCTTTGATAATGCGATCGCGCTCTCGATCATTGAGGCAGAGTTGGGACGCCCGGTAAGAGAATTATTTAGCCAAATTTCCCCGGCTCCTGTTGCTGCGGCTAGTCTTGGTCAAGTTTACCGAGCATTTCTCCACAGTGGCGAAGAAGTGGCGGTGAAGGTGCAGCGTCCTAATTTGCTCCCGACTCTCACACTAGATTTGTACTTGATGCGTTGGGCAGCTGGTTGGCTTTCTCCCTGGCTGCCCTTAAATTTGGGGCATGACCTGACTTTAATTGTTGATGAATTTGGCATTAAGTTATTTGAGGAAATTGATTACGTTAACGAGGGGCGCAATGCTGAGAAGTTTGCCAACAACTTCCGCGATGACCCCACTGTCAAAGTCCCGCTGATTTACTGGCGCTACAGTGGTGTCCATGTCCTCACCCTTGAGTGGATTCATGGCTTTAAGTTGACAGATACCGCAAGTATTAGCGCTGCTGGGCTTGATACCGATAAGGTGATTCAAACGGGTGTTACAGCTGGTTTACGTCAGCTCTTGGAGCATGGCTTTTTCCACGCCGATCCTCATCCCGGCAACTTGTTTGCCCTACCGGATGGGCGTATGGCTTACATTGACTTCGGCATGATGGATCAGCTGGAGCAATATACCAAGGAAACCATTGCCAGCTCCGTGGTTCACCTGATTAATAAAGACTACGTTGAATTAGCAGCCAACTTTGTCAAATTGGGCTTTTTAACCGCAGATACGGATATCCGACCGATTATTCCAGCATTAGAAACGGTGCTGGGAGAAGCGATGGGTGAAAGTGTCGGTAACTTCAACTTCAAGACGATTACCGATCAGTTCTCGGAGTTGATGTATGACTATCCCTTCCGTGTACCGGCAAAGTTTGCTCTAATTATCCGGTCTTTGGTGACGCAGGAAGGTCTGGCACTGACCTTAAATCCTAATTTCAAAATCGTCGAGGTTTCCTATCCCTATGTGGCACGGCGTCTCCTGACGGGTGAATCCCCAGAAATGCGACGGCATTTGATTGAGGTGCTGTTCAAAGATGGGAAGTTCCAGTGGGAGCGGTTGGAGAATATGATTGCGATCGCTCGCTCTGACGAAAAATTCGATTTGTTACCAACCGCTCAACTAGGTTTGCAATATCTTCTCTCCGATGAAGGGAAGTTTCTGCGGCGTCAGCTAGTGTTGGCTTTAACAGAGGATAACCGACTCCACACCCAAGAGGTTCAACGGATCTGGAACTTGGTGAAAGATGACTTGCAGCCAGGACGGTTGTTCAACGTAGCGCTAAGTTCCCTGAGTGAGATTTCGACTGAGAGCATTGCAGCGATTTTACCCCTAGCTACTGCGCTCAAAACGAAGTAGTTATTGGTAAGCTGTTACCTATCCTTTGCATCCTTCTCATTAAACTGTTGGTGAATTTTTGTAGGGGCGGGGAAAGCCGATAACTGTTGCTGCCTGAGGGTAATTCTTGTAAACCCGCCC
>CBDTXL010000088.1:0-15869 GCA_965364435.1 uncultured bacterium
ACCTAGGGATTTGAAGCGATCGGAAACCGAGGTCATTTTTTTGTTGGTCATTGGTCATTGGTCATTGGTCATTGGTGCAGGAGAGTTGAAGGTTGGAAGGTTGAAAGTTCGGAAGATAACGTTCAACCTGCTCAGCTTTCAACTTGCAACCTTCTTCCGACACATGACTAATGACAAAATACCAGGATTTAAAGCAAGCTAACCAAATGTTTTTCAGCTTACCGCTCAGCTGACTCGGAACGCTTCTCCTGTTCAATTTCTGCTTGCAGCTGGGCAAGCTCTTCCGGTGTCATGGCGTCAAGGCGCTTTTGTAAGACGGCGTCCTCATAGTCCTTGAGTTGCTGGTTGTAGGTCATGTTTTTTGTCCCGACTCGGAATAGATAAGTCAAGAGCCAGCCCACCAAACCAGCAACCAATACCGCTTGGCTCCAGATGCCAGCCTTCTGGCTATCCAGCCCAGCTACCTGCAAGAGTAGATAGATAATTCCACCTACGGCAAAGAAACCGAGGGTAATCGCGATCGCATCAATTCGTCGCATTTAGGTTTGGAGTTGACGCCGCTTGGGGCGAAAGTTCAAGAAGGGACTCAAGAGCAACAAACCTGGAAAGAAAAAGAACACCAGGAAGTACATGAAGCCTCGCTCAAACGAGCTAGCAATGTACCATCGTTTTTGCAGGTAGAGATAAAGGGCGGCAGGAACTACTAAAAGGTAGACTCCACTCAAGGCTAGGTACAGCAGGGCGACAATCATAGGTTCTGGTCGGGGCAAACAACGGGAAGCGATGGAGCAGCCGGTTTGCTTTGCGCTCATCGCGTTTCTCATGAGCTACTGACTCGCCTCAGTTTGACAGCAAAAGCCGTCATGCTTAGGGTCAGTGCAACTTTACTATTCTACAGTGTGCCAGTTCGTTGATCTTCTAGTTGCATATAAGACCTACTTAGTGGTGCAATAGATAAATGCATTAGTTTTGTAGAAACAGGAAACTGACTGCAACTCAATGCGGGGGCGTGGCGGAATGGTAGACGCTACGGACTTAAAACGATTGAGCACTGATGGAGAAATCTGTCAAGTGAATGCTCTCAAATTCAGGGAAACCTAAGTCTGGCAACAGATACGGCAATCCTGAGCCAAGCCGATTCGAGAGTTGTGACTCAAAACTCAAAACTAATCGGAAGGTGCAGAGACTCGACGGGAGCTACCCTAACGTAAAGCCGAGGGTAAAGAGAGAGTCCAATTCTTAAAGCCAGCAATGGCAGTAGCGAAAGCTACGGGAGAATGAAAATCCGTTGACCTTAAACGGTCGTGTGGGTTCAAGTCCCACCGCCCCCATCCAACCAATAATCATGGCTTGATGACTACATTGAAATCGTGCGAATTTTTCACGCAGCACGGGATATTGAGGCGATTTTAGAACAAGACGAAGGCGAATAAATACGAAGAGCGATGCGATCGCGTTTTATCAGGATAAGGGGATACGATCGCCTTTGAGTTTTAGGAGGATGAGAGGATGCGATGCTCTTACAGAGCCGCTTCGCTAACGCTTTTGCTGGAGAGGTGGGGTAACGCTAGATGCCCCCAAGCGTTGGGTAAATAGCTGATGTGCTGGGGGAGATCGAAGAGAGAATTTTTGCCGCATGATACAGGTAGGAAGGAGATAAAGACATGAACCAAGCACTTAGACAAAAGGCAGTTGTACAACCAGGCGGAATCATTGAAATTCATTCGCCAGAATTACCCCCTGGCGCTACGGTGGATGTGATTGTGCTGATTGATTCACCGCCAAAGCAAACTCGCTCGCTGGTAAGCTTTATTGGTGCTGCTAAAGGTGGGTTTGCCACGCCTGCTGATGTTGATGATTTTATTAACAGGGAGCGGGATGCTTGGCAATCCTAGAAGTAATTAGAAATAGAAGGGTATACTTAGATTCCAACATTTTTATTTATGCCTTAGAAGGTTTTCCTGATTTCGTAGATGAGTTAACTGAACTTTTCGAGAGTCTCCAGCAGGGTACTTTGTCAGCCGTTACTAGTGAACTAACACTGGCTGAGGTTTTGGTTATGCCGTTTGTCGATCGCAACCTGGAGAGGCAGACGGAGTATCAACAAGTTTTGCAAAGTTCAGATGCTCTCTACGTTGCTGCCGTCACCCGTAACGTTGTGATTGAAGCAGCACGACTGAGATCGTTGAATAATCTCAGATTGCCTGATGCGATTCATGTGGCGACAGCTATTTTGACTGGGTGCGACACTTTTTTAACCAATGATAGACGGCTACGGGCTGTTCTTGGAGTTGAGGTAATTTTGCTGTCTGAGGTGATTGAGGGATGAATTGCTAGTAGGGTGAGGGGAACGGAAGCTTTATCAGTGGTAGTTCTTTTTTGTAGTGCGATCGCTCTTTCCTTGTAGAGTTTGATTTGGAAGAGGCGATCGCCTTCGCCCAATTTTAAATTCACAGATTGCTACTCTTGTCAAGCTTTTCGGAGCTTCTCCCCGCTCGATGCAGGTACGCGAGTTAGGCTACCGTTAGCGGTCATGCGCACAAGGGAGATTTATATTTCCAATGGGGAATGGTGATGCTACCGCGATCGCTTTTCGTGGAGCGTAACTGATTCTGGCAATAGTTAGGTAGGAACAATCCACCCTTGTCCTGAGTTCAAAATGAATCTGTAATATCAGCTATTTGTTGGTGGGTTCTTTTCAAGCCACTTTTGTAGAGCCATATCTAGTAGCATTTCTAGGTTTGTTCTGTTTGCTTCTGGGGAGGCAATAAATCTTCTAAATGAAAAACTTTTATTGTTTGTATGGGGTTGCTGATAAATTAATAATGGATTATCTTTTAACTCTATACTTTCAATTCCAAAACTCATCATTCCCCTTCTTTCACTCCATCCTCTTTCTCTTGTCTTAGGTATTGGCAATTTCAGCAACAATTTTTGTTCATTACACTTTTTATCAAATTTAATCGCTGCACATATATTATCGCTTTTTGTTCCATACCGAATATGTCTAGTCTCAGGGAATTCCCTCAAACAATAATCAAATTCTAAAATTTTAGTTTTTACTTTCTTCAATATTTCTGCTTGTTCAGCAGAACATTGTTCTAAAATAAATTCAAATTGTTTAGGCTGTGGAGGTATTTTGCTAATCATGATAGGGATATATAAACTAACTCCAGCAATTTTAAACTGGCGATCCTGTACAGGCAACTTTCCCCATTGAGAGTTTGTATTCTCCTGATTACCACGAATAAAGGTTGCCATTCCATTAACGTAAACCAGTAACCGCTCAAAGCCCGCTTCCACTAGTGGTTCTGCAAAAGTTTCTACCAACGAAGTTAGGCGCAATATCTCTGCCATATCTTCCTGCTTTACCATCTCACTCAGAGACTCTGCTAACTCACGCGCCACTTCATCAGGTTTCGTATAAGCCAACGCCGTCCACTCTTGAGCTTGAGCTAAATCCTGCGTATCCGGGTCATCTCCCTGAAGCCGCTGCGCTACATAATCCATCAGAAACTCAGCCAGTTTATCAAAGCGATCCTGCCCAAACTGCTCCTTCAACTCCTTCAATAACAGATTGCGAACTGCGATATCCATCTCATACATCTCATAGCCCACCTGCCGACACAGCCGCGACAGCAGCACCCTCGCTACCGCAGTCCAAGGCGCTTCTGGAACAAAGTGCGCCCAAATTTGGTAGAGCAAGTCAGGCGTGAGTACCAGCGGAAACGCCGCGTAACAAGCCAGATTCAGGTGTGCCTCATCAAATTGCTTGGCAAACCCGACAATCCTATCAACCGCTACTCGCATTTCCCGTTCTTTGTTTGTGGTAGCCATCACATCACCTCGACTAGCTCCCATCTCAGATTAGAGATTTTCCCGCACCCAACTTCTAAAAGCTTGAATTGCTTGGGTTCTGCCAGAAACTTGACTCTGCTGGACGTATCGATTTACCAGTTCGACAATCGGGATACCTGGAAAAGTGGGACTAAAATCGGAGTCTACATATCTTCCGGCTTGCAAGACGTTAATTTCTAGCCCTCGTTGTGCATATCGCCAGAGTTCCGGCACTCCCAAAATTTGGTAATTATCCAACTGAGTGCGGGAGGTGAGGTCGATTTCTATGGCTAAGTCTGGGGGCGGATCTACACTCATGTCAAGCCGATTTTTACCGATAACAGCCGCTTGATTTTGAATGTAAAAACAGGCATCCGGTTCTACAGCCTGAGTCATGCGTTCATTTTTCAAGGTTGTCGAACCCAACGGCTCAAAGGCAATTTGTCGTTCTTCCAATAAAATTTTTACCATATCGCCAATAATTTCCTTGGCTTTTTCATGTTCGGGCAGGGGAACCATAATTTCTAACAGTCCATTACTATAGGAAAGTCTTGCAGCGCGACTTTCCCCCAATTCCGCTAAAATACTTTCCAATTGCTGCCAGCTAACGTCCTCAAGCAGCAATTGCTGACCCGGTTGAATCTTTAATTGTCTTAACTCTAATAGCATAATTATTCATCCAGTTCTTCTACAAAATATCGACCCCGTAACACGCTAATTGCCCACAAGGAATAGTATCAAGCACCCTTCTTGGTAGGGGCACGGCGACATAGATATCTTGGTTTGAGACAAAATATTGATGATGCCGTGCCTCTACACACATCCCACCTGCGATTACCCATTTTTTAGATACCGCAGATGATCTTCCCATTTCTTCAGCAATACCTCTGGGAAAGGCAGTTCTCCCTGAAGTTGCTTTAACACTTCATCTTGAGGAAATTGCCGCAGCACCGCAAACCAATCGAGTAACTCACTGGTACTGGGTTTCTTACCCGATTTGTTTTTTTCCATTTGCGATCGCAATTCTGCAAATCGCTCCACTGCTGCCTCAACCAAATCTGGCGGCGATGCCGAAAAGTGGGCATTAACAATATCAATTAACTGTTTATATGAGGGAAATTGAATGTAATGAAACAGACAACGACGCAGAAAAGCATCCGGTAAATCTTTTTCATCATTGCTGGTAACAAACACGATTGGAGGATAATTCGCCTTTACTTCCTCCCCCGTTTCATCAATCGTAAATTCCTGCTCGTCAAGCTCTCGCAACAAATCGTTAGGGAAATCAATATCAGCCTTATCAATTTCATCAATCAGCACCACCGTGCGCTGTTCATTTTTAAAAGCACGTCCCAACGCACAGAGTTTGATGTAATTGTCTAAATTCTCAACTTGAGATTTGCTCTGTTTACCCGTCCGAGTCAGTTGAGCATCGTGCAAGCGACGCACGGCATCGTAGCTGTAAAGACCATCTTTTGCCCGTGTTGTAGATTTGATATACCAAGCCTCATAAGGTAAACCTAGTTCATGGGCGACTGCTTGAGCTAACCGCGTTTTACCGCATCCAGGCTCACCCTTGAGCAACAAAGGGCGTTTCTCCAGAAAGATGGCTAGGTTGACTGCATTAACCAGTTCTTTCGATGGCAAGTAAGGAGCAAGTCTGTCCTTTTCACACTCCTCCTGCAAGATTGGCTTGCCAGTATAAAACTGCTTGCCACTGGCGGCAAGTGGGGTTGCTAAATTAACCATTTTGCCAATACTCCTTCCCAACTAAGACCGCAGTGCCTGCAAATTTCTTCATAGACATATTGGGGAACACCGTTACTTGACCTTTCTAACAGGATTTGGGAAGTTAACCCAGCAGGTATCTGCACTTGGCTCGATATACTCAGATTGTCTATCCACTCATCTAGTGCATCTAGTGGAAACGGACTAGCTGGCGGCAAGCGCAGGGGAAGGCGGGGATACTCCGAATGTTCGCATTGCTCTGCTAGCCTGACATTTGATTGACAAACGCTGCCGCAATTATCAACCAGAAACATCAACAGATGTGTTTCGCATTTGGGCATATTTTCGTTTGCCCTTGCCACAAGCGGTTCCCAGAACTCCTGAAGCCATGCCGAAAGCCTCCCTGGCAGCATATAGTCCACCGTGTAAAAAATAAAAATGACATCCTGAGTCTGCCAGCGATCGCAAACCTTATCTAAAATCTCCCCTGGTTCAGCATCTCTTGGTAGCCCTACCCAAGTAGTTAATTCTCGCCATAAGCTAGAAGGGCTTTTGACTACGCCCCTATAGTTCACATCAATCTTAATTGGGGACTGATTCTGCCACCCTCGCTTCAACCGCAACAGCCGATTAACCAAAAACTGCTGCCCACAGGCGCGATCGCCGTGAACCAAGAATCCTGCCGTGCGGTGCAATTCAATGACTTCTTTGAATCGCCGAGACTGCTGTTTAAAGTCAATCTGAAGAATTAGCTCAAAAAGAAACGGAGGTGTTTCCGGTGCTGGGGGTCCATTGAAATGGACTCCAAACGTTGTGGATTCAGGAATTAGTCCTCTTTCCTCTTGAGAGGACTTTAGTTATGCAAGTGATTCCGCTAAAGGGCGTAGAGGATTTGAGCCATATTACTGAGGCAGCCGCTTCTGGAGCAAGGATAAGATCGAAGCTGATAACTTTGGAACAATCGCCACTCTAGACTACCTCCCCGGTGTAGCGCACTCTTGTCGGACTGAAACCTCCTTACAGGGATGATTAAATTGTTGAATAATTCTTTTTTTTTATTGATAGAATATCAGCTTAGCTCATTGGGAATTACTTCCAAGTTTTTGTTAGTTATATTGCCAATTTCTCACTTTCTAAGTAAAAATAAAATAAACAAAAGATTCCCCTTGTCAATAAGACTATGTTCAATATTCGAGATTAGCATTTTTGTTGTCTGTTGTCAATATTTAATCAGGGAATCGCTTGAAAAATTACGTAGTTATGGTCAGAACAGAGTTAGATTTAGAAATTGTCACGGAATTTGAAGGTCTAAAAACCCCAGAAATTAAATATATTCCTCGCTACATCAATGTCGATGAGCAAAATAAATTGCTTAATATTGTAGACCAACAAGTATGGTCAACAGACTCAACAGAATTAAAAAGAAGAATACAGCAGCATGGATATAGACTGGATTATAAAAAAGGCATCCTTGTAGCATCGAGCTACTTGGGACCTTTGCCAGATTGGGCAGGCAACATTGCCAGACGACTATCTAGCGATCGCTTAACAACAACAGTTCTCGATCAACTTACTGTCAATGAATATCTACCAGGGCAAGGTGTTAGGAGTCATATTGACTGTGTTACTTGCTTTGGCGACACGATTGCTTCTCTAAGCTTGGGCAGTTCCTGCGTGATGGAATTTACTCATTCTCGAACAAAAGCAAGGGCAGAAATTATTTTGTCACCGGGAAGCTTGCTTGTCATGAAGGGTACAGCCAGATATGCTTGGACACACAGTATTGCTGCCCGTAAGAGAGATAAATATCAAGGCAGAGAATTTCTTAGAACAAGAAGAGTATCTTTAACGTTTAGGGAGGCTTTATTCCCTCATAAGTGACAAAAAAGGATGAAGTGTGTTACCAGCTCAGCGTAGCCCCAGATAAAGGATGAAGTAACAGAACGAATGGGTTGCAACCCCTGAATTTATTCAGAAAAAAAAGAAACATCTGTAGTTCGTGGAGAGGATTTCGAGAGCGTATACACTCCCGAAGTCCTTATTTCAAGCTCCTAGATTTATCTATAAGGTGTTTTCATACTTCCTACTTCAGCCTTCAGATGACTTACAGAAATTTCCAAAATCAAACCTACAGAACCGTAAAGCACTACTGGCAGGGCACACATCGAACCACTTCTCCTAGAGAAACCTGGGAACGGGTTCGACCCTACTTTAAATCTATTGGGCTAACCCGCATTGCCAATATCACAGGCTTAGATAAGATTGGCATTCCGGTTACTATTTCTATACGCCCGAATAGCTATAGCGTTGCCACGTCCTCTGGGAAAGGAACCACTTTGGAAGCAGCGATGGTTTCGGCAGCGATGGAGTCGATTGAACTTTACTGTGCTGAAACGATTGACCTACCTGAAATCAACCTTTCCTATGCTCAACTAGTAGGGAATTATCAGGTTATTCCCGTAGAAAATTTGCCTCTACGCGAGAATTCACTCTTTAATGTATATCGAGCAGAGCAGTGGTGTTTGGGTTGGGATATTGTTAATCAAAATGAGGTGGCTGTTCCGGTTCAGGTCGTCTCAATGAACTACCACAAATTTTGCTACAAAGATTTTACCAATCTAGGTTCATTTGACATGGGTTCCAATGGTTTAGCCTCTGGAAACCAATTTTTAGAAGCAGTGAGTTCCGCTTTATTTGAATTGATTGAGCGAGATGCTATCTCTTGTCACCTTGAAGCGTTTAGGAAAGGATACGGTATGCCGGGATACGGTATGCCTAGAGTGCGTCTGGAAACGATTGAGTATCCTGTGGTAAGAGAGTTGTTGGCAAAATTTGAAGCCGCACAGGTCGTTCCCATTCTGTTTGATTGTACAGTCGATACTGAAGTGCCTGTGTATCGCGCCCAAGTTTACGACCCAAGTGGACGTGTACCCAGCAGTCACGGCTACGGCGCTCATCTAGACCCTGAAGTCGCTATGGTGCGATCGCTAACAGAGGCAGCTCAAACCCGCGCTATCCTGATTTCAGGAGCAAGAGATGACATCTTTCATCAATACTATACGGCTCTGAGATTGCAGATCAATAGCGGCTCTGAGGCACGTACTCTTGAATCCAATCCCCCGACGGTAGATGCGAGAGTTCGGAAATCCCAGGCGACTTCTACCTTTGAGGAAGATCTCGAAATTATCCTAGAAAAACTGAAGCAGGCTGGTATGAATCAAGTGATTGTATTCGATTTAAGTCCGCCAGAATGGGATATCTCTGTCGTGAGGGTGATTGTGCCAGGGTTAGAAGCATCTTTTCATACAAACTATAATCCGAAGCAGCGGGCGATCGCATTTGCAGAAAGTCAGCTCTCGACTATGGTTAAACCCAAGGCTGGAGGTATTCGTGCAGCCGATACTCACCGCCCAGCCGGAGGAACAGTTTAATCTTAAACGATGAAAAAAATTGTCATATTTTTAGGACCATCGCTGCCGATAGCGGAAGCGAGAGAAATTCTGGATGCCGTCTATCTTCCTCCAGCAAAGCAATCGGATTTACTCAGTGCTGTAACAACCTACAAACCCGATATTATTGGTCTGATTGATGGCGTCTTTCTCAATTTGCCCTCCGTATGGCACAAGGAGATTTTGTACGCCCTTGAACAGGGAGTGGCGGTGTATGGAGCTAGCAGTATGGGAGCGTTACGAGCTGCTGAAACGGAGGCATTTGGGATGGTGGGAGTTGGCGAAATTTACCGAATGTACGCCAGTGGAGAACTGCTCGATGATGATGAAGTTGTCATGGTTCATGGGCCAGAAGATACAGGATATCGCCCGTTCTCGGAACCAATGGTGAACGTCCGCGCCACGTTTAGTCGTGCTAAGGATGAGGGAATTATTGGCAAAAATTTGTGTGAGCAACTGACTGCGATCGCTAAGTCGATTTACTTCCCAGAACGGACGTTTCCCGCTATCTTTCGTCAAGCCGCTACGGCAGGCATATTGCCAGAGTTCTTAAAGGAAATTGCTAATTTTGTCAAGAGTAAGTATGTAAACCTCAAGCGGCAAGATGCGATTTTACTCCTAGAAACGCTGCGAGACTTACCTGAACCATTGCCTCCAGTAAAACCCAGTTTTTCTCTTATCCGCAACCAGTTTTTCTCCAACCTCTATCACCGAGACCGAACGGTGTTACGGAACAATAGCACAATTCCTTTAGGAGATATTGCTGGATATGCGGCATTACATCTCCCTGACTTTGATGAAACCAATTTACACGCTTCAAATCGAGCCTTGGTGCAGATTTTAGCGGAAATTCTGGGAGTTGAAGTGTCTCAGGAAGAGGTGGATAAGGAGAGCAAACGGTTTCGTTCCCAGCATACTCTTACTGAGGAGACAGCCTTCACAGACTGGCTCGCTCAAAACGACCTGACGCTAGAGGAATTTAATCAGCTGATGTATCAGATGGCTCGTTGTCGCCACTTACAGAATTGGTTGCTCACGAGGAAAGCGTCGGAGAAGAATACAAAGATTTTACTCGATGAATTGCGATTGCAGAATCGTTATCAAGAGTGCGCTGATGCCACAGCTAGGAGAGAACAAATTGTTCAAGAACACTATCCCAATTTTATCGAAGAACACTCTGACGATTTAGCGATATCGCACTTAATGATAGAGCATGAGCGCTCAACAGGTTGCCAGGTAAGGCTCCATGATTATTGGTTAAAGGAAGCGGGTTTTCTAGATTTTGAGTTGCTGAAACTGGAACTTCTGCGATCGCACCTAGCGAGGAAAGCGATGCAGAATCTTCAACAAACAGAGTCTTCGACAGACTGAAGTTTGGGGCGATCTCCTTTCAGGAGGCGTGTTCATCCTCTGTGGGGAGCGATCGCGAGGGTTGTCAGGGAAAGTTTTCGGATTTTCACCTGCTCGAACTGTACTTAAAAGTAGAAGATACTGAAGGTAGGTGGTTATGGGTACAGTTCTGGTGGTAGAAGATGACCTTACACAACGGCGAATCCTCTCTAAAGTCCTTACAAGCATTGGGCTAGATATGATTTTTGCTGTTGATGGTGTCGAAGCACTGGAACTGGTTGAAAGTTATTATCCAGATCTTGTGGTTCTAGACATCATCATGCCCCGGATGAACGGCTACGAAGTCTGTCGTCGGCTCAAATCCAGCAAGAAAACCCAGAACATAGCGGTGCTTATGTATTCCAATAAGGGGGAAGAATGTGACTTCTACTGGGGCAGCAAGCAAGGTGCCGATGCTTATGCGTCCAAGCTTTGCCCTCCCCAAGAGTTAGTCAATACTATTAAGTATCTTTTACAAATTCAACTGTGTTAAATCCCCGGCTTTACGTCAAGGGGATTCAACTCAAAACTCAACACTCTTACATACAAGCCCCTGGTGGAGGCGATTGAGTTTTCACCTCAACCTGTTTGTACCCCGCCGTATTCAACAATTTTTCAACAACCAGTTCTGCCCGGTCGTTAGCCTGCGCCAGCACACCCTGGCTACAGGCGGCCCTCACAATTTTTTTCAGGGTTTCTTGTTGAGCTAGGGTTTGCAACTGGGGCGCGACATCTGGACCTAAACCCAAGAAACCGCGATCGTAGTCGTACACTCTGGAACGATTCACATCAATCTTGCTGTCAAGGATACGGGGTGGCGGTAGCTTAAGCTGGATGGTATCGTTGACGATCTGCACGTCATCAGCTTTGAGATCCTTTAAGTCAACCCCAGCCCTTACCTCACCATAGGCAATATAAAGAAGTGTCGTTGCTCCGACCGTATATCCGCCCAATCTTCTGTCCTGACGGGTAGGGACAACAGCCTCCATCGTAAAGACAGCAGTAGTCAACTCACTAGCACCACGAATTTGACGGACAACGACGGTGCGTACATCAACCTCCGGTTTGGCAGGTGCCGGATTGAACATTGCATTGAGTCCCTGGAAGAAGCTAGCCCCCGATCGCACAATGCCGATTCCAAAAAGCAGTGCTATCAGCACAATGCCGCCTGTGCTCATCAGCATCAAGTTTCTGAGTAGGCCAGAAGTGATGCTGGTAATCTGACGTTTCTGAAACTGATCACGCATGTTGTTGCTCCTCATATGCAGGCTTTGTTGGGGTGAATGGCGGTTGAGAGCGAATGTCGCACATGCCCACTGCCAATAACTCTACTAGGACTTACGCACTCTTGACAGAATTTCAGCTCGAACTTGAGGGCGATTTCCCTTGCCCAATGGTTTTCCTTCTTCCACTTGTTCTCCTTACTGCGCTCGTAGAGCGGCGCTAGTGACTGCTAGCTTTGGGATAATGATCCTCGTTGACATCCTCACCGCCCTTGAAGGGCGGTGATTCCCTACCAGTCGAACAGAGTTAACTGCTCGTACTTTAGACGGGTTGACAGCTCATGGGAAACTGCCCCTTTCGGGGTCTTACATTCCCTCCCTGTCCGTTTTGAGTCGTGGATGTGTCCCACCCCGACTTGTTCTATATTCTTTGAGGCATTATCATCCCTGTCGTGATGAGTGCCGCAGTTCATGCAGACAACTCTGGTAACCTTGAGATCTAATTTGCCCCAGCGATAGCCACAATCCGAACAAACTTGACTGGTCGGCTCCCATCGGCTGATAACAACAAACTCTCTTGCGAACTTGTTGGACTTGGCTTCACACATTGTTCTGAATTCCCGCCATCCAGCTTGACTAATAGCCCTAGATAATTTGCGGTTTTTCAGCATTCCCGATACGTTCAAATCTTCCAAGGCAATAACTTGGTTCTCGATTACTACCTTGGTCGATAACTTGTGCAAGAAGTCTTTACGAGTATCTCGCAACTTAGCTTTGAGGCGAGCTACCCGCAGTCGCATCCGTTCACGCCGTTTTGAATCCTTTTGGCGACGTGAAAGCCTGCGCTGTGACCGCCTAATCTTGCGGTCTAATTTTGAGTAGTTTGGACTCTTGACCTTCTCTCCATTAGAAAGTGCGGCGAAAGTTCTGATACCTAAATCGATGCCTATCGCCTGATTTTCTACTGGTTTGAATTCTGGTTCAATCTCAACTACAAAACTCAAGAAGTAACGTCCTGTCGTGTCTTTAACGACGGTAATTGAACTAGGTTCAGATGGCAGAGAACGTGACCATTTAGTCTTAATACACCCAATCTTGGCTAGATAAACCTTAGCCGCTTTGATACTAAATCCCCCTTTTCTAAATCTGGCTGACTGTTGATTTGTCCGCCTTTTGAATTTAGGGGGATTCATTTTTTTCCCCTTCCTCTTACCCTTGAGAGACGCGAAGAAGTTGCTAAAGGCTACACCCAAGTCGGCAATGGATTGCTGCAAGGGAATATTAGAAACTTCTGCCAACCACTCACGCTCCTTGGTCTTTTTAGCCTGAGTGATGCAGATTTTCTGCAAATCTCCGTTACTCGGAAGCTTCGTCGAGCGGGTACGCTCGCCCGCTTCGCTAACGGACTGCTTGCACAATGCCAGGGCATCGTTCCATACAACACGAACACAGCCAAAGAGCCTCGCTAGGTCTTTGCGCTGTTGGTCTGTTGGATAGATTCGATACTGATACCGGGCTTTCATTACCCTCAAGTAAATTGGTCTATAGTTGAAGAGTATAAGTTGGTCTGCGTTCGATGGCAAGCACGTATAGAAAAGAAAGGCATAGTGTTACAGATATCAAAATGCACTTGGTCTGTGTGACCAAGTACCGAAAGCCTATTTTTGACGACGATGGGCTAAAACTAATTGAAAAATCCTTTAGAGAGGTTGCCGCTTCGATGAATTTCAGGATTCTAGAATTCAACGGGGAAGCCGACCACGTTCATGCTTTGATTGAGTACCCGCCGAAGCTTTCCATCTCCCAGATAGTTAACTCCCTCAAGGGCGTCTCAAGCCGTCGATATGGGCAAGCTGGCTACGAAAAACCCCACGCATGTGCCCTGTGGAGTCCCAGCTATTTTGCTGTATCTGTTGGTGGTGCCCCTCTTGAGGTGATCAAGCGGTACATTAAAGAGCAAAGCCGCCCTGGAAGGGCGGGGCTTGTATCCCATTAATTTTGGTCAGCCAACGCGCTTCAATCTCCGGTTAGTTGGTTTTCCCGGTCTTGCTGAGTTGACTCACCCCCAACTCCTGGAAATTACCACCTCATGCGGTAAAGTTCTAACCGCACCCGATGTATTTCCTCAAGGAGCACCCGCGCCAAATGTGGGACAGTACGATTTCACGGATATCCTGAATCAACTGGGGACAGATGACTCCCTACTAGTTTCTATTCCTCTCAAAGGCGAAAAAACTCTTGCCTTAAAAATTCCTCAACCCCTGGTTACCGAGTGGCAATGGCTGGCAGATGAGCTTAAGTGAGATTTTACTTACTGCTGTGGAGCTAAGTGTCGAGAGGGAGGATAAATGGGATCTTGATCGATTTTTCCAATTTTGCGATCGGGAGACCAAAAGCGAACGACTGCCTTGCCAATAATATTATCGCGAGGGACAAATCCCCAGTAGCGACCATCATAGCTATTATCGCGGTTATCACCCATTACTAGATAAGAGTTGGGTGGTACGGAGACGGGTCCCCACTGATACACAAGGTTTTCAGCGATATATTTTTCTGGCAAGAGTTTATCGTTGATGTACACTCGTCCCCCTTTAATCTCTACCTTCTCTCCAGGTAAACCAATTACCCGCTTGATGAACGTATCCCGGAGATTTTGCCGCTTTAACTCTTCTGTTGGGGAGAACACGATGATGTCTCCCCGTTCGGGATTTGACCAGCGATAGCTCAACTTGTCTACCATCAAGCGGTCATTAACTTCCAAGGTTGGCTGCATCGAACCGGAAGCGACATAGCGAGGTTCGGCAACGAGGGTACGAATCCCGAAGGCAAAAACTAAACTCAGTCCTACTGTCTTGAATCCCTCTACCCAAAGATTGTTGCGGTTTGGCTGGGAATGATTGTTAAAATCTTGTTTGTGCCGACGATGCATAAGCGTTTAAAAGGGTAACAGTGAACAATTGAGAATACGGGTGTTGAACCTTGGTACAAAACGTAGCGCCAATTCTGTTAACCTGGTGACGTTGAAAACTGGAATTATGCTCCGGGTGAGATTCCTGAGGTTGATCTTTCGTCAATCTATAACATTCCGGCGCGAACAGGTGAGTCTACCTGGGTGTACACAACCAATAGGGAAACTGGGGAAACTACCGCTCTCCATGTCTTCGTCAGCTAGCACAATCGGCTTTCTTGTAAGGAGTCTGGTTTAAAGCTTAAGAAATTCCAGGGCTTCAACAGCTAATACTTGAGCTGCTGCATGCATCGGTGTATTATTTTTCAGACGTTGCCAGAAAACACCAAAGCGTCTAACCCATTTGAGTAAAGTAAAATTGATGAGAGTCAGAGTGTATCAGTTACAACTATTTGTACTTCAGTTGCAGTTGAGAGGCAAGGGCGATGAGTGATGGGATGGCTTTCCTGACAGGGGCTGCCTTCGCCGGGGTAGCGGTTCTCTTTATGCTTAAGGGGGGAACCAATATTGGCGCAACTAACATACCTTCTGCCCAATCGCTGCCAATTTCACCGACTAATCCTTATCTGATGCCAACGCCGACACCGACTCTGGCTGCACCAGGTTCAGCTTTATACAATTATGATCAGCAGCGGCTGGATGCTGAGCGGTTGAGAGCGATGTTTGAGCAGCAAAGAACTGAAACTGAGCAGCTCAAAGCTCAACTGCAAAACCAGCAGTTGCTCATTGAGAGGCTAAGTACGCAAAATGACCCGAATAATAGCCTGTTTGCAAGGAGCAAACCAGCCACAGCAGTTGCTCCAGTTCAGCAGCAAGAAAATCCCATGCTTTCAGGTATAGTCTGGGCACTGGGAGGCATGGCAATCACAATTAGTGGTGGAGTAGTTGTTGTCGGGGCGTTATCTGTACTCTCACGACAACAGCGTCCGCCTCGTACAACCTATGTGGTTCAACAACCCTACACCGCTCTGCCACATACCCTACAAGCCAGACGTCGCTCTGAGTTTATACCCGCACAGATTGAAGAAAGACATATTGACCAAGTGGACTACGACAGGTAAATGGTTAGCTTTCAACGCCTGAAGCCCCACACCATACCTGTACTCAGTTGGTGTAGGAGATGTCACTAACAACTCAAAATCGACGAAACTTCTTTTTTAACCAGAAGCCGCTTAAGACTGATTTTTGCCATCTTCTCGATCGACTACCTGGACTTTTTGAGTGGAAGTTCCCTGGGAAAGGAGGTATCTGACCGTATTGAGGAGTTCTTGTGTG
>CBDTXL010000089.1:0-15817 GCA_965364435.1 uncultured bacterium
AGAATCTGAAGTTTAGCTATCTTGCACCCCATCCAAATCATAGCTTTCCAAGGGTACCTGACTGGTTAAGCTTGAGTTAAAGGAGTTAAGGAGAGGAGCGGTTGGTGTCTTGAGGGTAATCTGAACGCTGTGGGTGCGATCGCTCTGGCGCTATTAATCAGTCAAACTAACGATCACATTCCTGGACTGAGAAAACGAACCAGTGCCTCTGTTGTGTCCTGAATATCTTTGGGGCGATTACTTTTGAGTAAAGCATGAGGTTTTCCTGCTTCCATCAGCACTCGAACCAACACAGTAATCACGCAATCAAGTTTCCATGCGAGTTGGGCGCGAGACTGCTCTGGCAAAACCTGCTGCAAAATATACAGCCGCGAGGTTTACATTGGCTTCACTCACAATGTTGCGAAGCGTTGTCCCTGCAAAGCCCCGTTCGGCAAACAGGCGCTCGGCAACCCTGATAATTTGTGCTTTAGTCTCGTTCGAGGAAGAAGATAAGCTGTTGTGCATTAAAAATGCACAACAGCTGGGAGTAGGGAATAGGGAATGGGGAATAGGGAAAGAATCTTAAAACGGTTTCTGGGATTATGTTTCCGCCACTCCCGACTCCCGACTCCCGACTCCCGACCCTCATGAAAAATATGCGATTTAAACGCGCAACAGCTTACAGTTTTGTGATACGGCATCTGGCGGCTCTTTCTCTGCCCCAGCGACGGTATCGCCAGAGGCGTTAAAGGTAATGGGTGGGCTAGATCATCCGATCTTTCGTTATTCCCTGGTAAATGTCGATCCACCTGCTCACACGCGGTTTCGCAATAATTTCCAGCGGGCGTTTTCACCGCGTCAAATGAGCCTCCTCGAACCACAAATCCGAGAACTGATTCATCAACTTTTAGCAGATTTACGCACGCACAAACGAGCAGAAGTGATCAAAACATTCTGTGACCAGCTACCCCTACTCACCATTTGCCGCTTGATGGGGGTTGCTGATGCTGATGCTCTGGATATTAAACGCTGGTGTACAGATTTTATGCGGGTGCAAAGCCCTGGATTGAGTGGGGAAGAACAGCGGAAGATCGGGCAAAGTATTGTGGACTACTACGACTACCTGCTGAAGCTAGTGAAATACTATGCGAAACACCCAGCCGAAAATTTAATTAGCGGGGTGATTGCAGCACAGCAGCAGGACGATGATCCGTTGAGTGATGAGGAAATTGCTGGTTTGACATCAGGCTTAGTCCTGGCAGGACACGAAACTACAGCGGCGTTGATTGGGAATACGCTGTATCGTCTTCTAAGTCAGCGGGAGTTATGGGATTATTTCTGTCAACATCCAGAGCGTTGTGCAACAGCAATTGATGAATTGATTCGACATTGTGGACCGGCGATCGGATTATTTCGACGCACCAGCCGGGATACGGTTTTAGATGGTGTGACGATTCCAAAAGATTCGACGGTTTGGATTACCTATTTATCTGGAAATTATGATTCGCAGCAGTTCGCGAATCCAGAACAGCTAGATTTTAGCCGCGAGAACGCTAGAACACATCTGAGTTTTGGTCATGGAATACACTACTGTATCGGTGCGGCGTTAGCCAAATTAGAAATCCGTCTAGTGCTAGAAGAGTTGGCTCAGCATTATCCGAGCCTCCGATTGGCACCAAATCAAACCCTGGTTCCTGTACCGAACTTCATGCTCCGAGCCTACCAGGAGATGGTTTGGGAGATTGATTAATCTGTCGATCGCTATTTGTCCGGCGCAAGCCATGTCGATAAGCCTGGAGGATCATCGTGGCATCGCGGTGTCCATAGCGCCCATAGGTTTTAGCGATCGCTTCAATGTTCGGAGGTCACACAGCGATCGCCCCTAAATTTGGTCAGGAGCGGGTTGCAGTGCGCGGGGAATTCTCAGTTCCTTACAGTCCCTGGCTGGGTTAACCAGCGATGCAGAACTGCCATCCCGATTGCTAACAATAAGATTAAAACCGGAATGCTTTCTAAGCCTGCACGAGTAGCAATCCAACCGATCGCAGTTGGGATAATCGCAGCCCCCAAACTGGCAACGCTAGTGACAAAGCCGATCGCCGCAGGCACAACAGCAGTGGGCACTCGCTGAGGCATCAACCAGATTGTGGTCGGGAAAATAGCAGCAATGGCAAAGCCGATCAAGGGCAAACTCAACCATTGCCCTGGCAGTAACCACCAACTCACAAGCCCAACGGCGAGCATAGCTAAAGAAGCGTTGACTAGGCGAATCGCCCCGAATCGGTTAACCAAAACTCCTAGCATCAACCGACCGATCGTAAATCCTATCCACAAGGCACTGATGCTGTATCCTGCTGTAGATGCAGGAATATCTCGACTGACATGCTGAACCGTGTACGCCCAATTTCCCAACGAGGATTCTGTGCCCACATTGACCAGCAAAAATAGACCTGAAAGCAGAACGATCGGCGTTTTGAGCGCGAACCGGAGATTTGCTAAGGCATGAGTGTTTGATGCTGCCGTCCGCACCATCATGGGTTGGTAACGAGTGAGGATAATCCAGGCGACTCCCCCAATCAACAGGGCAACAATGGTGGCAATGACAAAATAAACCTGTCGCCAGTTCAACCCTAGCATGAGCAGAGTTGTGGCGATCGCTGGTCCCAAAAATGCCCCAATCCCATAAAAAGCGTGCAACAGTCCGATCCACTTCGCGTCCTGTTGATCACTCACCATATAGGTGTTAATGCCTGCATCAATCAAGCCAATCCCCAAACCCAGTAAGGTTCCTACCGCAACCATGATCAACCAAGCAGTAGCCAACCCATAGGTTGCCACAGCCGTTGTTAGGGTGATGGCAGCGACTAATAGCATGGGGGCCAGTCCCAGACGACTACTGATCAGGCTACTACTGAAAGCGGCAAGCACGTAGCCACTGATTTGACTGATAAACAGAAACGTTACGGTTGCAGGGGTGAGATCAAAGGTCTCCAGAATCGAGGGAAGCAGCACACCGAGTCCGCTTTCAGCAATCCCAATAGTGATGAAGGCGTAGAAGGCGATCGCAATCCCAATCCAAGCGGGAGCAGATGCTTTGGGGTGGGGCGATCGGCGTGAGGAGGTTTTGCCAGTGGGCGGATTGGGCTTCATAGTCAGCGAACCAAAGCGTGTGTTTGCAATCAGTAACTGAATCGATTCAGTTATCGAAGGATGAAGAGGCTTGGGACGTTGGGTGATGCCGTTCTCTCCAAAAGCCTTTGGGAAAATTGGTTAGACTGCTTTATCCCTTGGAGAGAAAAGTTTGTTTGAGGAAAGCTGCGCGACCATCTGGGCACGAGACGAAACCTCAAGCTTGCGAAACATGCGTTTTAAAGCTTGCTTAACAGAGTTTTCTGTAATCCAAAGAGTTGCACCGATTTGAGCATTCGTTAGCCCCTGTGCCACGAGTTCGGCAATTTGAATTTCGCGGGGCGTCAAGCGATCGCAATTCAAAGGAATTAATCGGCTAGATCGCGACTCTATTGTTGCAAGCCTTATTGACAGATGCAGGCAAAGGGCACTCAGATCGGCTAAATCTTGAGCATTAAAGGCAGGAGCATTGCGATCTGCGCTTCGCAGCAGCGCTTCGCTATCGCGAGTAAAGCCAAGTCCACCAACTAAACAACCATTCGTCACAATGGGTCCAGCCATGACATGCGCGTGGTCAGAACGTGGGCAAATCGTCTTCCACACTCCAGGAGGCAACACTAACTCGTCGTGAACCGCAGCATGACGCTCAACCACGTAGCGCAAGACCGGATTATAGTCTAACGATAAAGCTCTTTGAGCAATATCTGACAACTTTTTTTCAGCCGAGAGAAGCTGCTCGAAGAAGAAAAGCCCGCAACGTTGGGCAGCAAAATACTCGCGCACTTTCACCCTGACGTGCTGCCGTAGTTCCTGCTCATCGTGAGATTGTGCGATCCTCCTGCGGAGGCGCTTCGCTAACGCTTCAAATAAAGACTGCAAAGAATTCGCCATTGTTCAGAAAAGTGTACTCGAGCGAGGACTAGGCGCGGTTGGTTGCTAGTCCTAGCATAAACTCTGTTGTAATCGTTATCAGAACACTGATATCAAGTCCGTGTTAAACCATAGTTCTAGCTAAGCCTTCAAATAGAACCTGTATGATGGGGATTTCCGTAATTTGCTATGTTTGCTCAAGTAAAATACTCCAAGTATCACGCTCTCGGAAACGATTATCTAGTCATCGCTCCTCAAGACCTAGCATTTGAATTAACCCCGGAAAAAATAGAGCGAATTTGCCATCGAAACTTTGGAATTGGCGCAGACGGAATTTTGTTTGGTCCGTTACCATCCAACGATGCAAGATTTGGATTACGGATTTTTAACCCAGATGGCAGTGAGGCAGAGAAGAGTGGCAACGGGTTGAGAATCTTTTCTCGCTATTTGTGGGATAACCAGCTTGTTACAGAAGAAGAATTTGATATTGATACGCTTGGTGGACGAGTCAAAGCGCGGGTTGCTGAGTCAGGTAAAAGTGTTCAAGTAGAAATGGGGCGTGTGAGCTTCCAAAGTGAAAGGATTCCTGTAGAGGGACACTCCAGAGAAGTTTTAGGAGAAAGTATTACTGTTGCCGACCAAACCTTTACCTTTTGTGCCGCCACGATTGGTAATCCACACTGCGTCATACAGTTGCCCGAAGTTACACCCGAAATTGCAAAGCAGTATGGTTCTCTGCTAGAGGTTCATCCTTACTTTCCGAAGCGTACCAATGTTCAGTTCATGAAGGTTCTTGATCGTCGAAATATTCAGATTGAGATTTGGGAAAGAGGAGCGGGTTACACCTTAGCATCTGGCAGTAGTAGCAGTGCAGCGGCGGCTGTTGCCTACAGGTTGGGTTTGTGTGATTCGGCGATCGCAGTTCACATGCAAGGAGGGCAAATTGCGATCAAGATTAGCGATGATTTTATGGTGACGATGACGGGTGCTGTCACCAAAGTCGCTGAAGGGTTGATGTCGGGGGAGATCTTCGAGTATTGACAGCAGCCCAACACGGCATTGGAGCGGATGGGTGGGAGTGCGATCTGCTGAAAGCACTTCTCACGAGAGCTATCGCGATCGCTGTAGCTTGGGTTGGCGCTAGAAACCCAACCTATGGTGAGAAACCGACGATTAGCCAAGTCAATGTTGTGCTTCTGAAACCAACTCTTGCCTAGGCGTACTGCTAGTGGCTTGGGAAGGCTCAAACGTCAGTGTGGTATCTCCACCCAATCCGCGCAAAGCATATACCCGACTTGCAAAAAGTTTCTCAATTCCATCGATTATCGTTGCGATCGCATTAGGGTCGCACTCCTTGAGAAAGTCATCAGGCGAAATTGTTTCTGCAAAAAACTCTTTGGCTCGATTTATCAGGTATCGCACCGAGGGAAACCCCATAGAGTTGACGATGAAAGTCGCGATCGGTGAATTTTTTAAATCGTAATTGGAGTCCTGATGTCGTCCCTTTGTTAAAAGTTCTAACACCTCGCGTTCCAAGGCGGTTTCGGGTTTCTGAGTGCTTTGAATATTGGGGATAAAATCTTCTAAAGAGGGAGTGTTGCTTCCCTGTATTGGTAATTCTCCCATGAGAGTTGAAAGCGGAATGTCACGCGCTAGACGCAATGACAGCGCCTCAATGATGGCGATCGAGACAAGCTTGCATCCTAGATACAGCTTCGCCACTTCTAGGTTTTTTCGAGTTCTCGATATCAGAGCTTGGTAAGTTTCCTCATCTGGCTCTCCCATAAACCGCTGAAAAACCCGTTCTGGAGAGAGGAAATTCATGAATTTTTCCATATTTTGCAGCGATCTGCGATACTCAGCAACTTTATAGGAGTTGGCTTTAATAAGTTCGTGATTCGTTTCGGGCAACAAATTCCAAGTATTGTCTAAAAAATCAGCAGAATTGGGATAAGCGAAATTCTCCACATCCCGGTTGCCTAGTCGCACGCAGCGCTTCACGATTTCAACGATTTGAGTCTCGCTCCATCCAAAGTTAAATCGGTCGTTTGCAATGACCAATCGCTGGTATAATGTTTCACTCGGACTTAAACCGGATGCCGACAAAGAACGAAACGGAATCGTTGCTTCGATACAAGCCGTGATTTGAGCAATAATACTAGAACTCAAACAAGGCTCCAAAGACTGTGCTGCAATCACCGCACTCAAAAATTCGTTTTGCCCTGCCGTTGGAGAGAGTCCTTGGCCTGGAGCAAACCCAAATATTGCTGTGACAATTTCAAACATCAGGGAGGCAGGCTGTTCAGTTACGTCTCGAATCACCAGCTGCTTTTTCACTTCCTTAACAAAAGGAGCAATATAACTGCCGATGTTGAGACTCACTCCCTGATCGACTTGGACGTACACCAAGTCATGAAATAAAGCGGCTAGGACTTCAATGGGATCGACCGATCCACCAACGTCAAAAATATGATCGGGTGTGTGGAAATAGCGCCAAGGACCCGTCATGGTTTGGACAATCAACTCAGTGATAGTTTCCAGTTGAGTCGGCTCGACCTTGCCCTGTAACTGTTCAATGGCGCGAGCCAAATCAGTTTTGCAACGAGTGTGAGCATCTTGTAGATCCATGAGTATCACCCTATTGGCCGCTCCAAATCATCCGTGAAAGACATAGACTCAGCAGCGATCGGATAACAGGCACTAGCGACAAGTTCCTTGACTCGATGGGGTAAATAGCGCCCTTCTACCACTGCTATTAGTAGTTACCTTACTTTACCTGATCTGAGAATGCATCATTTGCGATCGCAGCTAGAGGTGGGAAATCTCCCAAAAGCTACACAATCAATGGTTTCAGCCATTCTTGGGTTGTGACGGACTAAGTAGTTGCGTAGGGGTTTGCGCGATCGCACTGGGCAAGTCATTCTCTAAAAAGCAATATCAGCCTATATCTACCTAAAGATGGATTAGTTAGCCTATTTCATTCTTGGGTTGGGAAGGGACAGACAAGTGACTTGTGGTAAGTCGAAGTTTGAGTGTTTGAGGACGATTGGAAGACCAGCCTCCTGACTTATACTGATGCTATGCCTAGACTGGACTTCATCCATAATGCCGTTAAAAATTCACTGAGCAAAGATGGTTGGTCTGTTACCGATGATCCCTATGTTATTGAGTACCGAAAAACTAAGCTTTATGCTGACTTAGGGGCTGAACGCCCTATTGCGGCTGAACGCGCTGGTCATAAAATTGTGGTAGAGGTGAAGAGTTTTATCGGTGCATCTAAGTTGCAGGATCTAAAAGAAGCTCTTGGTCAGTACGACATCTACCGTTATCTTTTGGAGGAAACTGCACCCGACCGTAAATTATACGTCGCAGTCAGTGTCGTAGCGTACAAATCTTTCTTCAATCAAGATGTAATTCAACTCATTATAAATAAACATCAATTGCCGCTTATTGTTGTGGATACAGAGCTAGAGGAGATTGTGCAATGGATAAACTAACTGAATATCCAAAGCTATTGAAGCGTATTTTGGCTGAGTATCTTGAGTTGTGTAATCGCCGTCCTAATCCTGAGTTAGAGACTTTTCTAATTGAGGATGAACACAAAGGACATTACATCTGGATGAATCTTGGTTGGCAGAATGGGGAGCGAGTTACAGGAATGACGGTTTACGTCCGTATTCGTGATGGAAAGTTTTGGATCGAAGAAGATTGGACAGAAGAAGGAATAGCAACTGAGTTAGTACGTGCTGGTGTTCCTAAAGAAGACATTGTGTTGGCATTCCATGACCCTAAAACTCGACAGTACACTGATTTTGCTGTGGCGTGAGCGGTTGTCAGCAAGCTAAGGTTCGTATTCACTGGACACAGATAGCCTTTGCAATCCGACGATAAGCTTCGTTCCGGTGCGGTGGGCTTGTTGGACTTCTTGATGCAGCGATCGCACTTAGCAAAGCCTCTATCTGTAGGGTGTGTTAGCGTAGCGTAACGCACCATGTCGCTGTAGTGTGTAATAGACATCTCCAGAAATGAAGTTTTCACTTAGACAGGATAAGGGTTTCAGATTCTTTTTCGGAGATGTCTAATGAACTCATCAACCGTGAGAGTTTTCGGTGCAGATTCATTACACTTCGTTAACGCACCCTACTGGCGTGGCACTAAATTAAATCAGCAGTTCATTGACAGCGATCATAAATCCACATGGTATCGCCAAGCAAAGGTGCTGTATTCTCTGAAACTTCATCTTTCCTGTTGTAATAGTCGTAACTGCCTAAACCAGAAATGAAAACAGCCTTGGGCGCTTCAACATCAGGACCTATGTGGGAAACGTCGGCTGCTCCTAAATTAGCATTGAAGAAATTGATGACAAATTCGTCGGCATGAGTCATGACAAAGAAAGAGCCATAACCATTCGCCTGCGTAACGTCAAATCGATAGAGGCTATCTTTCTGAGAATGATTGATTGTTGCAGTAGCACGTAGTGAACCAACTGCTGGAATAGCTTCACTAAAAACTAACTCAAATCCTCTATTATCTGCATCTCGATAGATACTCTTCTGAATACTGCATGTTCCTTGGGCATTAACCTGTGGCACTGCCCAATTAACCAATAGAATCGAGAAGCAACCAACGAAACCAAGAACTGCATACTTCTGCATCACGCTTTTACCTAAAGAAATGAAACTCAGTTTTATACTACTTAGATGGCAGCTTAATCTGTACTGCATCTTCATAGTAGCGATTGACCTTTATGGATTGCAGTAAACCGACACAGCGCCAACAATTACATTGGAGGCATAGAGTTCAGCTAACTCCGGAATTACAGGCTCTGGGCTAATCTGTGTGTCGTCAGCAATTTCTCTCTGAATCTGTGCGACGGTTACGCCTTGGTTAATTTGTTGGCAAGCATATAACCCATGTCTTACCTTGTCTTGAGTAGACATGACTTGATCGAAACCCAGTTCCACTCCGTTTAGTAGCCGATCAACGGTATTGATAAAGGCTTCATGCTGCGCCCCTGGCAGAGCCGGTTGAATCATGGGGATTTCTTGAGCGAGTGCTGCCAGTGGCGTTAAGGCAGTTACAGTGGTCACAGCGATTACTTTAAAAAGAAACGAGGTCTTAATTCTCGGTATCATTTGTTAGCCGCTTTATACTCCTTTACCCAGTCTGCCCACTCTACGAGTAAAGAATTTAGCGATCACAAAGTCTTCATCTGCACTTTGCAAACCCTTGTCATACTGCTGTTTGAGACGATTTATCTAGTAGCACTCAACTAGGTTAGGTTGAGCGATAGAACGATTGGGAGGAAGCGATCGCTCAGAGTCCGAATTTCACAGAGATCGCCTTAAATACAGACTGCAAAGAATTTGCCATGCTCGTTACTGCAAAATGTACCCGATCGAGGACTAGATTAGTCAGGGAATCAGCCTTATCTTGGCTTTAACTCAGCTTGTTGACGCATTGCAGCAAGTGCGATCGCCACCCCTTTACTGATTCACCCTGAAGGACAATAGCATGACCATAACTTCTAGCTCTGACAGCGTGCAGTCATCTACAAACTGGAGCCAGCTCTGGTTTTCCTACGTCGCTACACTTTTCAATCTCTGCCTAGTTGCCCAAGTGTTGACGGTTGGACTGGCGTACTTTTACAACCCTGAGTGGTGGAACGCTCATGTTTGGCTGGTGCGCGGGTACGGCGGATTATCACTGCTCCTACTGGTATGGGTGTACCTGACTCCGTTTCCTCAGAGAGTGCGAAGCCTCACCGCAAGTATGCCAGTGCTGCTTGGACTGCAATTTCTCACGATTCACCTGAAGACACCTATCCCTTTGGCAGTACTCCACCCACTCATTGGATTCACGCTGTTCTCTGTTTCCACCACCCTGGTTCATCGGGTACGGCGCGTAGTGTTCCCCAAACTAGATGCTGAAGATGACGCAAGTTGAGCGATCGCACTCCTTGACCCTGTGCTACCGTTAAGTTACATTAAATAACGGTTGCCCGATATAAAAGCTAGATGCCCAAGATTGTTGACCATGAGCAATATCGCAAAGAGTTGCTCCACAAGTGCTTTGACCTGTTTGCCCAGAAAGGATACGCTTCCATCACAACTCGAGAGATTGCTAAAGAGTTGGGCGTATCAACCGGAACACTCTACTACTACTTCCCACGCAAGGAGGATATGTTTGAGCAACTGGTTGAAGAAATGAGTCAAGAGTATCTCCAAATCTTCGCAAGCGAATTGAAAGACGGGCAAACGCGATCAGAGCGCTTTGAGGCACTTGCCAACTTCGCCGTCAAGTATGAAGACCGTTTGATTAAAGAAATCTTTATGATGGTTGATTTTTGTCAGCAGCAGGGTATCGAGGCAGTTCGCAATAACGCTGTCCTTGCACGAATCAGACAACGAAACAAGCAAGCTTTTGCCGACTTGTTTAAAATTCCAGACCCAGCCCTTGCAGACTTTGTGATGATTCAACTTATGGGCTTGATGCTGGTTCGCATGGAAGACAATGACATCCCAATCTTTGAGCAGGTCACGCTACTTGGAAAGATGTTGATTACTTACCTAGAAAGATGAAAAACCCAATGATCCTGCAACGGCTAAAGCCTCTTAATCGCTGGACGATCGCACTCATTGTTGGGGGGATTGCCGTCACAGGTGGCTCGCTTTACTACAGCATTTCTCAGTTTGGACCCAAGCCTGCCGAACCTGTGGCACCAGCACCCACTATTCAGCCGATCACAGCGTTAGGACGACTAGAACCCGCCTCAGAAGTAGTGCGAGTGGCTGCCCCAGCAACGCTAAACAACGATCGCGTTGCTCAACTGCTGGTTAAGCGAGGCGATCGCGTCCAGGTAGGTCAGGAAATCGCCATTCTCGATAGTCGGGAAAGGCTGCAAATGGCTTTACTTGAAGCACAGGAACGAGTCAGGGCAGCCCAAGCAAGACTGGCTCAAGTCAAAGCGGGGGCGAAATCTGGGGAAATTGCCGCTCAACAAGCCGAAATTACTCGTCTTGAAGAAGAGTTGCGGGGCGAAATGGCGACTCAAGCCGCCATTATTGCTCGGCGGCAATCCGAGGTTAATGTCGCACAAGCAGACTATAACCGCTATCTAGGTTTGTATCGGGAGGGGGCACTCTCGGCGTCCAACCTTGACCAACGGCGGCTCACGTTAGAAACGGCACAGGCACAATTCAACGAAGCTAAAGCCAGTCAGAATCGCACGGCTGACACATTGCGTGCCCAGACTAATCGAGCTAGGGCTACTTTAAACCAGATTGCCGAAGTTCGCCCTGAAGATGTCCGGGTGGCGCAAACGGAGGTAAATCAAGCAGTTGCAGCAGTTAAACGGGCTGAGGCTGAGTTGAAAGAGGCAATTATTCGCGCACCGATCGCAGGGCAAGTTCTGGAAGTTTACACCCAATCCGGTGAGGCGATCGCTGATGAAGGCATTGTTGACCTGGGAAAGACTGACCCAATGGAAGTCGTTGCAGAAATCTACCAGAGTGACATTGGCAAGATTCGCACTGGTCAATCAGCGATCGTTACGGGTGAGGGGATTTCTGGAGAACTGCGGGGAACCGTTCGCCAAGTTGGGTTGCAAGTTAGCCAGCAAAAAGTCTTCAGCAATCAGCCCGGACAGAACCTCGATCGCCGTGTCGTTGAGGTCAGAATTCGCCTCAATTCAAAGGATAGTCAACAAGTGGCAAGCCTAACCAACTTGCAGGTACAGGTAGCCATTCAACCGCAAATCAGTTTGAACTAAAACATAACGGTTGCCCGATATCTAAACTTTGTGCTTGCGTGTCATCAGAGAAACCTACACCAGGAAATGAGTATTATGCTTCAAGGCACATATCTGATTCTTTGCATTCTGGGAATTGCTTTACCCTACTCCCAATTTCTACCATTTCTACTTGAAAACGGACTTGATTTAGAACGTTTCTTTGAGCAGCTTTTTATCAATCGAATTTCTGCGTTTTTTGGCATGGATGTCGTGGTTTCATCTCTTGTCCTGTGGACATTTGTGTGGTTTGAAGGTTCACGACTCAAAATGAAAAACTTGTGGGTCTACATCGCCAGTAATTTACTAGTTGGTGTTTCGTTAGCACTACCTCTGTTTCTACTCCTGCGTCAGCGCAAGCTCGAACAAACAACTCAATTAGACCAAATAGTTCAGTCTTAAAGACGCTCCTACTTTAACCAGTTTGTCAGCTATAGCCTGTTTCCAACTTTGCACCTTTGTCAGTAAGCCTCCAGACCCGCCAAGAAATTAATTTCTACAGCGAGCAGCTTAAGTCGGTTTAAACCGACTGAAATCCTTGTATGGCAAACATTTAGTCCTCTTGAGAGGACTTTCGCTATTAGCCAAGGGTTTAAACCCTTGGTGGGTTAGGGCGACTGGTGCAAGAGGTCAGTTATCCAACTTTATACTCTCTTGGTTGAAATACTCAGCTTATGTTGCGTAAACTACTTCGCAAAACACCACTAGCCTGGTTACAGGTGAAGCGAGAAAAAACCCGCCTCTTTGTTGCCTTAGCTGGAATTGGCTTCGCCGATATCCTGATGTTTTTCCAGCTTGGACTGATGGAGTCTGCCTATACTTCTGCTACGGGGATGCACTACAGACTACGGGGCGACCTGTTCTTGCTAAATTCTGTGTCTGATAACGTGCAGACCATCAAACCCTTCTCGCGTTCCAGGTTATTTCAAGCAGCAGGCACTGACGGAGTCGCGTCCATCAACTCTCTCTATCTAGGAATCGGAAGATGGCGTAATCCTGCTAATCGAACATTCTGGCAGGTACAAATCTATGGTTTCAACCCAAGTAACCCAGCAATGAATGTGCCAGATGCCGCGCCCGAATTGAATAAACTCAAGATGTTGAATTATGTGCTTTATGACCAGGCAGCGCGACCTGATTTGGGTAATGTTGGCAGTCAACTTCAGCAATCTAACCCGCTTCCAGCTCAACTGAATGACTTACAAATTCAAGTCACTGGTGTCTTCACAATGGGAGCCTCTTTCTCGGCTGATGGCAATCTGATTGTTAGTGATTCTACGTTTTTGCGTCTGTTTCCAGAACGCCAACCGGATGATATCGATGTTGGTCTAATCACGTTGAAACCCGGTGCAGACATCAAGCAAGTGCAAGCAAATTTAAAAGCCAAATTGCCGAATGATGTACTGGTTCTAACCAAGGAAGAATTTATCCAACGAGAGAGAAACTATTGGAGTCAAGTCAGTCCTATCGGCGTTATCTTTGGCTTTGGAACTATCGTGGGCTTTTTGGTGGGGACGGTAATTGTTTATCAGATTCTTTACTCTGATGTTTCCGATCACCTGCCCGAATACGCCACGCTTAAAGCAATGGGCTATGGCGATCGCTTCTTAGTTGGAATTTTGCTTCAAGAGGCTTTGATTCTGGCAATCCTGGGCTTTATTCCGGGATTTGCGATTTCACTTGGGCTTTACGGGTTAATTGCCCAAGCGACGCTACTTCCCGTCAAGATGTCGATAGATCGTCTGGTACTCGTGCTGTCTTTGACGCTTGTAATGTGCATTGCATCAGGAGCGATCGCAATGCGGAAGTTACAGTCTGCCGACCCCGCTGACATTTTTTAAGGAGGTAATTGGTTATTGCCCATTACCCATTACCCATTACCCATTACCCATTACCTATTACCCAACCTATGCAACCCGTAATTTCTGTTCACCAGCTCAATCACTACTTCGGTGAAGGAGAACTGCGAAAACAAGCGCTATTTGACATTAATCTCGATATCTCTGCTGGAGAAATTGTGATTATGACTGGACCATCGGGGTCTGGTAAAACGACGCTGCTAACGTTAATGGGAGGGTTGCGTTCTGCACAGGAAGGTAGCCTGAAAATTCTAGGGCAAGAAATGAATCGAGCGAGTAAAAACGAGATGAGGCTAGTACGCCAGCAAATTGGCTACATTTTTCAAGCACATAACCTGTTGACTTTTCTCACAGCTAAGCAGAATGTACGAATGTCTCTAGAGCTACATGATCGCTATCTAGATCAAAATATGGATGAGATAGCAACCGATATCCTCAAGACAGTCGGTTTAGGAAATCGTGTGGATTACTACACCGATAATCTATCTGGAGGACAAAAGCAACGAGTAGCGATCGCGCGTGCCTTGGTAAGTCATCCTAAAATTGTTCTGGCAGACGAACCTACCGCAGCACTGGATAAAAAATCAGGTCGTGATGTGGTGGAACTAATGCAGAAATTAGCAAAGGAACAGGGCTGTACAATTTTGCTGGTCACGCACGATAATCGGATTTTGGATATTGCCGATCGCATTGTTTACATGGAAGATGGTCGCTTGGCAGACAAGGCCAATGCTGTTGCACTAGTGGAATAGCGATCAGTGAGGGGAAGCGATCGCCTCTAACTATCTGACCTATGGCGTACTTTATCGTCCAGCAACTATCAGAATAATCAAATTTGAGAGGTGGAAATGACCCAAGATGCAATCTTCACTCCCTTCTTTGCGACAGTGTTTCTAACACTCCTAGTTTGGGTGTATATGTACATCCGCCGTATCAGTTTTATCACAAGTAGAAAGCTCAGGCCAAAAGATCTTGCTGCACCCGGCACACTGGCGCAGATCTCCCCACCAAATGTATCCAATCCATCGGACAACCTAAAGAACCTGTTCGAGATTCCGATAATTTTTTATGCGCTTGTCCTATACCTCTTCATCACGAAGCAGGTGGATACAGTGTATGTGAACTCCGCGTGGGTTTTCGTTGTGTTTCGCGCATTGCATAGCGTTGTCCATTGCACATTCAATCTCATCATCCTTCGGTTCTACCTCTACCTATTTGCCACGCTCGCGGTGTGGTTCATCGCGATCCGCGCAGCCCTTATCCACTTCGGCGTGTAAATGCCGATACAAAAAGTTTCAGTCTATCTCCCTTAATAAGGGTCTTATACGGGAAAAATCCACCTAATATATAGTTAGGCTGGCGAACCCTCTTCAAAGTTGGTCTTATTTTCAAGCGATTCAAAAAATTGTGCAATCTGTTCAGTAGATCTGATGTGATAAACACTTTTGGTATTTTGAGCTTGCTCGATATACTGGCGATATCTTGGGGTTAAATGCTTGTGACATAACCAAAGCACGCGGTAACTCTTAATCGAACTCTTCAAAATTGGACTCTTTTCAGGCCAGCCTTCTGGCGGTTTAAAACTACCAGCGATCAGTCGTTTAGTCACCCACCATAAATGCACATATAGCGGCAGATCAATAAAAACTAGAGTATCCGCCTCATTAAGTCGCAGCCACACGGTTTCCAGGCAACCAAACCCGTCAATAATCCATCGGTCAGTAGTCAAAATTTTCTCATGGGTGTGCTTATAGTCTTCATGTGGAACCTCAGTGCCCCCTGATTGATATTGAATCTTGTCCAAGACGTGAAGTGGTAAACCAGTGATTTCCGATAATCTCTTGCTTAGAGTTGATTTGCCACCTCCAGCATTGCCAAACACCGCTACTTTTTTCATAGCCAGCCTTGGGATAGGAGTTGAACGACTTGAGCTTTTTCGTCGTCAGAGAGTGCCAGCAGTTGAGGCTCTAATTCTTTCAGCGTCATGGCAGACAAGGAAAAGAACTACCGATTATTCTATCGAACCGATCCACCCATCTACCCCATCACCGATTACCCATTGCCACCTTTGGGCAACTATGCTTTCTAGTCAATGCTCAACTCGATTTGGCTGTTTATAATCTTGAAAACATCCAGCAAACCGGGTTCTTACCTCGAACTCAGGTTAACAACGAACAACCATGAAACT
>CBDTXL010000090.1:0-15686 GCA_965364435.1 uncultured bacterium
ATGCCACAATCTTGACCGATGCAATATTGCCCATTGGGATGACGCTTTTGGAGTATGGGTTCAATCGAATCGGTTAAGAGAATGCTTTGCGGATGCTCCTGGAAGTTTTTCACAAATGTACCATTAGATTCTGGTAACTGGGTATGGTCAGGTAGAGGTGTAATTGATGTTGGTGGGTTAATAGCAGAAGTCATAGGAGTATTTATACAGCAACTCTAGCTTCATCGTACTGCGATCAATGGGGGTTGAATTGTCGCAGATCGCATCCACCGAAACAAAGGCGATCACACTTTGGGGAAGATACACGCGATCGCATCCACCGACACATAAAGGCGATCGCACGTTGGGCAAGATACAGGCGATCGCACTTTGAGGAAGATAGACCAAGCTTGCATCTAGCCCTACAGAAACATGATCGCACGTTGGAAAATATAGGCGCGATCACATCTACGACACTCCAAACGCGATCGCACGTTGGGTAAGATAGGCGCGATCGCCTTCTGGGAAAGTGTAATTGCTTTTATATTGAACTTAGGGCAAAAGAATTAAAACAGAGAGTTTATGTCTACTTATCATGAAGTACGTCGTCTAGCTGAAAACCTTACTCCTGATGAACAAATGCAACTGATAGAAGAATTGTTCGGCTTAATTCGTCAACGAGTTACGCTGACACCTAAGCCAAAGCGTAGCATTCTGGAATTAGAAGGATTGGGTAAAGAAATCTGGAAGGGCATTGATGCTCAAGAATATGTCAATCAGGAACGAGATTCATGGAATGGATAGCCCAGCTACAGGGATATGTTGTGGGCTTGGATAGTGCACCGCTGATTTACTTTATTGAGCAAAATCCGACGTATTTGGAGATGATGCGGCTGTTCTTCAGAACGTTGAATCAGGGTGAGTTTAGGGCAGTAACATCTGTGGTCACTTTACCGGAAGTGTTAGTTTATCCTTTGCGACAGGGAAATACAACACTAGCTCAACAATATCGTGACATCTTGTTTAATGCCGAAGGTTTGACTACTATCCCAGTCTCGCCAGATATCGCTGAAGTAGCAGCACAACTTAGGGCTATTCACAATTTGAGAACGCCAGATGCAGTTCAAATGGCTACAGCAAATTGAATCCATGTGAAGCTGGCTGATTGGTGAGGATAGCGTTAGCGAAGCGGTGCGCTAGCACTTCGCATTTTGGGAAAGATAGACGCGATAGCGAAGTGCTGCTGCGATAGCTCTCGCGATAGCGTTACTGGTACTTGAGAACCACTGCACGGACTTGCTTAACCTGATAAGCGAATGTGGAATAGCTTATCTGTAATAACTCCAACCGCTATCATATCGATCGCCTTTTGTCTCTCCCTCAATTGCTGCTTTGGCTGTTTTGGGTCTTTGGCAACTTACACTTGACCTCAAATTCAAAGTTACTTTCTGCTGAACCTTCGGTCACAAAAGGAATACCTGTTTTGCCACCCAGCTTGATACCAAATTTAATCGTTACCTCTTCGACTTCCGCTTCACTAAAATTTTTGAACGCTCCCAGCGCTAATTTCGTATAGCCGCGAATTTTCTTGTGAATGTCCTGAATCTGGACAATTACCGCGTCTTTCGCACCATAGGATTCGTATTCACTATCTGGTGCTGGCAATTCAGGCGTTGGCAGTTCTGAAGGAGTCTTGGACTGAACAAAAAGCTCGATCGCTTCATCACCATCTTGGATAATCAGGTGTTCTATGTCTGACATTGATAATTTCCAGTTTGGCAGGTTGTGAGTATCCTCGGCTATCTTAGTTCTTAGTTAACCTGCTCGTCAGCCCTGTTATCCAAGATTCTTCAAGATGGCTCGATATGCCCTTGTAGCGGGAATTGCTAAATACAGCAATCCCTTACTTCCTCTCTTGAGCAAAACAGCAACCGATGCAGCAGCAGTAGCTGAGGTACTCAAACAGCATGGCAATTATCGAGTGACGCTGTTGAATGGAGAAGTGACGGCAAAGCAACTCGCTGACGCCTTAAGAACACTCCTGCAGGAACAGGCGGTTAAGAATGAGGCATTGATTTATTTCACTGGGCATGGTGTTACAGGAGTGACGGGAGTTGATAGTCTAGAACAGCCGCAAGGATATTTAGCCGCATCTGATTGCAACGTTACCAAAGCTAGTGAGCAGTGGATTGTTAGGGGAGGTGGCATTTCACTCAATGGTCTCAATCAGCTTATTCGCCAATCAGACTTAAGTAATCTGGTGGTAATTTTTGATTCGTGCCACAGTGGGGAATTTTTAGAGCGCAGCTTGGTAGAAAATGCGCTTACAGTCTTTAGGTCACGACAAGATTACTACCTCATCACAGCTTGCCGGAGGTTTGAGCAAGCATGGGCGAAAAAAAGTGAGCAGCATAGTGTTTTTACTGGTGCTTTATTGGCAGGATTGTCCCCAGAGAGGGCCGGGGATAATGGTCAAGTGACAGTTGATCGCCTCTTTGATTTCATTGCCAGTGAATTGAGCAATAGTCGTCAAGAACCCATTCGCCTGGGAGTGGGGCGATCGCTCACGTTAGTCCAGTATCCGCCTAAAAAGATGGCAGTGGTTGTCGATGAAGCCTGTCCTTATCAAGGGTTGCAGGCTTTTGGTAAAGAACAGGCGCGTTTCTTCTTTGGGCGGGATAAAGTTGTCCAGTTGCTCGTAGAAAAGCTGGGAAAAGCGAAGTTTGTGCCAATCATTGGGGCGTCGGGGAGTGGCAAATCTTCGGTCGTTCGGGCGGGATTGATTCCTCAGTTGGAGAAGAACGGTTGGCGAATATTGGAACCAATTCTACCAGGAGATGAGCCGTTAGCTGAGCTGAAAACAGTCTTGATTGAGCTGTTTGGGAGAACCGAAGGGCGAGAGGTTTATTCACTCATCAAGACGGAGGGTTTACGTCCGGTAATTGAACGACTTTCTAGTTCAGAGCGATTGTTGTTGTTGGTAGACCAATTTGAAGAAGTATTTACGCTTTGTCCGAAGGAAGAGGAAAAACGCCAGTTCATTGAATTGCTGACTCAAGTTGCTGAGATTCCTGACTCGCGCTTGGCAATTGTAACGACGATGCGGGCAGATTTTCTGGAACCTTGTTTGAGTTATGAATTGCTGACTCAGTTGATTCAAAATGAGGCAGTGTATATGCCACCTTTGGTGGGGGCGGAGTTGGAGGAGGCGATCGTTTCTCCAACAGAACTTCAAGGTTATCAATTGGAAACTGGGCTACTGGGAGCCATTCTCAGTGATATAGGTAATGAGCAGGGTTGCTTACCTCTACTACAGTTTGCCTTAACAGAACTTTGGGAGCAGCGAGATAGACAAACTCACCAGTTAACGTTAGCCAAGTATAAGCAGCTAGGTGGAGTAATTGGAGCGCTTAATCGTCATACAGAACAGCTATATCAGAGCTTTTCTGCACAGGAGCAAGATTGGGTCAAGCGAATTTCCTTGAAGTTAGTACGCACAGGTGCTGACGCAAAGGATACTCGGCAACGGCAATCGAAGTCAATGCTGTTAGATCTTGCAGGAGACAACCTAAACTATCGAGAAGTTATCAGTACAGTTCTCGATCAACTAATTGATGGGCGCTTACTTGTCGCTGATCGCGAAGGAGAAGATTCGGTGGATCTGGCTCATGAAGCTTTAATGGAAGGGTGGGAACGTTTTGTCCAGTGGCGTCAGGAAAATCGAGAACTTCGACGACTAATTGACCGTATTCAAGATGCTCATCGAGAGTGGTTAATCTGTCCTCAAGATGAAAATTTGATGATGGGGGGATTGCTAGCTCAAGTACGGGAGCGATGGAAAGAGTTGCAATCGAACTTACCAACTCTAGTCAGAAAGTTTTACTACAAGAGTGATGCTTATGAACGTGGGCAAGTAGCTAAAGCACAGATGGGTGTCAAGGCGGAAGAGATGCTGCGTCGAGTGGAGAGGATATATGGAAGCCTTCTCCGAGATTCTAGCGAGGGTATATTTCACCTTACCCTTAACAAAGGTTACATAACAGCTAATCCTGCATTGGCACGAATTTATGGCTATGATTCACCAGAACAACTCATGACTCAAATTACTGATATTGGAAAGCTACCCTATGTCGCTCCAAGGCGTCACGAGGATTTAGCTACTCTTTTACAGAAGTTCGATACCTTATCAGATTTTGAGTCTCAGGTCTATCGCAAAGATGGCAGCATTATTTGGATTAACGAGAATATACGCACGGTTAGAGATGCCAATGGTGTTTTGCTTTATTATGAAGGCACTGTTTCTAATATTACGGAGCGAAAACAGACTGAAGTCAACCTGAGTCTTGCGTGGAAAAATATGGAACAATTGCTGCTCAATGTTTTGCCTCAAGCTGTTGCAGATCGATTAAAACAGGAGCAGCAAACAATTGCTGAGAATTTTGAAGAGGTTACAGTTCTGTTTGCCGATTTGATTGGCTTTACCGCTTTCTCAACCTGCTCCTCTCCTATAGAACAAGTGGAAGTTATCAATGGAATTTTCTCAAAGTTTGATCTACTCGTGGAGCAGCATGGTGTGGAGAAAATTAAGACAATTGGTAGTACTTATATGGTTGCTGCTGGTCTGCCGCTCCCCCGTTCCGATCATGCTCAAGCAATCGCTGATATGGCTTTGGATATGCAAGCAGCATTAGCACAGTTCAATGCCGAGATTGGTGAAGCTTTTACCTTTAGTCTTACCTTTAGTCTCAGAATCGGAATCAACAGCGGTTCAGTTATCGCTGGCATAGTTGGAGTTAAAAAATTTAGCTACGAGCTTTGGGGTAATACGGTAACTATGGCTAGCGGTATGGAATCTAAGGGTGAACCAGGACGCGTTCACGTTTCAGATGCTACCTATAAGCTATTAGGAAATCAGTATCTATTTGAGAAGCGAGGCGCAATCCACGTCAAAGGCAGGGGAGAAACTGTGACTTACTGGCTCATAGGTAAAAAGGAGAAATAGGACGCGATCGCCTCTGTTACCAAATTGATTCAAGATATAGTAAAAAACCACGCAAAACATTTTCACCCGATAAAGTCACTGGATTTTCTAATACTTCAACATGCTGCCCTTGCCGGTAAATTTCCACTTGCCTAGATTTACGATTAATTAACCAACCCAATCGAACGCCATTATCTCGATATTCTTTCATTTTCTCCTGAGTTTCTTTCAAGCTATCACTTGGAGAAAGTAACTCAACCACAAAATCAGGGCAAAGAGGAGGAAATTTCTTTTGTTGCTCAGGTGTCAGAGCATCCCAGCGTTCCAATCTTACCCAGGAAGCATCAGGAGAACGATCTGCACCATTAGCTAGTTTAAAACCACCAGAGGAATCAAAGGCAATCCCAGTTCCGTCTGCGTCTGTCCAATTAAATAACTGTTGATTTAGCCTACCATTGCGGTTACTGGTTTCTCCCCCGGCAGGTGGCATAATAATTAATTCTCCAGTAGCAGTGCGTTCAAATCTAAGATTTTCGTTGTCCTGACATAATAAATAAAATTGCTCGTCTGTCAGTTTAATAACGGAGTTAAAGTTGACGGTTAGAGCAGTCATGGCGATTTTTATTTCAATGATTCGTGAAGGCGAGATTCCCGACTTCTCCAAGAAGTCGGGAATCTGAATCTTTGATAGGCTACGACTATTCTATTCCTTCAATTCGGTCTTCAACCTCCTGATACAACTCACGCAACATCTGCAAATTACTCTCACTCGTCTCCCAATAACCGCGACCATTCACTTCCAGCAACGTCGATACAACCTTGCGGAAGGAATGAGGATTTAGGTTCATCAACCGCTTCCGCATTTCTTCATCCTGGATAAACGTCGTGTTCGTATCCTCGTAAATCCAGTTATCGACAGCACCAGCGGTTGCAGACCAACCCATCGTATTTACCAACCGCTTCGACAGTTCCCGTACACCCTCATAACCATGACTTAGCATTCCCTCGTACCACTTGGGATTGAGTAGCTTAGTCCGGGCATCCAGACGCACGGTTTCCGAAAGACTGCGGATTTGAGCATTTGCCGTTGTGGTGTCGGCAATATAGGACGCTGGCGTCTTGCCATCACCACGCAGACTCGCGACAACCTTCGTGGGGTCAGAGTCGAAGTAGTGCGAAACATCGGTGAGGCTAATCTCGGCAGAGTCGAGATTTTGGAACGTGGCATCGGCGGTTTTGAGGGCTGTCTCAAAAATCTGGCGATTTTGTTCCATCGTGCCTGGGTTATCGGATGTGAAGGCAAACGACTTCCGCGCCAGGTACATATCTTGCAACTCAGCTTCGCTTTCCCAAGTGCTGTTTTCTACTGCCAGGTTGATATTGGAAGAGTAGGAACCGGAAGCATTGGAGAAGACGCGAGTAGCAGCTTGCCGTAAATTGATGCCCATATCAGCCGCTTGCTGCATGGCGTGTTTGCGGACAAAGTTCATCTCCAACGGTTCATCTGCCTCAGCTGCCATCTTCACGGCTTGGTCGAGGAGGTTCATTTGGTTGATGAACAAGTCGCGGAAGACACCGGAACAGTTGATCACAACATCAATCCGGGGACGCCCCAACTCCTCCAGAGAAAGCAGTTCCAGCTTATTGACTCGACCCAGGGCATCCGGTACAGGCTTGACACCCACCATCCACATAATTTGTGCCAGAGATTCCCCGTAGGTCTTGATGTTATCTGTACCCCAGAGGACGCAGGCGATGGTTTCAGGCCACTTTCCGTCATTTTCAGCCCGTTGACGAGCAAGAAGTTGGTCTACAACGATTTTGGCTGATTTAACAGCAGCGGTTGTGGGAATAGATTGGGGGTCGAGGGCGTGGATGTTCTTACCAGTAGGTAGAACATCGGGGTTGCGGATGGGGTCGCCGCCCGGTCCAGGGAGGACGTATTCACCTTCGAGGGCTTTCAGCATTGCACCCAGTTCGTTATCGGCAACGATTTGCTGGAGGCAAAACTCCAGATACTCGAACAGGGGTTTCAGTGCTTGGGCGTCAACTTTGGTGTAACCTAGTTTGTGCATGGCTTCAATCCAAGGCTCTTTTTTGCCCATATTGAGGAAGTTGAGCTTGGAGACTTTGGAGACGCGACCATCTGCATCAGCTTGGGCTTGCACAAGGGCGGAAACGGCGTCACGAGTTGCGAGGGTGATGTCTTGCAACAGTTGGACATCTTCTAAGAAGCCTTTGTCGTTATTGGTGTAAATCTCGTCAATGTCTCGCCCGATGCTGTTGGCGATAATCCGGGGTAGAGAGAGGATTTCGTCTTCGGGACGGTCGAGACTAGCGATATTGACCAACGTTGCGATCGCTTCTTCCGCAGTCGGTGGCTTGCCAATCACATGCAACCCACAAGGCAACAGCCGAGACTCAATCTCCATCAGCTTCTTGTACACCAAGCCAACTAGCGTATCCCGTTCCTCAGGGTTCATGTCTTTGGCATCTGGGAAAGAGGGCGGGTTTAGTTCATTGGTCTGTTTTCCCGCAGGGTTATCGGTTAAACCCGCCCCTACAAGTGCGGGAATATCCTTATCCAGATTCACCAAGCGGCACTTGTCCATGATCGTGTTAACAATCGGGATACCGCGCCCTGTCTCTTTGAGGGTTTGGTAAGAGGCAATTAACTCACTGAGTTCCTTCAACCCCTTATACAACCCTGCATTTTCAGCAGGTGGCGTGAGGTAGGAAATCGTCGCTGCATAACTGCGGCGCTTGGCAATTGTCGCCTCACTGGGATTATTTGCCGCATAGTAATAGAGGTTAGGAGTTGAGCCAATTAAGTTATCTGGGTAACACTCCCCAGACATCCCCATTTGCTTACCCGGCATGAATTCTAAGGAACCGTGAGTGCCGAAGTGCAATACGGCGTCGGCTTTCCAGATTTGTTCTAGATAAGTGTAGTAAGCTGCAAATCCGTGGTGAGGGCTGGCAGAACGGGAGAACAACAGCCGCATTGGGTCACCTTCGTAACCAAACGTCGGTTGAACGCCGATGAAGACATTACCGAAATGCTTACCATAAACGAGCAGATTTTGTCCATCACTGTTGAGATGTCCCGGCGGTGGACCCCAATTTTCTTCTAATCGTGTAGAGTAGGGCGTTAGTTCCTCATACTCCGGCACTGACATCTTGTAGGCAATATTCAGTTCAGGGCTGGTGTATTGGGCTTGGGCATCGTGGATGACTTCTAGCATCAGCTTTTCGGCTGATTCTGGTAAGCCTTGAACATCGTAGCCGTTGTTGTTCAGGGCTTCCAGCAGTTTATAGATCGAACCGAATACATCAAGGTAAGCAGCCGTACCAACATTGCCCTTATCGGGTGGGAAACTAAAGACCGTAATCGCGACTTTCTTCTGGAGTTTCGGCTTGCGGCGCAGGTTAGCCCACTTCATCGCACGTTGCGCGATCGCTTCGATCCGATCTTGGAGTGCGATCGCTTTCCCAGTTGTCCCATCTCTACCCGATAGGATAATCGGTTCAATCGCGCCATCCAGTTCCGGAATTGCAATCTGCAATGCCACTTGAATCGGGTGCAGTCCTAAGTCGCTATCTTCCCACTCCTGGGTGGTTTGGAACACCAAGGGGAGTGCCACCATATAGGGACGATTTAACCGCTTTAATGATTCAATTGCCTTGGGATGGTCTTGTCGTGCAGGTCCACCCACAAGGGCAAAGCCAGTTAGCGACACAACTGTATCTACAAGGGTTCCTCCCCCTTTCCCTTCCTTAGCCAGCTGAGGATTGTCATAAAAATAAGCATCCACCGGCTTCGAGAAATCCAAACCGCCTGCAAACACAGGGATGACACGAGCGCCCATTGCTTCCAGTTCCTGTACCATTGCCACATAATGGGCATCATCACCAGTGACAAGGTGAGTGCGTTGCAGCACTAAACCGACGCAAGGTGCTAAGGGGTCTTTTAAGTCAGTAGGGATATCCTTACGGCTGTAGTACCAGTTCAGGTACTCCTTGACATCCTCAAACATGGCTGGTGCCAGGGGGTGCCAAATGCCCATATCTGGGTAAACAACTGGGTCTTTGAAACTCAGATGACGCCCCTTCATGGCATACTTATCGGCAAGCATCAGCAGGAAGTTCTCCAGGTTATCCGAGGAACCACCGAGCCAATACTGGAAGCTGAGCATGAAGTTGCGGGCATCTTGCGCTTTGTCCATTGGTAGGTACTTTAGGACTTTGGGCAAGGTTTGCAATAACTTCAGCATCCCGTCTTGGAACGAGGAACCCGATTTCTCCTTCCGCTTCCGCATGAATTGGGCGATCGCACTCTTGGATTGACCCAGTTGCGCCATTGAGAAGCTACCCAACTTATTGAGGCGCATCACCTGAGGCATCGAGGGGAAGACGATAGCGGCATCCAAGCGATCGCGGTGCGGTTCTACTGCTGCCACTAGCTTATCCGCTAGGTCTTCAATGAAGATTAGTGAAGCAATAAAGATATTAGCTTGGGCAATATCCCGCTTAAAATCTTCGTAGTTTCCTGGGTCGCGGAGTTCCTCGATCAGATAGCCGCTGATTTCAATGGCTACATCTGGCTGGTTTGTGTTGATTGAGCGAACAGCAATTGATAATGCACTCTGATACTGTGGCTCTAGCACGACATAGACCACCTTGAGCAAATGACGCCCATTCAGGGAATCCGGGGTAATGTGTCGAATGGTGGACTTGACGTGAGTGAACATGCGGTAAGACTCCTTAATGATGCGCGTTCTCTTCTCATCTACGAGTGCTGAGGAGTTAGTCAGTACTCACTCTTCATTACTCTGTTCGTGTTTCGGCAACATAAGTATTTCTACCAAAAAACGCTTACCTGATGAGACTTTGAGCCTTTATCTGACACAATTCGATAGGAATTTTGAGATATTTGTTTACAACACTTGACATTCATTGAAGTGGTTACTAAAAGTTTTTTTCATAAAATTTAATAGTTTTGATATTGACATATGAAAGTTAATGTGATTTAAGAGTGCTGAGCGGCAGGAGTGTTTTAGGTGCAGGCAGTTGATATATTGATTCTCTCGAATGGGCCTGGGGAGGTGACAACCTGGGTGCGACCTGTGGTGAAGGCGTTGCGGCAGCAGCTAGGAGACGAGCGATCGCTAATACGCATCTCGGTGGTACTATCCCCTTGTCCGAATGCAACAGGGAAAGAAGCAGCGATCGCTCTATCGTACCCCGAAGTAGACCGAGTTCAGAGTGCAGAGCATTTCTTTCGGTTCTTGTTGTGGGGAAAGACAGCAGAGAACTGGGACTGGAGGGACAAGGGTGTTGTTGTCTTCTTAGGCGGTGACCAATTTTTTCCCCTAGTCATTGGCAGGCGCTTGGGTTATCGCACTGTTGTCTATGCCGAGTGGGACACCCGTTGGCACGCTTGGATTGACCAGTTTGGCGTTATGAAACCGGAAATTATTGCCGATGCTCCGAAAAAGTATGCCCACAAGTTGACTGTGGTCGGAGATTTGATGGCAGATGTGGGGAATCAGGAGTCAGCAGTCGTAGGGGCGAGTTTAACCCAGATATCTGCCTACCCACAAGTCAATTCGATAAACCCGCCCGTACAGGAGTCAGGAGGGGGAATCAATTCTTCTGGGTCCTCTATTCTGGATTCTGAATTGATTGGTCTGCTGCCCGGTTCAAAACCGGCGAAACTTACTCAGGGAGTACCATTGACTTTAGCGATCGCTCAACACATCCACGCAGCTAGACCCCAAACTCGCTTTGTGATACCTGTTGCTCCGACGTTAGAGTTGTCAACCCTGGCTCGTTTTGCGGACACGGGGCAAAATCCACTCATTCAGCAGCTAGGATGGGCAGAGGCAGAACTGGTTATTCCTGCTACTGACACAAGTAAGCGACCATTTCTCAAGACATCCAGTGGTCTATGTGTAGAACTGTGGCAGTCGTTTCCTGCTCACGAGTTGTTATCTCAATGTTATCTATGTCTAACCACCGTAGGTGCTAACACAGCTGAGTTGGGTTCTCTAGCGGTGCCGATGATTGTTTTACTACCCTCGCAACAACTAGATGCCATGCGTGCTTGGGATGGCTTACCTGGTCTTTTGGCTAGATTACCAGGGGTTGGGTCTAGTTTTGCTAAGGTAATTAACTGGCTGATGCTACAGCTAGTGTTACGGCAGAAGCGTCTATTTGCATGGCCGAATATTTGGGCAAAGAAAGAGATAGTGCCGGAATTAGTGGGAGAACTTCAACCGCAGGAAGTCGCACAACTCATTCTTGATTATTTAGAGCATCCAGAAAAATTAGAGGATATGCGATCGCACCTTCGTGCCGTTCGGGGTCAACCAGGGGCAGCCCAAAAACTCGCTCAACTGGTGTGCGAAGAACTAGCCCCTTCTCCGTCAAATTCACCGTGACCCTGAGTACAGCAACAACCACAACCAGCAACCACCATTCAGTAAAGCTGTGAGAACTGCCCCGATAATTACTCCTTTCATCAACCCCCATTTTTGTCGCCGTTCTAGCCAAATAAGCACTGGGATTACATAGAGTAACTGAGTTATACTAATCCCCATACTACCATAAAGCGCTATAGGATAAAGCCAATAAAGCCAACTAAGAGGGGGATCTAAAGTGAGATATTGATATGTCAAGGCATAGCCTAGTGCAAAAACTCCGATGCGAATTATCACAGCATTGACTACTAATACACAAAAACTTCCAAAAATTATTTTTGGAATCTCGCTGCTTTCTCTCACAATAATTTACCTGATAAACAACAACGATAATATTAGGCTTGCAATTAATACCTTAGAGCATCCAGAAAAGTTAGAGGATATGCGATCGCGCCTTCGTGCCGTTCGGGTTCAACCCGGCGCTGCCCAAAAACTCACTCAGCTAGTACAGGAAGCACTTGATTAGGTCTAGCTTACCTGGGTAACGATAATATCAAATAGCAACCACCGTTTAGTAGAGCGGTGATAACTGCACCAATAATTACGCCCTTCTTTAAAGCGAATTGCCCTCGTCTATTTAGCCAAATGATGGTCGGAATTATATATATTATTTGAGTTATGCTAATTCCTGCACTACTCAAAGCTGCTATAGTAAAAAAACTACTGCCATAGTTCTGGAGTGCTAAATAAACTCCTATACCAAATATTGCCGCATTGGTTAGTAATACACCCAAGGTTGCTAAAATAACTTGTGGGATTTCCCTCCTTTCTCGCATAATAGTTAACCTAATAAACGACACAAAAATAATATTTTAACTTACAATCCACTACTTCAATATTCGAGGCATTATGCCGTTTTTTGTGAGTGATACCAAATCCGCCTCTATAACCCCTTTTATCTCTTTATTTCCTCTTATTCTCTACTCTGCGAACTCTGTGCCTCTGTGGTTCGTCTCAAAAAAGGCTTATTGGGAGTTAATATCATTAATTCCGCATCAGTACCCCTATCACCCATAACCAGCAACCACCATTTAGTAAAGCTGTAATAACTGCACCAATAATTACTCCTTTCAGCACTCCCCAATTACGTTGCCGAATTAGCAAAATCATTATCGGAAAAATATAGATAAGTTGAGTTATGCCAATGTAGATAGCTAAATAGAGCAATATATTTCCTATGCTGTCGATACCCAGAGAGATGGCTATCGAACCGATAAGCCCACCTGATATGAAGGCTAAAATATGCAAGCCTAGAACGCAAAAAAATCCAGATAAAATCTTGCCAAATTCAGTCATTGATTTTGATCACTATTTTTCTGTTAAAAATTTGAGAGCGAAGATGGGCGTTTGGAGACTAAGTGATACCCAGCACTGCCCTCGCGGTAAAACATATTAAATGTATCAAACGGAATAATCCGCCCATCGGGATGTACGATGTGAATGCAGGAACGCTTCACAGAACGGACATCGAAGTTATAGGGGTCAAGGAACTGCACAATCATCACCCGAAATACGTTTTCATAGCTAATCCCTTCGGGTACAGGTAGCATTGGTAAACAACAGAGTAGCTGTTTTAACGAGGTTGCCGCAGACTTGGGTGAATGACTAGTCGAGAATAACTCGAATATCTTACGTTTGAGTTCTTCGTTTTGCTCATAGAGAACGCTATTCGGCATCAGCTGTACAAAAGCATCTGGATTGATTAAACCAGTCAGAGGTATTACTTTACCCTTCAGCTTGAGGGCATATGCCATCGCTAAACAGTCGGGATGGCAGGGGACTGGGAGAATATCTTCAGGTTTGAAGTAGGGACTCTGTTGTAAAATTGAGCGGCGAACTTCGGTGAGGGTGTAGCGATCGCGTTTTGCCTCAAATCCCTCCAAGCGTCCAGCTGCCTGAATCGGTTGAAACGTCACACCCCGCACACACTTCTGTTGCAAGGCGTAGTCGATAATTTTACCAATTTCATGGTCGTTCAACCCCTTTTTCAGGGTGACAACTAGGGTAGTGGAGATATTAAACTCATTGAGATGTGCGATCGCTTTTTCCCGAACGTCCCGCAAATCTGCCCCCCGCAACTCCTGAAGTGCCGCCGCCTCAAAGCTGTCAAACTGGAGATATAGCTCAATTCCAGGCATGTATTGACTGAGGCGATCGCAAAAAGCCCTATCCTTAGCAATCCTGACGCCATTCGTATTAATCATTAAATGACGAATTGGCTTGCTTTTTACCAAATCCATGATTTGAAAGAACTCTGGATGAATGGTTGGTTCACCCCCACTCAGTTGCACAATCTGGGGTTCTCCCTCATTCGCCACTACCGCATCTAGCATCATTTCGATTTGCTCTAAACTGCGATGGCGTCGGGGTTGATCGGAATTGGAGGAAAATTCTTCAGCACCGGAATCGGCATAGCAAATTGGACAGGAGAGATTGCATCGGTCTGTCACTTCTACCAGCGTGAGGCAGCTATGCTGTTCATGATCGGGGCAGAGTCCGCAGTCGTAGGGACATCCGTACTTAATAGGGGTATTGAATTTAAGCGGCATATCCCCTGGTTTGATGAATTCCAGGGATTGTTTGTAATATTCAATATCATCGGCAATAAGGACTTCCTGATGTCCGTGAGTGGGACAATGCTTTACTAGGTAAACACACTCATCCCGGAAAATAATTTTTGCCTCGACTTTGACCAAGCATTTTGAGCAAACGCTGTTAGTCAAGGCATAAAATAAGTAAGGTCGGGTAGGCATTTTAATAAAGGGGTAAGGGAATCTTGTAGAGACAAGGGTAATCGCCTCTGTAGCAAGGAAGCTAAAGTTTCACTTTTACTATAGAGTATCGAATCATTCGGCTTACTCGATCGCTTCGTCTTGTTCCCTCTGCCACTGTTCTAAAAGTTCGATGGGATTAAACCCTCGGTACTGTAGGTAATTCCATAATTTGGTTTTAGTTTTTTGATCGATGACATGAAAGTCGTTAATCTTATACTTTCGCATCACCTTGGCTTTTAAACCGTCCAGTTCTCCAGTGTCCTCGCCTTCAGTTTGGGACTGCCAAATTTCCTCGAACAGTTCGGCAGCAATACCTTTTTGCCAACATTTGCGCTTGATTACCGATTTTCCGTATTTGCCGCGATAGGAAGCAATCATACTCTCGACAAAGCGAGTATCAGACTGATAATCTTGACGCTGGAGTTCCTGAATAGATTCAGCAATCTCGTTGGGTTCAAATCCTTTTTCTCGCGCTTTTTGGTTCAGCTCAAAAGCACTGTATTCTCGACGGGCTAAAAGTTTGTATAAATAATTAATACAAGTCATTAGCTTGGAATTCTTCTAACTAACCCAGTTTAACTAACAGCTCTTTCCCAGTAACTATAAGTCACAGATCCAATGGTTTCACCCTCTTCTAAGTAAATTTGGTTTAAACAGTTGAAAAAAGCAAGAGCGTAGTTTTCTAATCCTAGAAGCCTCAAACTGGTTAAAATTCTCGTAATCCGAAGGTAATTATGATTTTCTTGCTCAATCCAGTTGGCTTTTCTCTCCAGATATTCATCCGATGGGGTAATCTTGATCGCCCCACTGCTAATTTCATTGCATTGCAGCCCATAAAACTGGAGCATGACTTTGAATGAATAAAGCAAGCGCATTCTTAGTTGCTCGTTTGTCCGAAAGGCTTGAACAACGTTGTCATCTAAAATAGGTGCCCTCCAGTTAAATTGACTTGGTTCTTCTAAAGGAAAAAGCCATTGAATGTAATCATGGGTATATTCAAGTCTTTGGTAATCCCACGACCATATCTCTTCTATCATTCGTCCTTTCGAGTCGGGAGACTGACCTCGATAAAATGCCAAAATGTCTCCTGGTGTATTGTGAGACATAAATACCTTTAATTGCTTGATGAAGGGAGTTGTTTGGTGAGACGAAAAGCAAAGAGCTGGGGAATATGGCGGTGATAATACAAAAGCCCTAATACACAAGCAATCTGAATTGCACTTAGACCTAGTATCGGGTGAAAATCTGGCTTGATAAAATCAATCAGAAAGCGAAATACCAAATAAGCAATCATGTAAAACTTAAACAAATCCCCTTCTTGCCGTTGGTAGCGACGGCGAATCGCCAAAAATATCATAAAGCCCAGCAAAAATATGATTTCATATAACTGGGTGGGATGGCGGGGAATGCCATCCCCAAAATCCACGCCCCAAGGCAATGTCGTGGCAATTCCGTAGGTGCGATCGCTTA
>CBDTXL010000091.1:0-15619 GCA_965364435.1 uncultured bacterium
GTACATTAGTAGCGGTGACGGTACCCCCGGCAACATTCAAGCTGCCAGAACCTCTAGCACTAATTGTGGATGGACTCAAGGAAGCTAAAGAACCAGAGAGACTAAAGTTACCAGAGAGGGGTCCTTGTACTTGTGGTGGTACTTGGGCAAGACGCTGCACTTGTACACCATTTGCCTCAACTTGTGCCTCAAAGCGACCATTGTTGAGTTGCACATTAGTAGCGATGACGCTACCACCAGCAACATTCAAGCTGCCAGAACCTCTAGCACTAATTGTGGATGGACTCAAGGAATCTAAAGAGCCAGAGAGTGTAAAGTTACCAGAGAGCGGTCCTTGTACCTGCGGTGGCACTTGGGCAAGACGCTGTACCTGTACACCATTTGCCTCAAGTTGGGCGGTGAATCGACCCTTGTCGAGTTGCACATTAGTGGCAGTGACGGTACCCCCACCAACATTCAAGCTGCCAGAACCTCTCGCACTAATTGTGGATGGACTTAAGGAAGCTAAAGAACCAGAGAGTGTAAAGTTACCAGAGAGCGGTCCTTGTACCTGCGGTGGCACTTGAGCAAGACGCTGCACCTCCACACCTGATGTCCGGACTTGTGCAGTGAAACGACCCTTATCGAGTTGCACATTAGTGGCAGTGACGGTACCCCCACCAACATTCAAGCTGCCAGAACCTCTGGCACTAATTGTGGATGGACTCAAGGAAGCTAAAGAGCCAGAAAGTGTAAAGTTACCAGAAAGTGGTCCTTGTACCTGCGGTGGCACTTGGGCAAGACGCTGCACCTCTACACCTGACGCCTGAACTTGTGCAGTGAAACGACCATTGTTGAGTTGCACATTAGTGGCGGTGACGGTACCCCCTGCCACATTCAATCGGCCAGAACCATTACCACGAATCGTGGAAGGAGTCAAGGAAGCTAGAGGTCCAGAGAGTGTAAAGCTACCAGAGAGTAGACCGCGTAACTGCGGTGGCACTTGGGCCAAACGCTCAACCTGCACACCGGATGCCTCGACTTGTGCGCTGAAGCGACCATTGTTGAGTTGCACATTAGTGGCGGTGACGGTACCCCCTGCCGCATTAAGATTTCCCCTGCCAGTGGCACGAAAGTTTTGGGGGTTATCGAGGGCAGCAATAATCCGCGTACTAGCGGAGACTGAACCAATGGGAACTGGCAGCTTGATACTATAATTTTTAGCGATCGCATCTCCTGGAACATCCGTTGCCTGAGCATCGAATACCACAGTGCCATTCTGACCCAGTTTTATCTCGCCCCTACCCGTCACCAAGCCACCAACGGTTGGTCTTGCCCGGAGGTTGTTAACCGACACAGTGGAATCGACAACACCAAAGTTAGCACTGATCGAGCGAAAGTTCACCCGGTCAATCAGTGCTGGCTTTGTGGTGGCAAACTCACCGGAAATCACGGGTTTATTGAGCGGCCCAGTTACCCGGAGGGCAGCTTGCACCTCTCCTGATACCGCTACAGGTAACTTTTTGAAATTAAAGGTTTGCAAAACCTGCTTCAGTTGGACGGGTTGGGTTTGCGCCAATAGGTTGCTCTCCGACTGCGTATCCACCACCCCATTGGCTTGGGCAGGTATCTGACCGAACAGCGTCGTAATCTTCTCCAGGCGAACTTGTGTCCCTTTAAAGCGCAGCTGACCATTGGTTTTGGCAAAAGGCTGCGGCAGTACAGGCAGTCGCGCCGTGACGTTTTCAAGTGTTGCGGTTCCCAAAAACTTCAATGGCTGCTGTGGCTGTTGTTGCAACTCTATATTGCCATCCACCTTACCGGCTTGTAGCAATAGCGGCAACTGGATGAGCCGACCAATTTCAGACGCACCCAAGTCGCTCCCCGCAAGTGCTAGATTTGTCTTTCCCTCTGAGGGGCGGGTTTCTCCCTTAATGGTAAAATTTCCCCCACTGGCTAACTTACCGCCTAAGTCCAACTGAATCAGCTTGTTGTCATTGAGAAAAGTAGCTTTCCCAGAAGGCACGGAAAGGGCAACAGGCGTCTTAGGATTCCCCGCCCCTCCCCTCGGCACCAACACAACATCTGCATTCCGAAGCCGCAAAACCTTTAATTTGAAATCAATCGCACCCTTGGGTAAAGTCTGAAGTTTCGTCCCAACCCAGACCCCGTCCTTGTCCTGTGCGATGTACGCATTCGGTTTAACCAAGGTGACATCTAGAGGAACAGTGCGATCGCTAATCAGTGGTATGAGGTTAAACTTAACATCCACCGCTTCTACAGAAGCGCGATCGGGGTCTGTGGGTGTCGCTGGTAATTGTGTGGCACCAAACCGCAAACTATTGAAAGAAAAGCTTTCCAGTTTCCCCAGCTGCACTGGACGATTGAGGATCTTAGTGACAGTTTGCTCAACCTGCGGTCTTAATTGCCTGTAGACGAAAAACCATGCCCATGCGAATCCTCCTCCAATCACACTGAGCAAGATTAGACTCAGGAAAATCCCCAAGCGCCGCCGCCCGAAGCGCCTTGAACTTCTGGTAGAAGGCTGTTGTGGTTCGTTTCCTGAAGTTGGTTCTGGTTCGTTACCTGGATTAGGGGAGTTTGTCATTTTCTCCTATGAATCGCACCACACACTACAAAGGGCATCGCTGCTGCTGTAACCCATCCGCACTCATACCATTTTGGAGGCAAGGATTTCAGATTTGGGATTGAGAAAGTCCCACTAAAAGGTCGTTTCAGAGGTTGCAAATGTGACATCGATAAAAGCAATGGGTATCATAAGGGTTCTTCCAAACGCTTGTAAGGTGAGCCAGATTGAAGGTAGGTCAATAAATATTAGTCAAAAAAAGATCAATTGAGTAAAGCGGTGATGTCAAGGCTGGTTTTCTCAACGGCTCTTAGAGCCTATCTGAAAAATCCTTTTAAGATCACTAAGTATCTATATTCATCTGTGTTCATCTGTGTTCATCTGTGGTTCCAAATCTCTTAAACCTACGTTTCGGGTAGGCTCTAAGAACCTATCCGAAAAATCATGAGCAGTAACGACTCTCACATCCTTAGTAAATCTCGTGTAGCCTAGGCTTCGCCGAGCTTCGCGTCTACATCTGTGGTTTGATATCTAGAGAGCCACTTAAAGGATAGGTTCTTATCCTTTGGTCTCCAAATCCTCAACACTCCAGCCTATGAGAAAGGGGCTATTTACTATACGCCCGATTCAAGCGCGATCGCGTTATTTGTTTTTGACTGACCGAAGCCAAGCTAACAAACCGACTTTATCTTATATCCACTTCTATGGAGCTGACTTAAGACATGCTCCCCCCAAAACAACTAAACTCTCCGTCTCAAAAACCTGACAGTTCTTTATGACGCGGCTCAGGGCAGGGAGAGTTCCCCGCTTGACTTTATCTAAAGCTTCCCCAGTAGCTGGCTGATAAGCTTGGAGCCAGTGGTTGTTGGCAAAATACTCCGGTGTAAACGCTGTGGCATCCAACAGCCAGAAATCCACTTTGTACTTTTGAATGAAATCTTTTACCTCTGCCAAATCCGGGCTGTACTGGGCACGAATCAGGTCAAGAGTCCGTTGACGAAATTGGAGATAGTAGCCCAAATGATAAGGAATGGCATATTCCCGTCCAACTAAAATTGACCGTCGGGCAAAAGTCGGGATGAAGTTCACCTCATTGGATAGAGAGGCAATGAGAATATCTTTTGGTTGTTTTTGAAAAAACTGGTATAATGCTGGTGCCCCTCCCACTTGGTACGCGGTATAGGGGAAGTCCTTGATAAAACTAGGATACAGAACCAGTGTAGCTCCGAACAGGGCTGTCGCTCCCAATGCGATGAACTGTCGCAGCGGAAGATGGGGTTTGGCTCGCTGTGATGCCCAAGAGAGAACTGCATCGAGAATCACGCTTAGGGCGATCCCACTTGCCAGGGCGACAAGAATCCGAAAACTATAGCTTGTGTAGCGGTTTGGAAGGTGAAGCTTAAACAGCACAGCGTGAGCAGCGAAAAACATACTGAGAGACACCAGCAGCAGTTGAGGTAAAACCAGGATGCTGGACTTAAGTTCCCCAACCAAGGGAAACTTAGACCTAAATCGGAGCAACACCGGCAACAACAACCCAGTGCACAGAGTTACTGGTGTGAACAAATCTTTGGTAAACATACCACTGCGATCGCCACTGAACCAGAACTTCTCTGGCTGTTTATGAAAAAACTTGCTCCGTCCTCCATCTGCGAATTCTGGCAATTTCCTCGCTTCAGTGGCTGTAATCACTGGTCCAAATTCAGAAGCGGTTAAGGCGTAGTACACCATCACCAGCAGTACTACTCCTAGTCCAGCGCCGGAGAATAGATAATCACGTTTGTCTTGGGAAAGTTGAAGGCGTCCACTCTGCCATTTCGTCAGTTGGAGAATTAAAATGCCAGCACAGAGGAATACACCCTGGGGGTAAAACAATCCTAAGAGTGCGATCGCTGCCAAACAAGGAAGTAATGAACGCCGCAACAAATAGTACAAAAATGCGAGCAACAGGAGATACACAAAGGCTCTGGGCGTGCCGGAACTCAAGTCATCCTTAACCCAGAGATTCTGATTCAACAGCAATGTAGCGATAAAGCCAGCAGCTGGCAGCGGCAACATCTCTAAGCAGACACCAAAACAATAGCCGGAAGTAATCAGTCCCAGCATCAGTGGCAGGAGTTTATTGAAGACCAGTGGATTAATGCCCACCAATGCTGCCAGGTGGTAGAGAGTGGAGTATCCCACTGGCGCGACGGATTGAAAATAATTTGCAATTAAATCATTGGGAAATAACTCTGGGTCGATAAACCGCAGCATCCAAAACACATGCTGTCGCGCATCGTCCTGCACCACATATTCGCTACTAAAAGCCTCCCGCAGCGCTAGCAAACTGTAAATCGCCGCGAATGTCAAGCTCAAACTGAACCAGAAGATCACTTGAGATTTAGGTGTTTTTGAGATTGGGGTACTGAGAAAGTTACGTAAGCGTGCAGTCAGCATGGTAGCTGTGGATATTGGATAATTGTCTTCACTTGTCGGTCATGGGTCATTCGTTATTGGTAGAGCCTTTACCTGCTAGGGGTTTTCATTTGACTCAGCACTAAGCACTCAGCACTCAGTAGTTTCAAGACAAGTCTGCTGGTACTCTATAACAAAAACAACTTTGACTTCCTAAGTGTCTTAGGCTCTTAATGCTGATTACACACCTGCACAGATTTTTAACGGCTCCGACTACCAAGACATCTCGCTCTCAAGTGGTGTTTTGGTTCAGTTTGAGCCTAACATTTTCAGCCATTTACGCCCTTCTGGGGCTACAGCAGGCTTTTAGTGGTGAGTACGTCATCGCCGATGATGCGCGGGAACATGTGTTTTGGATGCAGCGTTTTTTGGATGCTGAGCTGTTTCCCAAGGATTATATTGCCGATTATTTTCAGTCCGTCGCCCCTGCTGGCTATACCGCCCTTTACCAGTGGATGACCTATTTGGGCATCAATCCCCTGCTTTTGCATAAGCTCCTACCGCCTGTACTGGGACTGCTCACGACTGGCTACTGCTTCGGGGTCTGCATGGAAATTTTACCAGTCCCGATCGCTGGCTTTATCGCCACGTTGCTGCTAAATCAAAGTCTCTGGATGACCGATGACTTGGCATCAGCCACTCCTAGAGCTTTCCTGTATCCGCTGTTTGTGGTGTTTATGTACTATTTGTTGCAACGCTCATTGCTTCCTTGTGCAGTGGCGATCGCTCTTTTAGGACTGTTTTACCCCCAGTGTGTGTTCATCTGTGCTGGAGTTCTAATTCTGCGGCTGCTGCGCTTGGAAGATGGACGGCTGAGGCTTTCGCCAGATCGACAAGACTACTGGTTGTGTGCTACTGGTCTGGGAGTAAGCCTGCTTGTACTGTTGCCCTATGCATTGACCCCCAATAAATTTGGACCCGCCTACACAGCGGCTCAAGCTAAGCAAATACCTGATTTCTGGAAGGGGAAGTCTGCTGTTTTTCAAAGAGACCTTTGGCGGTTTTTCATCACTGGCAAACGCAGTGGCATGTTTGGGCTACCAGTGTTTACACCGCCAACGCTGTGCCTTGGGTTGTTGTTGCCAGTGCTGCTGCGGTTTGGGTCTAAATTCCCCCTGTCTCGGTATCTGACGCCCAGCTTGATGCTCCTTCCTCAGATAATCCTGGCGTCTATCGGGATGTTTTTTGCCGCCCATGCCCTGCTGTTCAAGCTTCATCTACCCAGCCGCTACACAAGTTATACCTTTCGGCTTCTCTTAACCATAGCAACGGGAATAGCGCTGACATTGCTCCTAGATGCGGTTCTCGGTTGGCTAAGACAGCATGGTAAAAATCGCTTTTCCAAGCCTCAGCTGTTGGCAATGGGGACAACTCTCCTGATTGGGGCTGGACTTGTCTTCTATCCCAGCTTTGTGAAAAACTTTCCCTTGGCTGGCTATGTCGTAGGTCGTGTACCACCTCTATATGAGTTCTTTGCCCAGCAGCCAAAAAATATTCTCATCGCCTCTTTGTCAGAAGAGGCGAATAACTTACCGACCTTTTCCCGGCGCTCGATTTTGATGGGCAGGGAATATTATATTCCTTACCATAAGCGCTACTATCAGCAAATTCGCCAACGGTTCTTTGAGCTAATTCGCGCTCAGTACAGTCAGAACTTAGCAGAGGCTCAAAATCTGATTCGGCAGTATGGGGTAGATTTTTGGCTGCTGGATCGGGAATGGTCTACGGCCCAATATTTGCACAACAATGGCTGGTTCAGAAGGTTTCAGCTAATCAAAGAGGAGGTAGCAGCGCTCCAGCAGGGAAAAGTTCCTGCCTTGTTAGGGGTTGTGGAGCAGTGTACTGTTTTCCAAACCAAGGACTTAGTTGTCTTGCAAGCGGACTGCATTGTGAAAGCATCACCCAAATAACCTTAATAGCCTCTCCGACACAATGGCGGGATAGCTATTCTCTTGAATTTACCCAATTACCAGCTTTAAATTTAACTTCCAGTGATAGTTTACCCCATTTACCTCCTTATAATTATCGTTGCTGTAGGACTGAATATAATTGGAAAAAGAGTTCTAAAAGAGCGATGGAGCTTGGCTTGGGGATATGGAATTCCAGCCTTGATTATGGTAATCTTTCTCTTGAAGGTTTCTCAACCATCGACTTTATTTAATGATTTCAACAAAGCCTATTATCCAGCAGGACAACTTATATTTAAAGACCCTGCAAGTCTATACAAAGAGGAATGTCATACCGGGTTTGTCAACCTGCCAATTATTGCTCTGTTATGCCTACCCTTCTCTATCCTTAATCTAGGTGCTGCTCAAACTTTAGTTTCTATTTTAAGTATTTTATGCTTAGGTGCAGTCTTTTACATTTTAATAAGATCTAGAAATGCTTCTAAAGAAGAAATGCTATTAATAGGAGGACTTTTTGCGATAAATGGTCCCCTATCTTACAGTCTAAGGGAAGGTAATTCTACTCATTTCGTTCTTTTATTGTTAGTAGCTGCCCTAATTTGCCTGGGAACTAACCGGGAAGTTTGGAGCGGAATCCTCCTAGCAATATCTGCTTTAATTAAACTGCCCCTATTTATATTTGGCGTCTATTTTTTACTAAGAGGACGCTGGCGAGGCTTACTAGGGATGAGTGTGGCAACTGTGGCAATTGTGGGAGCATCCCTGCTCCTGTTTGGCATTGATTTACATCAAGTCTGGCTTCAGCAGTGTGTTCAACCTAATGCCGGAAATCCAGTAGCTGCCTACAATGTTCAATCGCTAGATGGCTTTTTAGCGCGCTTACTAACTGACGGTAACTTATTCAACTGGCAGCCTCTGGTCATGGGGTGGCAGTTTAAAGTTATACGATATTTGTTGCTCTCATTGCTAGTAGGGGGAGCTATCTGGATTTGTTGGCGTTCAAAACCACCTATTACCCCAGAAGAACAGAACGTAGAGTTTTCTATTGTTCTTTGTATGGCAGTAATCATCAGTCCAATTTCCTGGACGCACTACTATCTATTTTTGCTACTCCCTTTATCTCTATATCTTGGCAAGCGATTAGCCGTGCCTAGGGAACGTTTTTGGTTTAACCTGATCATGCTAAGCGTTCTATTAATGTCACTGCCAGTAAAACGCTTTAAACTAGATGATCCAACTCTCATGTTTTTGATATCCAAAATCCTAATTTCCCATTACTTCTATGGTGGGCTTTTGCTAATGGGAGTTTTATTAGCGGCGCGATTGCACAAGGTTCAACCCTCACAACTTCCTTCAAATCTTCAGAATTCTGATTAAATTTATAAATCCGATGGCAACTCAATTAAAAAATAGATTAAGGATTTGGGGTGATATCAGGAGATTTCTGTTATTAGACCTTAGTCAGCCTTTTTACATGTATGGATTTATCTTATTTATACTTTCCTTCCTGGTTAGTGGATATACCCTATATGAAATTAACCAGGCTATACAAATTCCCCTGATTCATTTACTGAACAATCCTTCGCTTTATCCCAACGATCCGTTTGCGGTGACTTTACTAGATTACCCGGCTCTGCTGTGGCGTATAGTGGCTTGGATGGCTCGTGTTATCCCTCTAGAACCGCTGCTTCTAGGTTTATTTGTGCTGGAAAGGCTGTTAGTTATTTATGCGGCGGGAAACTTGGCTCGAACATTGGCTAATGAATCCAAATTAGCAATTGTGGGAGCGATCGCGATATTTGCCTTAGCTCTCACTCCGATTCTTGGGAATGGCACTATCGTTGAGAAATATTTTGAGCAGACGGGTTTATCCATTCCTTTTTTTCTATTAGCGATCGCCTCATTCTATAACTCGCGTCCGATTCCCTGTGCCATTTGGACAGCGATCGGGTTTAACCTCAACTGTATGTACGGCACCTATGCCCTAACCTATTTAGGGGCTGTATTTCTGCTTGATGCTACTTACCGACAAGCCTGGAAAAAGTGGCTCAGGGCTTTTGGACTGTTCCTAGTATTAGCGTCTCCCACCATAGTTGTGACAATCTCGGCATTTGATCGGAATGCCCCAGATAATCACCTGTGGCTTTTAGCCACTCAACTGCGTTTTTCCCATCATCTTTATCCACTCAGCTGGGATTGGGAAGAATTCGCCAAGTTTGTTGTTCTGGTTGTTGCATTTGTCGCTCTTCTCTATCAGAATCGCCAGAAGCTGGAAAAGCTGTTCAAACATGGTGTGATCTGGACTGGCGTTAGCTTACTTTGGCTACTTTATGCAATTCTTGCGGCCTACCTTTTCAAGTCTCCTTCAATGCTAGTCATGCATCCCGCTAGAGGAACTGACTTGTGGTATTGCTTTGCAGGCATTGCACTAACGTCATTATGTGCCCTGAATGTTGAAACCAGACAGGGAAGGCACAGAGGCATTTTCTGGGCAATCGCCTTTTGCGTCAGCATCTTCTTCTGGCATACACCCGTGGGACTCTATATAATCATTGCCGTTTATTTGATTGCTCTAATCTGGCAGCCGCTGGGGGATTACCTCCTTGCCAAGGAGAGTTCTAGCCATTTAGCCTTGCTAATCGCAGTGGGCGTTTTTCTCGCAGGGGTAGGAAATTTTCGTAGTCGCCTAGCGAAGACTCAGAGTCTAGAAATGGCGTTACTCCAGCGCCCTACATCCTCTATTGAAGAGATTGCTAACTGGGCAACTGTTAATACTAGCCCGAAGGCAGTATTCCTTGTCTCTCCTGCGGCTAGGGAGGGGAGATATTTTCGCGCCTTGGCAAAACGCCCAGTTTTTATAACATGGAAGGATGCTTCAGCCATACTCTGGGAACGATCGTTTGTGCAAGTCTGGGCGGAACGCATCAAGGTTCTGGGGTTTGACATCACCCAAGAGAAACTTGAGCTTGAGAAGGCAAACGAGAAGCTGAAGAGTCTATACGAACACCTACAGGATAAAGATGTCAAGTTGTTGAAGTCCCGCTTTCCAATCAACTATTGGGTTGTATCGGCAAAAAAGCCTTCTGAATTTGCGATCGCGTTTCAAAATCAGTCTTACAAGATACTGGAACTCAAATAGCCGTCATTAATTATTAATGCGATAAACTACATGATAATTATTTTCATATAGTTTTTCTAAGCGAGCGCACTGGGTATAAGAATAGTTTTTTTGAAAAATTACATGAGTTACTCTATAATTTACTGATATATCTTTTAATAAATCACAGCTTGTATTATCTTTCGCTTCATAAAAACGCTGTGCAATTAAAATTCTTTTGTACCATTCTAGAATTTCTACATCTTTATAAGGATGAGACTTGAAGTTAACAAAAATAGGAACCCCTGTGTAGAGTCTAAATTTTTCCAAGTTTCTAAATTTTCTGTCTTTTGTTATCTCGGAAACATCAAAAGGAATTAAATATGTATCTCCTGATTGTTTTGTTTTTTGGACAAAATCCATCATTGGTCTATTGTTATCTTTTTGTGTAAATTCCTTTACTTGTTTAACTGAGCCAACGATAAAAAGGATAACGATTAGCGACAAACTCAAGTTTGCAATCAACCTCTTATTATTAAAAATTGGTTCGCGAAATTTATCAAATATCGCTGACACCCAATAAGCCGTTATTATAAAGGTTGCCATAGGAACTAGAAAAGCAGAAAAACGCCAGGGAGCAATAAAAGCTATAGTATTGTTGTTTATAAACAATTGAAGTATAGTTAGAATAGTAGCCGTCAAAGCTGGCAAAAACATTACGATAAAGAGCTGCGTCTTTCTAACTAGATAGATCGCATAAAAAACTACTAAAGTTTGAAAATAAGCTGTTGAATCCTCTAGCCAAAATTTTGGAAGAGAATGGTGGGGAATCCTAAAATTTACAATAATAGATTTAGCCTTTTCTCCAATATCAGGAGATGTGGGTTCAAACGTTATGTACATATAAGTAAATACTGGTAAAACTAAAATAAAAGCCAAAGCTCCAATTAATAAACTTTTTTTGAGATTACCTTCTTGTTTGTAGAGAATAATCATATACGACAAAGTAATTATTGCCGCACTACTAATATAGGTGGGATGAATTGTTGCGGCAAAAGCCAAAGCAAATACTGCAAAGAAAGACTTTTGCCGCAAAAAAGCATATATGGAAAAGATTAGAAAAACCCCGAATGTACTAGGTTGAAAATATGAACCTAGTACATATTGAAGAGCCACGCCAGCGTGAAGATGAAACGCTGTTTCAAAATCAAATATTTTTATGTCGATACAGTGAACGGCAAGAATCAGGGCAAGATAAACAAGATATTTTAGCTTTTTACGCTCTATTTTATAGATATTAGAAACAATTCCTAAGTTACTATACATATAAAATCCAAAAATGATAAAATAATAAAAATAAAATGCATATTCACTTAAATAACGATAAGTTACTGTAACAAAAAAACTAAAAACGGGAAGAGGGTCTATCGTATTAGCTAGCCAGTCTTCTTTCAAAAAACCGACGCCAGCCTTGGCTAATCCATAAAGAAACTTTGTATTTTGATTTTTGGTATATAGAGGTTCTTGCGTATAGCAAATACCAAAAATTAGCGCTAATAAGAAAAACTTCCCCAGTGATAATAGCAATTTTCTGGACAAAAATGACTTTATCTTCATACTCAATCCATACTGCACATTATTTAAATGTCCATTTGTCGCATAGGCGAAAACTTTCCAAATATTTTCTCACAAAATAGGTCGGCTGGTACGGGAGCATGTAACCTTTGTAGGTTGGGTTCGTTACTCAACCCAATTGGTTGGGTTTCTTGGGTTGAGCGTGAGCGAAAGGCAACTTACTGGATTCGCTGCTTGTAAAAATGACAGGCTCCGGCTGGTACCCTATAACAAAAACAATCTTTACTTTCTGAGTACCTGAGTGCTGGAATAATTTTGTGGAGTGTAACTCGTGGTGTGGAAGGAGAGCAAATTGATACAGTCTTGGAAGTTCCCTCTAACTTGGGTACGGTTTTTAGTGATCGTTGTGTTGTTACTCGGCGTCTTTTTTCGGTTCGTTAATCTTGACGAAAAAATCTATTGGCGCGATGAAACCCTCTCTTCATCCCGGATTGCGGGTTATACAGGCGATGAAATCATCCAAGCGCTCTACACGGGTCGTGAAATTAGCGTCGAAGAGTTACAGAAATATCAAAGCCCTAATTCCGAAAGAGGTCTTTGGGATACGCTCCAGGTTTTAGCGCTCGATGCTCCTAACCATCCGCCACTGTATTACATAATCGCCAGGTTCTGGGAGCAATGGTTTGGTAATTCGCTAACCGTGAAGAGAAGTCTTCCCGCTCTCATTAGCCTACTCGTATTCCCGTGCCTTTACTGGCTGTGCCTGGAATTATTTGAGTCCTCGTTGACAGGATGGATTGCGATCGCTCTAGTTGCCGTTTCACCAATCCATGTGCTGTATGCCCAAGAAGTTCGAGAGTATAGCTTGTGGACAGTAACTGTCCTGCTATCGAGTGCCTCTCTACTCTACGCCCTGCGAGTCAACACAAAGTGGAGTTGGAAAATCTATGGAGTAACTTTAACATTCGCACTCTATTCCCATCTCTTCTCTGGACTTGTGGCGATTGCCCAGGGAATTTATGTCCTCATCATCGAGCGTTTGCGGTGGAATCAAAGACTTAGAGCTTACCTGTTGGCAGCTACGGCAGGACTGTCAATTTTTTTGCCCTGGATTGTCATCTTTCTCCACAACGAAACCCTCGCGAGCAAGAGATGGGGATGGGTTATTCAAGACTTACCTCCCCTAAACTTTTATCAAACGTGGGTAACAAATCTAGTCCGTAGCTTTTTGGATGTGAAATTTGGAAGCGATGACCCTTTCGACGTGCAGTTTGGTTTTGATCATCCGACAACGTACTTGATTATTCTCCTTTTGATTTTGGTAGTGTATGCAATTTATTTTCTCTTTAGCAAGACACCCAAAGCAGCTTGGCTATTTGTTCTGTTACTAATGGCGTCCACTACTCTACCTCTAGTACTGCCGGATCTAATTTCAGGAGGGAGGCGCTCCACCATTGCACGATATCAACTCCCTAGCTACCTGGGAATTCAAGTGACTGTTGCCTATCTTATCTCCACTAAAATGAGTGCTGTTGGTGCTGGAATCTGGCAGCAGAAGCTCTGGCGGTTGATTACGGTTGCCCTGGTTTCATGTGGAGTGATCTCCTGTGTACTAATTGCCCAAGCCGATACTTGGTGGAATAAGTATACTGACTACTACAATGGACAAGTAGCGAACATTATTAATCAGTCTCCTTCCCCACTTTTGTGCAGTGATAGTGCTTATGATCGAATTTTGTCTATCAGCCATATCCTTGACTCAAAAGTTCGGCTTCAGCTGGTAGAGAGTCCGAAAAAACTTGCAGAAATTCCCAAAGAAAAGTTGCCGGAAATCTCTCGAAACTTTAGTGATGTGTTCTTGCTTGAAACCGTCCCTCCAGCTTCATTAATACGCTCTGGACTTGAGAAGTATAAAAATTCTAAGTTTGAACTTGTGTATGAACAGAATATTAGCTTTAATGACCGCAAAATTCTGTTATGGAGACTAATAAAGTAGTCAAGCGCTTCGGAAGTCATTAAACTACTAATGACTAATGACTCTTTGTTGATCGAGACTTGGATGTGTCTTCCCATAGAGAATATAGCGTGAGTTCCGGTAAGCGATCGCCAGATCTAGATGGTGTCCAATACCAGTCACGAGATAGTCCGCTCCATACTTGACCATTAATGCCTCAGCCTGGGCAGTTGTCAAGTTATTGTAGCCCTTAGTGAGCGCCCTCTCAATCTCATTTTTACTAGCCTTTTTGCTATGCATGATCGGCCATGAGGAAAGATTACCGCTCAAGTGACCCAGACGCTCATACCAAGCCAATATTCTGACCTTATTCTGGGGCAATAACTTAAATTTAGCGATCGTTGGGCGCTCCGTCAGCCAGGTGAAGTTTGCAAATTCCACTGGCGGAGATACAACAACGGCATTCTGAGGCGTATGATTGCGAACCCAAGCACACATATCTTTCCATTGAGGGTCTACCTCCTGATCTGCACTAGGAAATTGGCGCAGATCCTGGATCTGCTCACTCAAGCTTAAAGCCTGGAGGCTACACAGCCAACTTAGCACCACGATACAGACCAGTAAGAATACTCGCCGCGTTCTACCAGTGAAGGTCTGCTCAAGAGCACAAGCAAACACCAAAGAGGTGTTGAGTGGCAGCATTATGCTACCCAGCCGGAAGGGGTAATACTGCAATAACCTTCCCTGGGAGTCGAAAGGGGCAATGGCTAGTCCCAGAAGGAAGGGCACCAAAGTGATCAGAGTGAACTCAGCCAGTTCCACGCAAGTTGCGTACTGTCCGGATAACTTCTCAGACTGCCGCTTGCGCCTGAGCATGCCGACACTGAGGGCTAGTATCAGCAGGCACAATATAGGTCTTATCCACCAGTCCGGGGACCAGGACAAGGGGTTGAGATGGTGAGGCAACCGCAGAAAGACATATATATAGGAAGGCTCTACAGGAACTGTGGGGGTAGGACTGAACAACTGCTCCAGCACCGGCCAAACAGCCAACGCACTCGCTGCCAGGTAGATTAGAAGGACTGACCCCAGATAGCGGATATCCCCAAAATCGGTTCTGCGTCTGAGAATTAGCCACCCTACCACTGCTAGAGACGCCCAGCCGCCTACCAAAACATGAAATGAAGTTGCTAGCCCTAGCATGAGTGCCATCCAGCAATAACGACCCTCCAGCATCAGCCCAATTGCCAATAGCAGCAGTCCGTAGGCAACTGACTTAGGTTCCAGCCCTCCCACTAACCATTCGTAGGCAACAACGCTTTGGTAAGGATTGACGTACAGAAATAAGCCAACTGCCAGCAATAGCAACGGTAAGCTTAGGCTTAGCTTCCGACCTATAAGTACTAGCCCTGAGGCAACCAAGGCATAACATAGGAGCCTTCCTATTAGGGAGGTTGCCAAAAACCCCCAAGCTGCGGTGATGTTGCCAAACAAAGCTAGGAATAGCAACCGATAGCCCGGTGGTTGATTGAGATACCAGTCTCCTGGAATCCAGGTAGGGTCAGCGTAATGTTTAGCCAAGGGCAAGACATCGATTTCGTTCCAGCCGCCGCCGCCCATGTTGGAGTCTAGCAGCAGCTTGAGGCTGAGGAATGCTGTGACTGCCAAAATCTGGAGTCCTGTTTCCTTCAGGCTTGTCAGTCCTTTGCCCACAGTGTTGTTAATCAGCGTCGCTTCAGTATATTCTGGGAGATGGAGATAGCAGAATGCAGAGCAAGATCAGGGAAAACTCGTAGTATATTTCACCATGAAGTTTCCTGCAATTTCTCTCGCTTGTGTTCTAGTCTTGCTGGCTTCCCTTGCCTCGGACGCGATCGCTCCCCAGAAGCCGTAGTGGCGCTCATCGCTTCCTGTGGGTGAACAATGAACAGATTTGTTGAAGTGACGCTGCCCTACACGGTTGGCTTTCTGGTTGCCATTTTGAGCTGCACGCACGGCGTCAACCCATACATCGCCTTTGTGGTAGGTGAAACAGTGGCTTTATTTTCCTGTTTGCTAGTCCG
>CBDTXL010000092.1:0-15333 GCA_965364435.1 uncultured bacterium
TGATTGGACGTGCTAGAAGTCATCGCCCTAGACTGGAATTAAAAGTGTCTGTACCAATTCGTGGAGGATTTAAGTTAATTGCTAGGGCAGGGAAAACTTTTCAAGAGGTGTTTATTATTACGGACTTGAGTCAGGGTGAATTAGAGGAAGCGATCGCTAAAGTCCTAAAACGCTGACGTACTCCTTCCATCTCCTGCCAAAACAAATGCTGCCCAGAAAAAGGGATGCGGATGGTCTTTGCGGGTATCAATCTGTGCCTTCTGTAAAGCCTCGGCTTTGCCCATGCCCTCTTTCAAATGAGTGTAAAACCACTCCATCACGACGCTTGTTGCTTGATCATCTACCTTCCACAGACTCGCTATTACATTAGGTGTCCCTGCATAAATAAATGCCCTGTTCAAGCCAATCACTTCATCGCCTTTGCTCAACTCTCCAAGATTAGTCTGACAGGCGCTGAGGACGACCAGATTTGTAACAGCCCTCAAATCCAGTTCATAAACATCATGCACTTCTAGCCGACCATTTCTCTGGTCATCTTTGGCTAGAAAGATGGTACTGAACAGGGGGTTATTCGGATCGTACTCTCCGTGAGCAGCAATGTGTACAATCTCAGCTTTTGGAGCCTCCGACCAAATAGCGCTTTCGGTGGCGTCCTTACCCACTAAGGCTTTGGTATTAAACATAAATGCGATCGCTTCTACTTCCTCTTGAGCAAACTGTAGATCAGGCAGTGGTTCGTCGATCTCCGGGTTACCCAGTGCCAAGAGCTTATCAGTCCTTGGACTGCATTTTTTAGGCAAAAAGCGTAGGATGCTAGCACTAGGGAGGGTAAATAGGGCGTAGTCATCGCAGAGATAGCGATCGCCATCCGTCAGGGCAGCAAAGGGTAGATAATGAAGAATACCGTGGGGAACAATGCCAATTTTAGCGGTATTCAGCGCCGACTTGAGGGGTGCAATCAGCAATTCTTGCAGTTGTTTCAGTTCCGGGGGATGGAGGTTATCCAGATTAGATAAGTATTGAGGAAATTTAGGTATTTTATTTTCTAGTGCTTCTCGACTAACAGGTAAGGTAAGGCTGCTAAAGCGATCGCAAGTAATTACGAAGACAAAAGTACGCTCGGTCGTGATAAAGTATTCAACCAGAGTTGTATCAACGTCGAGTAACTGCTGAATTTGAGCGAGAGTGGCAACGTCTACACTGATTAAACAAGCCGTTTCATAACTCTGGCTCCTTACTTGAGTTAGCCAATCTTCATAGGCTGTTTGACAAGCCATTAGCTCATTATATACCTTATCAATCGCCTCATTATCCCACTTATTTTCCGGAGGTCTCTGAAGGTCAATAAGCTGCTGCTGGAGTTCATCGATTTTAGATAGGAGAGTTTTCCCTTTCTCTAACAGTTGGAAATCGACTCGCTTACGAAAGTCTATCTTGCCATTAGCAACTTGGTCGAGAAAAGCCCTCGCTTTTGCCCGTTCAGCGTAAGTGAAGGCTTCTCGTAAACTACTTTCTCTGCCATCTTGCCCAAACAGCTCGATCAACTCTTCGTAATAGATTCCCCAGAAGTTCGCGAAGTATACCTCTTTTTCTACAATCTTGAACATGCCCCGAATTGACTCAGCAATCTTGATGGCATTTTTATAATAATTAATCGCTTCAGAAATGTTTCCTTGTTGTTTGGCAACTCTCCCTAGAGCGAGTAGTGTCATTGCCTCCTGTTGGCAGTCTTGAAGTTCTTTTGCCAATTCCAAGGCAGGCTGATAGTAAGTCGCTGCCTCATCATACTTCTTGTTATGCCGGTAAACCCTTCCCAAATTCTGCAACGCTTCCAATTTACCGTAAGCATCCTGGGATGCCTTGGCGTCTGTTAAACTCTCCTGGTAGGCTTCAGCTGATTGCAATTCGTTGTTTCGATCGGGTTCTGAACTTTGAGGCATAAAAGATTTCCCAGTACTTGATGAGTCTTTTGTGTTTAAAACAAAACCCTAATCATTTCTAACTGAAATTTTATCTATCCGCTCTTGCAGTTCTTTCACCCGTTGTGCGTCTCCCAGTTTTTCATAGTCCGCCTTTGCTTCCTCTAGCAAACGTACTGCCTCCTCCTTATTATTCAAATCGAATTTAACCTCTCCTAAGCCCACCTTTACTGCTGCTAGTTCTTGGGTATTTTCAGCCACTTTGGGTAATTCAATTGCCTCGTTGTAAGCAACCTCTGCTTTACGAGTTAGGCCTATCGAGGAATATAGGACACCGATGCGGAGATAAACAGCTATGCTCTTTTCCGCTTTTGGTAATCCTTCGAGGGTTTCAATGGCTTCAGCTATCAAATTGTGGTCTGCATAATAGTCAGCAAGCTTTATTCTCTTTTCTATAGCAGGTAAATTCTCTGCTTCTATCTGCTTGGCAATTGTTCGCACGTCCTCAGCCTCCTCCTTGCTAAGCGTCGTAAATCCTGGGGATATATCCTCAGTTGATTGGTGGTTTGTATTTGCCTTGACTACTAGGGTGTAACTAACTCCTGGCTGCAACCCTGGCTTATCTTCAGGATAAATAAGTTCACAGACATTCCCTTTACAAACCTGATCTCGGTTGACTTCCAATGTCCATTTCAGTTCCCCATTGTGAAGGGTTACAGTAAAGCTGTTGGCACCCGTTGCACGATTCCAGCGTAGGGTTGGTTTATCAGTCAGTATCTGAGTGTCTAGGGGGCTGATGATGTAGGGGATATCAAAATTTACCCCACGAACTTTTCGTGATCCACAGATGTCGTTAACGGCAGCCGGTTTTCCATCATTAGGTACTAGTTTGGTTTGGGTATTGCTACAACGAACCTTGACGGTTGCACCCGGTGATACTGTCAGCGTATCGCCAAAATGTAGCTTTTTACCAACAGACACTATTACTCCATTCAGCTTTACAGTGCCTCCCCTCACTTCAATAATTTCGTGTTCACTTTGCGACATTACTTCTCTCCTTGAGAGTACAACTTTTGCTTAGCTATTCCACGCCATTTGTCTTCTTCTGGATCGCGGGGACTGGTATGTCTATAACAGAAGTCCCATTCTTTGCGTGCTTCTTTCGGATTACCTCTTCCTTCCAAAGCTTGAGCTAACAGACAGTGAGCAGAGACGCGGGTTGGCTCAATGTCAATCGCATCTCTGAGTGCCGCATCAGCCTCAGGATAGCGTTTTTGTTCTAACCGCGCCCAACCCAGATTTTTGTTCAATTCATATATCACACTCCTCTGGTGCTGCGGAGTTTTGTCTAACCCCTCCCAGAGTAACGACACTGCTTCCGAATACTTTTTATCCTGGATGTAAAAACGACTCAAATCACTGAAAGCCTCTCCGAGCCCACCTTGCACAGCAAGCCGATACTCAGCCTTTGCTTTATCTAAATCTTGTAGACCTTCATAAATGCGTCCCAATTTATGGTGAGCTTGCACATTATCTGGATCGAGACTAATAGCCCGCTGATAGTCAGACATGGCACTTGACCAGTCACCATCCTTGTATTTTTCATTTCCCCATTTATTGAAGCTATCAGCAATCTGGGGGAGCGAACCCTTAAAGCCAATTAGACCAAGTAAAAGTATAAATGATAGCCCAAATTTGATTTCTTCCCAGTAATATTTCTTGATACCGAATTTTAACAGAACTGGCTCAATTAATTTTCGTCCCGTCTGGGTTAGCACTCCACCAGCGGTTAACAGTGTCAACACACTCGGAAAGACGACACCTAAAGAGCCTAATAAACTTGGACTACCCGTCAAAAAACGAGGAGCAATATCCCCAACTAAACTAAAAGAAGCAGTGAGGGAAGCAATTGTCAGAATATTCCAAAGCCAGTCAAAACGGTCTAAGGGATGGTTTGAAGGTTCAGGAAACCACCACCAAGCCTCTTTTGGAGGATTGAAGCTAGCACACCATTCCGCTAGTTCCACTTTCCTTATAACGACTTCGGTTTGTTCTCTTAATCGATTATCTAACTCGATAACTCTAATTAGTTTTTCTTGAGGAATTTCGCTGATATCACTCAAGGCAGACTGAACAGCATTCCGAGCAATCAAGGCACTGAGAATTCCTACTCTTTCAACCTGAGTTCGATATAAGACAACAAAAAACCAAAGAATACAGGACTTAGGCACTGAAACCCTGAAAGCTTGCTCCCCCCGACGCCACCTTAAAAAGGGGGGAACATCAATTGCTTGCTTTTTAACTTTGTTGGGGAATTTCTTCTGCGTAAGTCCTAGAATAGGGGATCTAGGCTGCAAGCTGGAACGAAATATCAATATATCCAGCGTTACGTCGAACTTAGGTTTTTCAAGTGCAGTTATTGCAGCTTCATAACGACTAAGAGCAGAATCTAACTGCGAGATTGTCATATCTCCATAATTCCTTTAAAACCGATTGTGCCAGTTGAGGGTGCCCAATGTGGGTTGGAACGTTCAACCTGCCAACCTGTTATACCGAATCCGGGGTGACTACCCACTTTTTTGAGAACGAACCACAGAGGCACAGAGGACACTGAGAACAGAAGAGGAGGAAATTAAAGATAAAAGGGGTTATAGAGCCGGATTGGGTATTAACCTTCAACTAACCCCTTAGCATTCAGCACCAGTTTGTTCACAAGCACCAATACTCACCCAGCTACTGGAACCATCCGCCCAGTGTTCTTTTTTCCAAATGGGGGCGTTGTGCTTCAATGTATCAATCGCATATTTGCAGGCTTCAAACGCTTCTGACCGATGGGGACACCCCACCGCTACCAGCACGCTTATTTCCCCAATTTCTAAGCGACCTATGCGATGGTGAATCACCACCCGATTGACATCAGGCCATGTCTGACGGATCTGGGCAGCGATTGAGGTGAACACCTGCACTGCCATCGGTTCATAAGCCTGATACTCTAGTGCTACTACCGACTTACCATCGGTTTGATTGCGTACTGTCCCACTCATTAGTACTACTGCCCCGTTCGCTGGATCATCCGCAAGAGCATAGATTTCTGTCAGCGATAACGGCGCAAAGGTAATCGCAAAGCTATCGACTGCATGCTGTTTAGTTGGAGAGAGGCGAGACATTTTTAAGCCTGAATTTATCACAGTTTGAGCATTGTCTAACATAGAAGCTACATCTATCTCCCACTCCTTAAAGATCGAGGAGAGGTTAACCGAACAGTATTAACACTAAACCGGGTTGAATAAAATCTTTTTATTATACACTTAAATAAAATTAAAATTACTAGATAAGAGGATAGATTTAAACATATGAAAGCTGCACTGCCTGATAATGATACGGCGAGGCTTGAGGCTCTTTCCCTGTACAAAATTCTCGACACTGAGCGTAAAGAGGCGTTCGACGATATCACACGTTTAGCCGCACAAATTTGTCAAACGCCAATTGCGCTCATGACGCTGATTGATAACGATCGCCAATGCTTGAAGTCAGCCTTTGGTGTAACGATAGCGGAAACTGCCTGTGAAATCGACTTCTGGCTGCATGCAATCCAGCAAAATGAAGTATTAGTTGTCCCGGATGCTCTGGTTGACGAACAATTTGCCACTAACCCTTTAGTAACCTCTGAGCCTCGCATTCGGTTTTTCGCAGGCGTACCCCTCATCTCGTCTGGAGGATACGCCCTCGGAACACTCTGCATGATTGACTACGTGCCACGGGTACTCCAGTCCCAACAGTTGGAGGCATTGCAAGCATTAAGTCGCCAGGTAATTAGACAACTTGAGCTACGACGGAATTCGGCGGATTTAGCCCATGCTATGCAAGAGAGCAAGCAGCTGGAAGCCAAGCTCTATTGTAGGGAGCAAGAAGTCCTAGATTTGTTGGAAAATGGCACTGTTGGTCTGCATTGTGTGGATGCCAACGGCGTCATCCTCTGGGCAAATAAATCTGAGCTAGAGCTTCTCGGCTACACTCGTGAGGAGTATATCGGTCGCCACATCGCTAACTTCCACGCTGACAAAGCGGTGATCGACGATATTCTTCAAAGGCTGAGCGCGAACGAAACCCTACAAAACTACGAAGCAAGGCTCCTGTGCAAGGATGGCTCACTCCGGTATGTACTGATCAACTCGAACGCGCGGTGGGAGGATGGTAAGTTTAGCCACACCCGGTGCTTTACCACTGATATAACTGAGCGCAAGCGAGCACAGGAAGAGCGCGATCGCTTCTTCACCCTCTCCCTCGATATGCAGTGTATCGCCGGTTTCGATGGTTATTTTAAGCGCTTGAATCCGGCGTTTGAAAAAACACTCTTGTACACTAACGAGGAACTCCAAAGTAGACCGTTTCTCGATTTTGTTCATCCTGAAGACCAAGCGCTAACCCTCGCCGAAGTGGAGAAGCTCATCTGTGGCGAACCCACCATCTACTTCGAGAATCGCTATCGCGATCGCGATCGCTCCTACAAGTGGCTTGCCTGGACAGCCGTTCCAGCTACTGAGCAAGGTTTAATCTATGCGATCGCTCGTGACATCACCGCTCTCAAACAGGCAGAACTTGAGCGCAAGCAGGCAGAGGAGGCGCTACGGAAAAGCGAGGAGCGCTTCCGCAATTTAGTGGAAACCACTAGTGATTGGGTATGGGAGGTGGATGAGAACGCTGTCTATACCTATGTCAGTCCAAAAGTGCGTGACATATTAGGTTACGAACCAGAAGAATTGCTCGGCAAGACCTCCTTCGACTTTATGCCGAGCGAAGAAGCTGCCCGTGTTGCTAAAATTTTACAACCCCTTGCTGCCCAAGCCCTGCCATTTTCCTGTGTTGAAACCATCAACATCCATAAAAATGGTCATTTAGTTGTCCTTGAAACCAGTGGAGTTCCATTCTTCGATTCCGAGGGTAACTTCCAGGGTTATCGGGGTATGGATCGAGACATCACAGGGCGAAACTCCGTAGAGGAAGAACTGCGCGATTTAGGAGCTGCCCTTGAAAATGCTGTAGAGGGAATCTCGCGGCTAGACACTCAAGGGCGCTATCTTGCTGTCAACAGAGCCTATGCCAATGCTGTCGGTTACGAGCCTGAAGAAATGATTGGCATTGAATGGCAGGCTACTGTACATCCTGAAGACGTACAAAAACTGAGACTTGCCTACCTACAAATGCTTGACTTTGGTAAGGCGGAAGCTGAAGCAAGAGGTGTACGTAAAGACGGCTCTATCTTTTATAAGCAGGTGGTGATGATTGCCGCTTACGATGGACAAGAACGATTTATCGGGCATCACTGCTTCATGAAGGACATCACTGAGCGCAAGCAGGCCGAGGAGAAAATTCGTGAACAAGCTGCTCTGCTCGATGTCTCAACAGAAGCAATTTTTGTGCGAGATCTGGACAACCAGATTTTATTCTGGAACAAAGGTGCCGAGCGTCTGTACGGCTGGAAGGCAGAGGAAGTTCTGGGAACAAATGCATCTGAGATATTATACAGGGAAACCACACCTCAGCACAAGGAAATTCAAAAGACCCTTGCCGAGACAGGCGAGTGGCAAGGGGAGTTGCGTAAAGTTACCAAACAGGGAAAAGAAATTATCGTCGCGACGCACTGGACACTGGTGCGCGGACTTGAGGGGCAACCTAAATCAATTCTTGTTGTCAACACCGACATTACAGAGAAGAAACAACTCGAAGCGCAGTTTCTCCGTGCCCAGCGAATGGAGAGTATCGGCACATTGGCTGGCGGCATCGCCCATGACTTGAACAATGTGCTTGCTCCAATTCTGATGGCAGTGCAACTGTTGCAACTCAAACTCCCGGATGAGCGCTCTCAGCAGTGGTTGACAATTTTGGAAACGAGTGCTAGGCGTGGGGCTGATTTAGTCAAGCAAGTTGTTTCATTTGCGCGAGGTATTGAAGGCGATCGCACAATTATAGAAATCCGGCACATCATCTCAGAAATTAGGCAGATTATTAGAGAAACGTTTCCCAAATCAATTGCAGTTGACATAGATATCCCCCAAGAGTTATGGACTGTTGCTGGAGATACAACCCAATTGCATCAGGTGTTCATGAATCTTTGCGTCAATGCTCGTGATGCCCTGGCTGATGGCGGTACTCTCAGCATCTATGCGGAAAATATTGTCATTGATGAACATTACGCCCGGTTGAATATTGATGCCAAAGTCGGTCCTTATATTGTGGTTAGTGTCTCAGATACGGGAACAGGCATGCCTGGGGAAACATTGGATCGGATTTTTGAGCCGTTTTTCACCACAAAAGAATTGGGACAGGGGACTGGCCTTGGTCTTTCTACGGTAATTGCGATCATCAGAAGTCACGGTGGGTTTATCAATGTGTATAGCGAGATCGGACAAGGCACAGAATTTAAGGTGTACTTGCCAGCAGTACAGGAGAGTCAAACGCTGTCACTCGACGACATTGAACTTTCTAGAGGGCATGGAGAACTTATTCTCGTTGTCGATGACGAACTAGCAATTCGTAAGATTACTCAAAGCTCACTGGAAACAAACGATTACAGGGTACTAACTGCCAATGATGGCATAGAGGCGATCGCGTTGTATGCCCAGCACAAAGAAGAAATCAGTCTTGTATTGATTGACATGATGATGCCCGAAATGGATGGTCCAACTACCATCCGGACCTTGCGAAAAATTGACCCGCAGGTCAAGATTGTTGCTGTTAGCGGACTGGTATCCAATGATAAGCTGGCGCAAGCACGTTGCTTTGGTGTTAAAACCTTTTTATCCAAGCCCTATACAACTAAGGAATTGTTAAACACCATTGATGGGGTTCTCAAGAGAAACTAATTATTTATGCCAACCTGGTCTATAGCAGTCCTAAATGATTCGTAAGAAAAGTGAACCACAGATGCACACAGATGAACACAGATAAATTTAGGATGCTCTCATACCAAGTTGCATTCAAACGTATAACTCTCTCTTTCTCTTACCTCAGCGTCCTCTGTGACTCTGTGGTTCGTTAAATTCTACGTTAGACAGCAACTCAGTATCACAACTGATTTAGGATTGCTATAGTTTGTACTCCTCAGGATTTTTCGGATAGGCTCATAGATGATAGCGATGAAGAGAACCGACCTATGGCAACTAGTATCCTTGAGCGGAATAATGTAAAAATACTGGGTAATGGGGGTCAGACTATAATCTTTGCCCACGGCTTCGGTTCTGACCAGACCGCTTGGCGACATCAAGTAGCAGCATTCTCGTCTAATTTTCGCATCGTACTGTTCGATCATGTGGGAGCGGGTAAGTCAGATTTTTCTGCCTATAGTCCGCGCCGCTATAGCAGCCTCTACAGCTATGCTGAGGATTTGCTGGATTTGTGTGCGGATTTAAAGCTAAGCAAGTGCATCTTGGTTGGTCACTCGGTCAGTGGGATGGTTAGCCTACTGGCGGCATTAGTCGAACCTGATTGTTTCAGCCAACTCATCTTTATTGATGCGTCCCCTCGTTATCTCAACGATGCCGGATATCTGGGTGGCTTTGAGCAGCATGAGTTAGATGCGTTTTATGAAGCGATGTCAGCTAACTACTATGCTTGGGCGAGTGGCTTTGCTCCCATAGCAATGGCAACCCAAGATAAACCGGAGTTAGCGGCAGAGTTTGCCCAGACACTTGCGGCTGTGCGTCCCGACATCGCACAAGCTGTCGCTAAGGTAATTTACCAGTCCGACCACCGAGTCGAGTTACCGCGACTGAAGGTACCCACTGTGATTTTACAGGCAAGTGATGATATTGCTGTGCCAACTGAGGTCGGTCACTACATGGCAGATAAAATCCCTCACAGTAAGCTCATTAACATCGCTGCAAGGGGACATCTACCTCATATCAGCGCACCCGACGTAGTCACAAGTGCGATCGCTTCATGTATTGCCGCTTAACCGGAAGTATTGGACGTTCACTGTTGAGGCTTCGTCATCCTGACTGGCTACCAACGTTTAGTCCTATCTTACTAGGGCTAACAATCTTCCTGATCGCAGTAGGCGTGTTGGATGGATGGGCACCCAGGGAGCTACTAACCCTATGGCTTCTGATCGGCTGCACAATATTACCCCTGCCAACGCTGCAAGTTGCTCCCTTGGTAGGGCTTTGCCCCCTGCTGTTTGGACTGCTGCATGGGGATGGACTGGCACAGGTGCTACAGTCAATTGAATTGGGCAGTGTGGCTGCGTTCGGCACCCTGGGACGCCGTTTCTTGCTGGGCATTGAGTGGCGGTTGGCTTCTCAATCGATGCTGGCGACTCTTACAAAAGTCGATACAACAAGTGGGGCTAAAGGCACTGCTACTACAGCCAATACACTCCTCAGTCAAGCCGTCACCTTACTGCGTGACTATGCCGGTGCCGACGCGGCGATCGCATTGCGTCAACTCGACGACGTTACAGCCCAAGCCTTGGTCTGTCTGCCGCCGAAGGCTCTACCCGATCAACTAACAACTCCCGCACTCTTTGAGGAAGCGATCGCTCAAAACCGTTGCCTCTATTATGCCGACTATCCCTCTATCCCTGGTGCTTCCCATGTTCTGCTAGCCCAAGGAACCCAGTCTCTTGCTGTACTACCCCTGCAAGCTCCCCAAACTCCGGGGGAGGCAGGGACGGGACACGGAGCCATCCTGCTGCTCTGGAAGCGCCAGATTGATATTTCATCACACCTGCAACAATTTATTGACTCCCTGCTCGGTCAGTTACGCACCCTGCTGCAATTTAGCGATACGACCTTACGCCTTGACAAGCTACAGGCACGCTTCGGTGCGATGTTACAGACCATCCATCAGGGAGTAGTGTTCATTGACGAAAGCGGTGAGCAAGGCTGGATTAATCAAGCTGCCGCTAAGCAACTGGGACTCCGCCCAGGAGCTGTAGAGACACCGTTGCTTGCTCAGGCTATGGCAGTGTTACGCACTACTGCTGCTAATCAACAAGAAATTATAGCACAAGCAGGACAATTTTTCACAAAACCTCAGGCAGAGATTCGCAACTGGAACTGGGTTTTTCAAAAGCCACAGCCAAAAGTGCTGAGTATCTCTAGCACCCCTACTCGTGTACGCGATGTGCCCGGTCGCCTCTGGCTATTCGACGACATCACCGAGCGGTATTTCGCACAACTATCGTTAGTAGAGCGCACTGAGGAATTATCTCAGGCAAATCAAGAACTGGAAAAGGCGAAGGCAGCCGCTGAAGCCGCAACCCGCATTAAGAGTCAATTCCTGGCTAATATGAGCCACGAAATTCGTACTCCCATGAATGCCATCATTGGTATGACGGGTCTGCTACTCAACACAGACTTAACGCCCCAACAGCGTGATTTTGTCGAAACCACCCAGAGTAGTAGCGATGCTTTACTGACGCTGATTAATGACATCCTTGACATCTCGAAAATTGAGTCAGGCAAACTAGAGCTAGAGAAGCATTCTTTTAATCTACGAACGTGTGTTGAAGAATCCCTTGACCTACTGGCTCTCAAAGCAGCAGAAAAAGAAATTGAATTAGCCTATTTAATCCATCCTCAAACTCCCAGAACGATTGTGGGAGATTCCACTCGCTTGCGTCAAATCTTAGTGAATTTGCTCACTAATGCGGTTAAATTCACAGAGGCAGGAGAAGTGGTGGTTTCAGTAGAGGCAAGAGGCAAGGGGAAAGAGGCAAGAGCAGAAGAAAGCCTCTGGCCTACCTACGAAATTCAATTTGCCGTTAAAGACACAGGTATTGGTATTCCCGCCGACCGAATAGACCGCCTGTTCAAGTCCTTCAGTCAAGTCGATTCTTCGACTACTCGTCATTATGGTGGAACTGGGTTGGGTTTAGTCATTGGCAAACAGCTCAGTGAAAGGATGGGCGGTCGGATGTGGGTTGAAAGTCAAGTGGCTCATGGCTCCACGTTTTATTTCACCATTGTTGCTGCATCAGACGCTAATTGCTCACTCATTGAGTCTGACAATCAATCCCCTCAGTTAGATGGTAAGCGACTGCTGATTGTGGATGATAACGCTACCAATCGGCAAATTTTAAGCCTGCAAGCCCAGTCGTGGGGAATGCTCACCCGCACCGCTGAATCTGGTAATGAAGCCCTCAACTGGCTTCGTCAAGGGGAAGCATTTGACATGGCAATTCTAGACATGCAGATGGCCGAAATGGATGGCATCACTCTAGCGACAGAAATCCGCAAGCAGCCTAGCTCCCAAACGTTGCCCTTAGTGATGTTGACATCTATCGACAGACCAGACGTGGGTGACGCGACAAGAATACCCGTGGATTTGGCAGCCTTCCTAACCAAACCGATTAAACAATCCCATCTCTACAATGTCTTGAACCATATCCTGGGTGAACAGCCTATCCCCGTAAAGCCCGCCCAGGCGAGCCTACCTCAGCTCAATCCCCAACTAGCCACAGAATTGCCCCTGCGGATTTTGATAGCCGAGGACAATAGAGTGAATCAGAAAGTAGCTTTACATTTACTGAAACTGATAGGCTATCAAGCTGATGTCGCCAGCGATGGATTGGAAGTGCTGGAAGCTCTACATCGCCAGTCCTATGATGTGGTGCTGATGGATGTGCAGATGCCAAACATGGATGGTTTGGCAACGACTCGCCGCATTTGCCAGGAACCGCTCGACAACCCACGCCCCCGAATTATTGCAGTGACGGCAAATGCCATGCAGGGTGACCGAGAGGAGTGCCTGAAGGCGGGCATGGATGACTATATCAGTAAACCTATACGGCTAGAGGAACTAATCCAAGCCCTGAGTAAGTGTCAACTAGATGTAGGGAGTAGGGAATGGGGAGTAGGGAGTAGGGAAGAAGGCAAGAGCCAACAAGCCAGACAATCAGCTTCACTCCTAAATCACTCCCCATTGCCCCTAATCCCCAAAGGGGACGCCGAGTTCCCCACTCCCCACTCCTCACTCCTCACTGCGATTGATGCCAATGTGCTGCAATCATTCCGGAACATGATAGGAGAAAAGGCTGACCTTGTCGTGGCTGAGATAATTGATTGCTACCTCGAAGATGCTCCAAAACTAATAAGTGCGATCGCACAAGCTGTTGCTCAAGGAGATGCGACACAGTTGCGACATGCATCACACACACTGAAGTCAAGTAGTGCAACGCTTGGTGCTATGACCCTCTCCGATCTGTGCAAAAAGTTGGAAGTAATGAGCCGTGCTGAGAATAGTGAGTATGCAGAAGACCATCTGCCGCAGCTTGAAGCCGAGTATAAAAGAGTCAGGGCCGCTTTGCAACTAGAACGCCAGCAGAACGGTTTGAAGGTTGGAAAGCTGGAAAGTTAGAAAGTTAGAAAGTTAGAAAATTGAACCTTCTTACTTGTGAACCCTTCTTGAACCTTTAAACCTGCAACCCTTATGAACATCCCCCTCATTCAGAGAGATTCTCCCCTCATCCTTGTCGTAGACGACGACAAGTTCATGCGAATTCAGCTTCGTCACGCGATGGAAGAAGCTGGGTATCAGGTAGTAGAAGCAAGTGATGGAGAGCAGGGGTTAGCCGTCTACAGCCGTGTACAACCAGATATTGTCCTACTGGATGCTCTGATGCCAGTAATGGATGGGTTTACCTGCTGCAATTTATTGCGTACCTCTCTAGTTAGCGATCGCACCACTAGTTCCTCAGTCGCCGCGACCCTAATACCCACACCTGTATTAATGATTACAGCTCTTGAGGATCAAGAGTCGGTAGATCAGGCATTTGAGGCGGGTGCAACGGATTATATTACCAAGCCCATTCACTGGGCAGTACTGCGCCAACGTGTGCATCGTCTCCTTGAGGCGACGCGAGCAACGGCTCAATTACAACAGCAGACTGAGCGGGCAAAATTGAGCGAGGAGCAACTGAGGTTAGCCCTAGAAGCTGCCCACATGGGCACTTGGGACTGGGACATCCCGGCTGGCAAAGTTACTCACTCAGTTACAACCGAAGCGCTTCATGGTCTTCCCCCAGGCTCCTTCGACGGCACCTATAAAAGCTTCCTCAGCAGTCTTCACCCTGAAGATCAGGAATTAGTCACCCAAGCAGTAGACCGCACCTTGGAAGAGGGAGCGGACTACAACATCGAGTTCCGCGTTATCTGGCCTGACGGTAGTGTTCATTGGGTGGTCAGTAAAGGTCAAGTCTATTACGACAGCAGCGGCAAGGCCGTGCGTATGACCGGGATTAACATGGACATGACCGAACGCAAGCAGGCGGAGGAAGCCTTGCGGGAAAGTGAGGCACGCCTAAGGTTAGCTCTCGAAGCCGCTAATACCGGAATCTGGGATTGGAATATCCCGCTCAACAAAGTGACTTGGTCTGATAACTTTGAACAGCTGTTTGGTCTAGAGACTGGTAGCTTTGGCAGAACTTACCAAGCTTTCCTGGAATGTGTTCATCCTGAGGATCGGGAATTCGTGGCCCAATCCGTGAAGTCTGCTGTTGAGGAGGGAGCAAATTACGAAATCGAATTCCGGATCGTTTGGCCTGATGGAAGCGTCCGCTGGATGGTAGGACAAGGCAAGGTTTTTTACGACGACGCTGGTAAGGCGGTGCGTATGCTTGGGACAACAATCGACATCACTGAGCGCAAACGGGCGGAGGAAGAGCGTGTCCAACTCCTCGAACGAGAGCAGATAGCACGCGCTGAGAGCGAAGCGGCACGGAGTGCGGCTGAGGAAGCACAAAAGAGGATTACAAACATTCTTGGAAGTATTACCGATGCGTTCTTTGCCCTAGATAATCAGTGGCGATTTACCTATCTGAATCGGCAAGCGGAGCAGCTTTTACAAAGAACGCACAAAGAGCTACTTGGCAAGAATCTGTGGGATGAGTTTCCCGAAGCTGTTGGTTCAGTTTTGTTTGAGCAATATCACAAAGCCGTATCTGAACAGGTCAGCGTTGAATTTGAAGCGTTCTATCCGCCACTCAACAGATGGTTTGACGTGCATGCTTATCCTGCCAGAGATGGCGTCTCGGTTTATTTCCAAGATATTACTGATCGCAAACAGGCACAAGAAGAATTACAGCGCCAGACTATGCGATCGCAATTGTTCGCCGAAGTGACGCTCAAGATTCGCCAGTCTTTGCAAATTGAGGAAATTCTCCAAACCACTGTCACGGAGGTGCATAGGATTCTCAAGGCTGATCGAGTCTTGATCTTTCAATTGTGGTCGAATGGCTTCGGCAAAATCGTAACGGAAGCCGTAAATCCCAACTCGTCTTCTGTTTTAGGTCAAAATATTACGGACGATTATTTTGAATCAGAGTACTTAAACAGATATAGTCAAGGTCGGATTTACACCATTGCTGACATAGAGACGGCTGAAATCCCAGATTGCCTCATTGAATTTATGCAAG
>CBDTXL010000093.1:0-15320 GCA_965364435.1 uncultured bacterium
CAACTACCTCATTGATGGAATCGATTGAACTGATTGACCAACAAAAGTCCAGCAGCTCTTGGTTAACTGATCAAGAATCTCTCCGATAGTGTCTTTTACCCCTCCTTATACCAATTTCATAAATGTTTGCTACAGATGATGCTCTAGCTCCCCCCTTAATAAGGGGGGCTGGGGGGTCGATGTGTAGCGCTATTTTAGGAAATTGGTATTAGATAACCGCTTTCTCTCCAATCCCTACATCAGCCAATACACTCACTGCCGATGCGATCGCTCTCCCATATCAGCAACAATACAGTGACTTCACAGGGAAAATATCAAACCATTCTCAGTCTTCATCAACCCTTTATAGAGTTAATCAGTGTAAATATTGATGGAAGTAAGCACTACAGATTTTTACAACAAATCTTCAAATATTTCAAAGCCTTGTTCCACAGCCATTCTGCTGATTTTTCCAAATGTTGAGGTCAGTCACAGCCTCGTTATACAAATATACAAATCTTAAAAAAACTACGTTTGACTTTGTAAAATAAAAACTCTTTAAAAAACTTTCTCCGTAGAAATACGTAGAACAACCTACGTGAAGTAAGTACCTTTGACTCAGTAAGTAAAATCTATAAAGTATCCTGAAGTCAGGATGAGGCTTAGCTTCACACAATCTTTATAGAGTTAACTTGTGTAAAAACTAACCTCAAGCAGAAAAGCGTGTCGAGGCTTGATACTAATTTACTTTTCCCAAGTCGAAAATGTTGTATTCTTAAATACCTATTTAACTAAGTTGAGGGCGATCGCTTAGAAAACCTCTTCCTATAAGTATGAAAATTTTCGCTTTAAGACTGAAGCCCAATCAGGACTTGAAAGACACTCTAAAAAACTTTGTCACCTCAAATAATATTGAGGCGGGATTCATCTTAACTACCGTTGGTAGTCTCAAACAGGCAATCCTTAGATTCGCCAACCAAAATGATCGTAAAGTCTTGCAAGATAAATTCGAGATCGTTTCTCTCGTTGGTACCCTTTCCACTCACGGAATTCACCTGCACATTTCCCTCTCTGACAAAGACGGTAAAACCATCGGTGGGCATCTAGAGAACGGTTGCCTGATCTATACAACTGCTGAGATAGTCATCGGAGTCAGCGAAGATTTTATCTTTCTAAGAAAAGTGGATGAAACTACTGGCTATAAAGAGCTAGAAATCCAACCCAAAATTGTCTGATGGATGCAACATTAATCGGAAAACCCGCCCCTACAAACCTTTTAATGAGTTTGGTGCAAGATTTCAGCTAAGAAACATAAACCTGCCGATAGTACGCCTGATACTCCTCAGACAACAGAGGTTCCCACCAATCGCGGTGAGTCAGATACCATTCCACCGTTCGCCGTAACCCCCCTTCAACGGTTACCGACGGCGTCCAACCCAGCTGAGTTTTAATCTTAGAAGCATCGATCGCATAGCGGCGGTCATGCCCTAGTCGATCTTTGACAAACGTGATTAAATTATTGCAAGGACGCACTGGCAACTTGGGTGCTAATTCATCCATTAGTTGGCAAAGCATATGAACGAGGTCGATGTTTTTAACCTCGTTATTGCCGCCAACATTATAAGTCTCTCCTGGGACGCCTTTGTGAATCACGACATCGAGAGCGCTGCAATGATCGCCAACATAGAGCCAATCTCGCACATTCAGCCCATCTCCATAAACCGGCAGTTGTTTGCCCATCAGCATGTTGATGCACATTAGGGGAATTAGCTTTTCCGGAAACTGATAGGGTCCATAATTGTTGGAGCAATTGGTAATCAGCGTCGGTAAGCCGTAGGTGTGGTGGTAGGCGCGGACTAAGTGATCGCTGCCAGCTTTGGAGGCGGAGTAAGGGCTATTGGGAGCATAGGGCGTTGTTTCTGTAAAGGCAGGATCGTCAGGACTGAGACTACCATAGACTTCATCAGTGGAGACGTGGAGGAAGACTCCCCCGTTACTAAGGGAGGGAGAAGATTCCCAGCGCTGCCGGAAAGCCTCTAGTAGGGTGAACGTACCCACGACATTGGTTTGAACAAAAGCACCAGGTACTAAGATCGACCTATCAACGTGGGATTCAGCTGCGAAGTGAGCAACTGTGTCGATGTTTTCTTCTTGTAGCAGGGTATCGACAAGGGCGCGATCGCATATATCTCCCTGAACAAATCGAAAATTTTCCTGCTCCTCCAAAGCTACCAGATTCGGTCGATTCCCCGCATAAGTCAGCGCATCTAGAACCACCACCCGGTCATCTGGATAAGCGTCGCACCAGTAATGTACAAAATTCGCGCCAATAAAACCTGCCCCTCCTGTCACCAACAACCGACGAGGCGATCGCACGTCACCATTGCTCCCCAAGTCTGCCATAACCTGTAGCACTCTCCAAAATCGCTGTGGTAAATTAAACTACTTCAATTTGACAATCATCACCGATGAGAAAGCGCAAGGCTTTAGGACGTTGTGGGGCAATGCTCATCCGGGCGCGTTGCCCAATCACACTATCCACAATCCTTTGGTGAATGCCCTCAATTTTCGCGCCCTGCAAGATGACGCTATGCTCAAGGTCGGCATCGATTAGCGTTACTCCGTCAGCGATGCTACTGTAAGGGCCAATAAAACAATTTTCTATGTGGCAGTCTCTGCCAATCACCACGGGACCACGAATCGTGGAATTGATGATTTGCGATTCTGGCCCAATCTGTACTCGCCCAATCACCTGACTGTGAGAATGTACTTCACCAAGGATGGAAGTAATCAGACAGGTATCGAGAATAATCCGGTTGGCTTCCAGCAGGTCATCTTTTTTCCCCGTATCCAGCCACCAGCCCTCTATCTGACAGGCTTCCACGCTTTTTTGCTGGTCAATCAGGTATTGAATTGCATCGGTAATCTCCAGTTCCCCGCGTGCCGAGGGCTGGATACAGGCGATCGCCTCATGGATTACACTTGAGAAGAAGTAAATCCCTACCAGGGCGAGATTGGAGGGAGGATCTTTCGGTTTTTCGACCAGCCCCAAGACTCGCCCCCGATCATCAACCTTAGCAACACCAAAGGCACTGGGATTGGCAACGGGACGCAGGAGAATCAATGAATCCAGGTTTTGTTTTCTAAAGCTCTCCAAAAATAAGCTCAGTTCGCTTTGGATCAGGTTATCGCCCAGATACATGACGAAGGGCGAATCCCCTAAAAACGGTTGAGCGATTTTAACGGCGTGGGCGAGGCCAGCTGGCTCTTCTTGTAGGATGTAGGTGATTTTTGCCCCAAAGCGATCGCCATCCCCTGTTTTGGTTTTTACCTCTTCTCCCGTTTCAGGGCTGATGATAATCCCAATGTCTGTAATTCCGGCTGCAACAATCCCTTCAATCCCATACCACAAAATTGGCTTGTTGGCAACTGGCACCAACTGTTTTGCTCCAGTATAGGTAAGAGGTCGTAAGCGAGTCCCTTTACCGCCCGAAAGAATTAACGCTTTCATATTGCCTCTTGCATCTTGCGTCTATACTCTGCCAACATTTGCCTGAGTGCTTGTCGCCAATGGGGAGGATGGGTACCCAAAACTGCCGCTATTTTGCCGCAGTATAGCACCGAATAGGCTGGACGACGGGCTGGGGTAGGATAGTCTGCTGTGGTAATTGGAATGATCCGCTGAACTTTTAGAGGAAACCCCAGCTGTTTAGCTTCTTCAAAAATCGCAACAGCAAAGTCGTACCAACTGGCAACGCCACTGTTTGTATAGTGGTAAGTGCCTGCAATTTCTGGGTTTAGTTGGGGGAGCAGTTGAGCGATCGCACTGGCTAAGTCTCCCGTCCAAGTGGGGCTACCCACTTGATCGGCAACCACGCGAATCTCTTCGCGCTCAGATCCCAGCTTTAGCATAGTCTTGACAAAGTTCCCCTTACCCCCAACTCCATAAACCCAGGCAGTTCTCAGGATGATGTGAAGATTGCAGCTTTCCCGAATCGCTTGCTCCCCAGCGAGTTTAGATTGACCATAAACACCTAGGGGGTTCGTGGGGTCGGTGTCCAAGTAAGGGCGACTCTGACTGCCATCAAATACATAATCGGTGGAAATGTGAATCAGAGGTACACCCATCTTTTGGGCTTCTTTCGCCAAAATCCCAGGAGCGATCGCATTCGTCGCTTTGGCGATTTCGGGTTCACTCTCAGCTTTATCCACAGCCGTGTAAGCAGCGGCATTAATCACCAGATCAGGTTTGACTTCGTCCATCATCTGGCTAATTTTATCGGGCTGCGTTAGATCCAGCATCTCGCGCCCCACACCGATTACATCGTACTCAGCGAGAGTCTGTTGCAATTCTTGGCCCAACTGTCCATTGATGCCAGTCATTAAAATTCGCTTCATGGGAAAAGTTCCGCTGCTTTGAAGGGCTGACCCGCTTGGTCTTTCGCCGATAACACAGGTGTTGCCGTCAGCTCCCAGTTAATTGCCAGATCTGGATCATTCCAAAGAATACACCGCTCCTGCCCAGGCGCGTAGTAGTCAGTGGCTTTGTACAATACTTCAGCTGTTTGAGAGACGACCAAAAAGCCATGAGCAAATCCGACGGGTATCCATAGTTGTCGTTTATTTTCGGCACTGAGCAGACACCCCACCCACTTACCGAAGGTAGGAGCGCTTTTTCTGATATCTACCGCGACATCAAACACAGCACCGGCAACCACCCGCACCAATTTGCCTTGTGGCTGTTGAATCTGGTAGTGCAAGCCACGCAGAACATTTTGGCTGGAACGGGAATGGTTATCTTGGACAAAATCCGCCTCTACGCCTGTTTTTTCGGCAAAGGCTCGCCGGTTAAAACTTTCAAAAAAAAATCCCCGGTCATCTTCAAAGACCTTCGGCTCGATTATCAATACTTCAGGGATTTCAGTTGGTACAACGTTCATCTATATATATTTGTACTCTGCTGCTGTTGGATACTGCCCCGATGCGCTATCAATCTATGCATCTTGCGTTCAGTATACTTAAGCTCATGAGCAAAGATTAGCTTAGCCAAACTATAGCAGCTTGTTTGTCCACTGGCTGTCAAGTGGGATACCTCGCTCTTGCTAGCTAGAAAACTTGCAAAGCTCCGTGTAGCCTGAAACAGAATGTATGCTGTGGTTTCTGTAAGCCTCCTGCTCGAATCGGCGAAGGGGTATCTAGATGAGCTAAATCTATCCGCCAAGCTGCGTCACTTACACCGCCATGTTAAAGTCTTGACCGCCCTAGCCATCCTCCTAACTTTGCCTGAAGGCTCCTCCGATGACGGTCTTCTAAAACATTCAGCCATAATGAAGTTGATAAAACAACGCCACAGACTACTGCGGTAGCTGCTATTACAGCCAAGTCCGAAGTTATTCCCAACAGAAAAAGGCTTTTCTTGGCTGACCAGGATAAGCCTAGACAGCATAATAGGACAGTAGCCCACAAACCAACTACCTGACGCAAATAGAGACCAAAGTTGAGTCTCAGGCGCACCATCGGTCTGTAGACGGCATACCAATTGTTTGTCAGCATCTGTGCCAACATAGTTCCCATCGCCACCCCAAGTAATCCCAGTGGTTTAATCAAAACCCAGGTGAACACTATGTTGAGAATACCTGCGGCAAAGGCAAAAGGAGCGTACTTTTCATCCTCCGTCGCCCGCGAACTATATGCAAGAATCCCATGTTGCGCCTCTAGGGTGAGCATAATGCAAAAAACCAATAAAACACTATAACCAACAAAGTTACCTTTACCTAACCACACTTCAATAAACTCTGCACCGGCCGCCATCAAAAACGCTACTCCTGCTGCCATAATGGACAACCCCAGTCTTGCATTACGCAGCGTAATTTGGTGAATTCCGCTTAAAGCTCCAGCCTGCCAAGCTTGACTAATAAAAACTGCTGAAGATGAGGCAAAAGTAATAGCTAACTGGTAAAGATTTGCTATTAAATTATACGCAGCTTGATAACTTGGAAGGTCTTCAGCTCCTTTAAATAGGGTAATAAAGTAGGCATCTGTGCGTAGGACTAGAAACGCTCCCAAGTCAGTTAGCCAGCAATACAAGGATGGCTTCACTAGTGCCTTGGCATACTGCGAATTCCACTTGCCCTTAACATTAAATAATTCAGGAAGACGCCAGCGAATAAATCCCAAATATATAAACCGTTGCATTAAACCAGCAACTAAAGAAATTCCTGCCAATGCTAATATCCCGCCTCCCAGTAATACGGCTGCTATATTACTCAAGATAGCGAGGATACTTATTACCATCGCAATGAAACTATCCCAACCTACATACCCCATTCCAGCTAGCAAACAGTCAAGGTAAGATACCCAAACTCCCACTGCGTAACCAGCGCACAGTAGTGTCCAAGCCCAGAAGACTGTCTGAGGAGACACTTCACTTAACTCAACTTGATTGATTAAACCGTAACCCGATCCCCAGGCAATAAAGAAAACGACCACAGCCAGCCATTGCAAAATGGTTCGACCTGTAACTACTAAATCTCCAATATGTTGCTTACTCTCCTCTGTTAGTTCTATTCCTGGGTCAGAACCACTTTTCCCCTTTGCCAAAGCAATGTGCCGCATCAAGGTTGGCATAATTCCCAGACCCAGCAACCCCAAAAAAGCTTGGCTGTTACCCAGTAAATACCATAGTCCTAGTTCCTCCTTTCCCATAAAACGAAAGAGAGTTGGAGTCAAAAACATGGCTGACAGAATTAGCGACACCTTCGACAGCCAGGAAATACTAACCGCAAAAGCAATTCGTTTAGAAGCTGACATATAAGTGAAAACAAGAGCCTGGAAGCACTTGAACGTATAGGATCTGCACAGGTGAAGAAGTGACCCACAGCAGGAGCATCCTCTTGGGCAAGAGTCTTTGTTAAGGGCTGTTCAAAAACTTTTTTGTTTCTTGCCTTCTGCTGGCTTTCAGGATATTCCTTTCAGAGGCTGGGTACTGAGACTCAAGCCAGTCCTTATGCTTTTCAACAAAGATGGATCGATTTTTAATCTGTAAGAGCATTGGCTCTTTTTTTGATACTGCACTTGCAGACCCAATATGTAGAAGAACAACATTGGGATCATAAACTACTCGTTTTCCGGTTTTCCAAAGCCTTACACAGTAATCTGTTTCTTCATAATAAGCAGGCTTGTAGTCTTCATCAAAACCACCCATATCAATGAATAGTTCTCGTTTGGTAAGCAAGAAAGCACCTGAACAGTAATCTACATCTCGCATAAACATGTATTCAGGAGCCAAAGGTTCATCTCCAATTCCATAAGCAAAGCAGGAGCCATCTTGCCAAATGATGCTACCAGCTTCCTGTAGAGTTCCGTTAGGAAGAATGATTTTCCCTCCAACAGCGCCAATATCTTCTGAACTTTTAATTGTTCTTAATGAAGAATTTATGCTGTCAGCAAAAACTTGCGTATCGTTGTTTAAAAATAAAAGGTAGCTTCCACTTGCGGATCTGCTTGCTTGGTTGCAAGCCAAAAGAAAATGAAGATTCTCCGGGTTTTGAATTATTTTTGCTCCCTTGATTCGGCTGAGTAATAGTCTTGTTTCATCCGTAGAGTTGTTGTCAACTATAACGATTTCGTATGAATTAACTTGACTTCGCAAAATCGAATAGAGGCAACTCAAAGTTAGTTCTGCTTTATTGTAAAGAACTATAATAATACTGATTTCAGGGGTTTCTGTATAAGGAAGTTCTATTTGAGAGTTTGTACTAAGGAATCTTTCTAGGTCAATTTTTCCAATCCTAGTTAAAATTCGCTTTGCTTCCTCCAATTCATGGTAATGCTCATTCTTAATAATTCTTAGTGCCTTTCTAGTAACTCTTAAGGTGTTTTCCATAAACCTTTGACTATTATTTATGTTTTGAAGAAACTTTTTCATGATTGGCTTTGATTTATTTCAACTAGTTTTGTTCAAATGAACAGTAACCCAAAGAGTTTTTGAAAAGTTTGAGGGCTACTCAGATGTGGAGGAGTAGACGTGTGGCTTGTTTCTGTCAAAGTTGTCTAGATCAATTAGCGTTCCTCCGTCAGCGATGCTACTGTAAGGACCAATAAAACAGTTTTCTATGTGGCTCTTCTTGTAGGATATAGGTGATTTTTGCCCCAAAGCGATCGCCATCCCCTGTTTTGGTTTTTACCTCTTCTCCCGTTTCAGGGCTGATGATAATCCCAATGTCTGTAATTCCGGCTGCAACAATCCCTTCAATCCCATACCACAAAATTGGCTTGTTGGCAACTGGCACCAACTGTTTTGCTCCAGTATAGGTAAGAGGTCGTAAGCGAGTCCCTTTACCGCCCGAAAGAATTAACGCTTTCATATTGCCTCTTGCATCTTGCGTCTATACTCTGCCAACATTTGCCTGAGTGCTTGTCGCCAATGGGGAGGATGGGTACCCAAAACTGCCGCTATTTTGCCGCAGTATAGCACCGAATAGGCTGGACGACGGGCTGGGGTAGGATAGTCTGCTGTGGTAATTGGAATGATCCGCTGAACTTTTAGAGGAAACCCCAGCTGTTTAGCTTCTTCAAAAATCGCAACAGCAAAGTCGTACCAACTGGCAACGCCACTGTTTGTATAGTGGTAAGTGCCTGCAATTTCTGGGTTTAGTTGGGGGAGCAGTTGAGCGATCGCACTGGCTAAGTCTCCCGTCCAAGTGGGGCTACCCACTTGATCGGCAACCACGCGAATCTCTTCGCGCTCAGATCCCAGCTTTAGCATAGTCTTGACAAAGTTCCCCTTACCCCCAACTCCATAAACCCAGGCAGTTCTCAGGATGATGTGAAGATTGCAGCTTTCCCGAATCGCTTGCTCCCCAGCGAGTTTAGATTGACCATAAACACCTAGGGGGTTCGTGGGGTCGGTGTCCAAGTAAGGGCGACTCTGACTGCCATCAAATACATAATCGGTGGAAATGTGAATCAGAGGTACACCCATCTTTTGGGCTTCTTTCGCCAAAATCCCAGGAGCGATCGCATTCGTCGCTTTGGCGATTTCGGGTTCACTCTCAGCTTTATCCACAGCCGTGTAAGCAGCGGCATTAATCACCAGATCAGGTTTGACTTCGTCCATCATCTGGCTAATTTTATCGGGCTGCGTTAGATCCAGCATCTCGCGCCCCACACCGATTACATCGTACTCAGCGAGAGTCTGTTGCAATTCTTGGCCCAACTGTCCATTGATGCCAGTCATTAAAATTCGCTTCATGGGAAAAGTTCCGCTGCTTTGAAGGGCTGACCCGCTTGGTCTTTCGCCGATAACACAGGTGTTGCCGTCAGCTCCCAGTTAATTGCCAGATCTGGATCATTCCAAAGAATACACCGCTCCTGCCCAGGCGCGTAGTAGTCAGTGGCTTTGTACAATACTTCAGCTGTTTGAGAGACGACCAAAAAGCCATGAGCAAATCCGACGGGTATCCATAGTTGTCGTTTATTTTCGGCACTGAGCAGACACCCCACCCACTTACCGAAGGTAGGAGCGCTTTTTCTGATATCTACCGCGACATCAAACACAGCACCGGCAACCACCCGCACCAATTTGCCTTGTGGCTGTTGAATCTGGTAGTGCAAGCCACGCAGAACATTTTGGCTGGAACGGGAATGGTTATCTTGGACAAAATCCGCCTCTACGCCTGTTTTTTCGGCAAAGGCTCGCCGGTTAAAACTTTCAAAAAAAAATCCCCGGTCATCTTCAAAGACCTTCGGCTCGATTATCAATACTTCAGGGATTTCAGTTGGTACAACGTTCATCTATATATATTGGTACTCTGCTGCTGTCAAATGCTGCCCTGATGCGATTTCTATTAACCTCTGCATCCAGCGTTCAGTATACTTAAGCTCATGAGCAAAGAATTACTTAGCCAAACTATAGCAGCTTCTTTGTCCAGTTGCTGTCAATTGATATAGCCTACTCTTGCTAGCTAGAAAACAGGCAAAGCTCCGTGTAGCCTGAAACAGAATGTATGCTGTAGTTTCTGTAAGCATCCTGCTCCAATCGGCGAAGGGTAGGCTGTTAATTAGCCTAAGCGGCTAAATATTTTCCAACGCCTATAGCAAGGATATAATCGTATTCGGCACTGATATTGCTCTGCCACGCCTGATTGGTGGTGAGAACAAACAAATAGCTGAATTAGGCAGAACCGCCCCTGTTTGGCTATCCTACAGTTTTTTTCTGTAGTCGTGCAGCATAGGGTCAGCCAACGGAAATACCTGCGGGCGCAGGTGCGTTGTTTCTCTAAGGCGGCTAGGGCAGCCATCTCATCGGGATTACGTCAGGCAAGGTAGCGGACTAAACAATGCTGGCAGACTTGAGTAGATGGATTAGTTAATGTCCTTTCAAATGCAACCACTATTGCGTTCTCCAGAATGAACTTACGACAAAAGGCAGTCAAAGGTTTTGTTTGGTCTGCGATTCAAAGTTGGGGGCGACAGGCGATCGCTCTTATCGTTTTCTCCATACTTGCTCGTTTGGTTGCGCCAGAGGCGTTTGGTCTAATTGCTTTAGCTCAAGTATTCCTGGCTTTTACACAGGTTTTTCTTGACCAAGGATTTACCGAAGCGATCGTCCAACGCCATGATATAGAGCCAGAACACCTGGACACCGCCTTCTGGATCAACCTTGTGATTGGATTGCTCTTGACGGTGTTCGGCATCGCTGGTGCTGGATTAGTTGCCGACTTATTTAATCAGCCTCAATTGACTCCCATCATTCGCTGGCTGTCCCCCAGCTTCTTGATCTTTGCCCTCAGTGCTGTGCAGGAGGCAGTCTTTAGTCGCAATCTTGCATTCAAAACCCTGGCCGTGCGCTCCCTAATTGCGGTGGTTGCTGGGGGTTTGGTTGGTGTAGCCATGGCGTTTATGGGATACGGAGTTTGGAGCCTAGTTGGTCAACAACTAGCCGGTGGTTTGGTTCAGATTTTGGTTCTTTGGTGGGCCAGTGATTGGCAACCAGGCTTCAAGGTTTCTGCAAGGCACTTCCGGGAACTGTTCTCCTTCGGGATTAATGTCGTCTGGATGAAAATACTAGACTTCATTAACTATCGAGCTGATGATTTTTTGATCGGATACTTTCTTGGTCCTGTAGCGCTAGGGTATTACAGCATTGCCTTCCGCTTATTTATGATAATGATACAGTTACTAACTAATGTAACCAATCAAGTCGCAATCCCTGCATTTTCAAGGCTACAGCAAGAAACTGAAAAGTTACGACAGGCGTTTTATACAGTTACGGAGTTAACAGGCTTTATCTCCTTCCCCGCCTTCCTCGGTGTGGTCGCACTGGCACCGGAAATAGTTCGACTCTTGTTTGGAGAGAAGTGGTTACCAAGCATTCCAGTACTGCAACTGTTGGCAGTGGTTGGCATATTTAATTCAATTTACTACTTCAATGCGACTGTGATCATCGCAATGGGTAAGCCGTTCTGGAAGGTGATGCTGAACTTGATGAATGTGGTAGCAACCGTTGTCTTTTTTGCTATAGCTGTTCGTTGGGGAATTGTCGCCGTCGCCGCCGCGTGTGTTCTCCGCTTTTACTTACTTGCGCCTATAGAGTTAGGGATGGTAAAGAAGCTAATTAACATCAAATATACCACCTACCTTCGCCAGTGTATTGCCCCGTTAACTGGGTCGCTGGTAATGGTCGCCACAATCATGGGACTCAAACACTTCTTAAGTGGTTTGATAAGCCTGCATGCAATATTTGCTGTATGCATATTACTGGGTACCGTAGCCTATACGCTAGTAATTTTGTTAATGGCACCAACATTAACACGAAAGATACTTGACTTAGTAGCATCAGTTGCACCCATTAAAAAGAATTAAGCTTTAATAAATTGTTGATGCAGGAGATGACTTATCAAGGTTCCACCTTTGAAAATGAGGGGTGAAAATGCATCGAGCTATACAACTACTGACTATATCTTTTTACAAGTTTCTTTCTTGAAAATTCTAGCAAAGGTTTTTCAACATAAGAGTATACTATACAACCCAAAGCTACAGTAACTACTATAATTAAACTCATCGTTAAAAAATAGCCAAAAACTCTTTCTAATTTAACCTCTAAGGCTCCTTCGCTAAGGAGCCTTAGCAGAGTTTTATTGGTTAAGTATATTGAGTAAGAGGCGTTTCCTAAATGTAGTAAAAAGGTAGGAATTTTTAAGGGTGCTATCAAATCTATTAATGCTGCTCCAAGGATAATCATCATTGAGGAGATGCCATAAGCAATTATACGGATATTAAGCAATTTACTTGGTTTGAAGAATATACAGCATAAGGCAAATAGAATAACGCCTAAACTCAATACTAAAAAAGCCTGATTGACTTTAATTTTAAATCGTATTTTATAGACAAAATAAGCCGCTATAACTCCAAAAATAAACTCTAGATTATAACGACTAAATAAAAATTTTAATAAGAATGGAGTAGCTTCAAAGCTAGAAAAAGTTTCGAGAAAGAATAAACATAAAGTGATCAATAACCAACCTGAGACAATTGGGACAGAAAGTTTAGGTCTTAGAAAAATTAGCAAGCTAAACATGAGGTAAAATAGAAGTTCATAACTCAATGTCCAGCCGACCCCAACAACCGGATACTGTTCTTGCGGTATCAGAAATATAGATTTAATAATTCCCCTTAAAGTTAGAGTATATGTTTTATCCCACAAAGCTGGAACAAAAAAGTAACTAAATAAGGCAAGTATTGTTAACAGCCAATAAATTGGGTAAATTCTTACAAATCTTTTTAAAATAAATGATTTAAACTTTGTTTTAACATTAATATCGGAACGATGAATATAAAAAATAATAAATCCACTAAGGACAAAAAATAAATCAACGCCTGAATCACCAAATATAAAGAAATTATTTAAGAACAAGTAATTAAATTGAGCCTCACTGATTTGCGTTGCATGAAACAGCACTACTAATAAGGCTGCTAATCCCCGAAAAGCTTGTATAAGATTAAGTTTTTGATTTTTAGCAGCTGGTAAATTATTAGGCATTAAAAGTTTTAGAAGTTACCCATTCTCAATTCTCCCTTCCCTTTAAACCGATTGTGCCAGTGGAGGGTGCGGAATGTGAGCTTTAATTTTATTATTTTTACCTATTTAGGGCTACCCAACCAAGAGTCCCGTGGGTCGGGGGGTCTAGTCGTGTCAAAAGCTAGCCGCTTCATCCAGCAACGCCTGCAAAGCCGCCTTGATTTCATCTGGCGTCGTTGTTGCCGTCCCAAACTGACGTACCACAATACTAGCGGCTAAATTGCCCAAAACAGCCGCTTCCCAGAACGAAGCACCGGCACACAAGCTCAACGTTAGCGCTGCTACCACTGTATCACCAGCACCAGTGACATCAAAAACATCTGTGCGGTTGAAGGCAGGGATGTGATGCTCGACACCAGTACGGTCAAATAAGCTCATTCCTTCATCGCCGCGAGTAATCAGGATTTGTTGCGCCTGGGTCAGTGCCAGCAGGTCAAGACCTGCTTGACGGAGAGTTTGAGAAGTCTTAATTGTGTATCCCACCGCTTGCTCCGCCTCCGGTAGATTTGGGGTAAATACCCCAGCACCGCGATAACGCTGTAGACCCTTTTGGGCATCGACAATTGTTCGCGAGTGCGACAACACCGCCTCAATCACTGGTGGGGTGAGGACACCATCCCCATAATCGGAGCAAACCACCGCGTCTACTGTATCCAACTGCTGCCGGATTTGATGAGCCAACTGCAACTGCTTATCTGAGTCTGGCAATTCATCCGATTTCCGGTCTACCCGCACAATTTGCTGAGTTACCGACTGACGAGCATGACCAGCAATCCGGGTTTTTGTCACGGTTGGTCGGTTTGGGTCAATTAACACTCCACTGGTATCAATACCAGCTGCTTCAAAGATGTCCCGCAGTGCTTCCCCTTGGGTATCCTTACCCACCAACCCGACTACCTTCACTTTCGCTCCCAGCTTCGCCAGGTTATAGACGGCATTCGCTCCGCCACCAGGCGTCTGCCGGGTAGTTTCGTGACGGATAATCAACACCGGTGCCTCGCGGGAAATTCGCTCTACTTGACCTGTAAGAAACTCATCAAGGGTTAAGTCCCCGACCACCAGTACCCGTGCCTGGGCAAAGCCATCCAGTAGCTTAAACAAACGTTGAGCTGAGGCAGCAAGCTGATTTTTGAAAGAAGATTCAGGCATACACGAGGGAAGCATAACACCAAGGCTTCATTATCCAGCAAGACGTTTCAGCTTAGTCTTGTTCGTACATTTTTTTATGCTTTTCTAAAAGCTCTAGATATTTCTCATTCGTCTTTGCTTGCAACCATTTTTCTTTAAATATTGCCGCCGACTCAGCTTTAACCGGGTCTAGTTCATTCGGTAAGATATCCTGTCTTGCCTTAATTTGTGCTTCCTTAGAGCTTTCTTTCTGAGGATTTTGCTTGTATTTCCTACCGCTCTTATGATTAGCGTATCGGCGCGATCGCGTATAACCCATTTGTAAAAACTTCCGAGCCATATCCGCGCCGACCAAATCATCCTGCTCAAGGTACTCAAGAAACATCTCGTAAATTTTGTCGCTAGACTCCCTAGCAATCTGCGGAGTTTTGAAGCGCCAGTAGGGAAGGATTTCGGATTTGTAGGGTTCCACCAAAAGCACTCCCTGCTCACCCTTGCCAACTCGATAAAGTTCAGGAGAGGAGCGAAAATCGATAGTCTTAAAATCTAAAGTGTAATCAAACGGCCTCATTAATTTTTATTTTAAACAATAGACTTTAAGATAAAAGTCTGACTTCTATCGTAGGAACGAAATGGAGTGCCCCTGCCATGCTGTCTAGCCAAGAGTCTCTCAACATTGCCCTTACGCCTGGTGATCTGCGTCGGGTACACCACATTGCCTTGAATGTGCATGATCTGCAAGCTTCCCGTCACTTCTACGGAGCGATTCTCGGACTCCACGAACTGACAGGCGAAGAAGTGCCAACAACACTGCGATCGCTCGTAGCGGCGGGGAAAGTCACCAACTTCGTCACCCCGGATGGCACCGTCCTCGATCTGTTTTGGGAGCCAGATCTGCCACCGCCAGACGTAGACCCTCATCGTGGCTTTACCCGCGCCAATCACCTCGCCTTTGACATCAATCCGCAGTTATTTGACCGCGCCGTTGAGGTGCTAAAGAAAAATCAAGTGCCCATCGATCATGGTCCAGTCAGCCGCCCCACCGGGCGAGGTATATACTTCTACGATCCAGATGGATTTCTTATTGAAATCCGCTGCGATCCAGAAGAAACTTAAGTAACCTGTGCCGTTA
>CBDTXL010000094.1:0-15079 GCA_965364435.1 uncultured bacterium
CTGTTGCCGGGTGGTAGTGTCCATCAGAGCTAAAGACAAGGAAGGCTACGAATAAGGTCGCCGATAGAAGCTTATGAACGGGTTGCAACACTGGATACTCAAGTTGATTGCTTGATTATTAGTAATATAATTTACTTCTCAACTCAGGCGGTAGGTGCAGGTATATCAACTTACAATTACTAATTTGTTATCCAGGTATTGACTAGTAAAACAAAAAGGCTCAGCTGCTATATCTCCTTTGGGCCTTGCCTTTTGATACTTTCATAACCATTAACCTAATAATGGCTTATTTACCATCACCTAGTTATCAGCTAGATTCCTTGTATTTCCCCTTATTTACTCAAAATTTTGCCGTCTCAATTCGAGTCAAGAGAGTTTGCTTCTTGATTGGAGCAAGCTGTGAGGGGTAGGAATTCCGCATTATACCTGAATAAGTTAACGCGGGAGGATGTCAAATCCATAATCCTTCTTAAAGGTGCTGCGTTATCTCTACTCAACGAGTTTAGTACATAAAAAGAGCTGATGAGAACGACGTATTGTAGTGAGAATGGCATATATACAGCTATATCCAAGGAGTAGCGTTTGGTGGCTAAACCAATTGTTCTAAGAAAAGGGCGCAGCAGACAGTTTATCCACTGGTTGCTTGAAGAAGAGCGACACGAGAGCGAAGGACAGCACCGCACGCATCCTTGGTGGCGGGTGATGTGCCTGACGGGTGTGGATTATTTCTCTACCCTGGGCTATCAACCGGGTATTGCAGCATTGGCAGCGGGTGCTCTTTCTCCTGTTGCTACCCTCATTCTGGTTCTGCTAACGCTGTTTGGGGCATTGCCGATCTACCAGCGCGTTGCTGCCCAAAGTCCTCATGGCGAAGGGTCGATCGCGATGCTAGAACATTTGCTCCCCTGGTGGCAAGGCAAGTTCTTCGTGCTTTGTTTACTCGGCTTTGTGGCAACCGACTTCATCCTCACCATGACCCTCTCGGCTGCGGATGCTACCGCTCATATCATCGAAAATCCGCTCGTGCCAAGTTGGCTTCACCATCAGGCGATCGGTATTACCCTCGTGCTGATCGCATTGCTAGGCGCAGTTTTCCTTAGAGGTTTCCGAGAAGCGATCGGAATTGCCGTCTTTCTGGTTGGAATCTATTTACTGTTGAACCTGGTTGTTGTAAGCGTCGGTTTGTATCAAGTCTTTAATAACCCATCTTTTCTTAGTAACTGGCAGACTGCACTTTTTGCACAGCATGACAACCCTCTGCTCATGGTGGGCGCAGCCGCCCTGCTATTCCCAGAGCTTGCCTTGGGATTATCAGGGTTTGAGACTGGGGTGGCGGTTATGCCGCTTGTGCGGGGCAGCAGCAGCGATACCCATGAACAGCCCAAGGGGCGCATTCGCAATACGCACAACCTGCTTGCTACTGCTGCTGTGATCATGAGCTTCTTTTTGCTCACCAGCAGCTTAGTCACTATACTACTGATTCCAGCAGCAGAATTTAACCCCGGAGGCAAAGCAAGTGGACGTGCCCTCGCCTATCTGGCACATCAGTTTCTAGGCAATGGCTTTGGCACAATTTACGATCTGAGTACTATCAGTATTCTGTGGTTTGCAGGCGCATCAGCAATGGCAGGGCTTCTTAATATCGTGCCTCGCTATCTGCCGCGCTATGGCATGGCACCGAATTGGGCACGGGCTACACGACCTCTGGTGTTAGTTTATACAGTTATTGCCTTTGCTGTCACAATTATCTTCAAGGCTAATGTGGAAGCTCAGGGCGGGGCTTACGCAACAGGTGTGCTGGTACTGATCACCTCAGCTGCATTTGCTGTGACCCTATCAGCCCATCGCCAGCGCTCGAAGGGAGGAACAATCGCCTTTGCAATCATCACGTTGTTGTTTGTATACACCACTATTGTCAATATCATCGAGAGACCCGAAGGGATTAGGATCGCTGGGTTCTTCATCGCTGCCATCATCCTCACCTCGCTGGTTTCTCGCGTGTGGCGGTCTACCGAACTTCGAGTGGAGCGGATCGAAATCGACGAAGTTGCCCGTCACTTCATTACGCCAGAGAGTCGAGGTGAGATACGACTGATTGCTCATCGAAGGAATACCGGCAGTGCACGAGAGTATTTTTTAAAGGAAAAAGAGGTGCTTGAGGACCATCATATTCCGCCCACCGATCCAATTCTCTTTCTAGAGGTTCAGGTATCGGATGCTTCGGAATTTGCAGGCATCATCCGAGTAAAAGGGGAGGAGGTGGATAGCTACCGCATCCTGCGTGCCGAGAGTGCAGCAGTACCCAACGCGATCGCCGCCATACTTCTCTATATTCGAGACGAGACGGGTAAAATCCCGCATGCTTACTTTGGCTGGGCAGAGGGAAACCCAATCCAATACTTGCTGCGCTTTATCTTATTTGGTGAGGGCGATATTGCTGTGGTCACCCGTGAAGTACTTCGTAAGGCAGAGAGGAATCCCGAACGCCGTCCTGCCATTCATGTCGGGGGTTAAGTAAAGATATAGCGAGGGCGTCGGGCGTCGGGGCTAAGGACTAGGGGAAGAAGATCGTCTAATCTTGGGTTTCAGGGATTAAGAACGTCCTAACCGCCCTAGCGGTTGCTATACCTCCCAAAAAAATCCGGACAGCTGCGACTTGTATTGGTAAGTAATAGCGTCGTATATCTGCCATCTGCGAGATGCACGCGGTTAAATATGGCTGTCGTTGAGGTGCATAGCTTTGCATTGACTGAGCGATGCCCCTCTACTGGTCTAAAATGGAAGGCGATTTAGACAAGGGTCTTGCTATATCTAACTCTCGTGGTGGAAAATACGCCAGAAAGTCCTTTCCTTTACGGGTGACCTGAAAAGCGAATTTCCTGTAAGGATAGGAGAGAGGCCGAAAAATTGAAAGATTGTGAGGATGTTTACTGTGAAATCAAAAGTCATCGTTTTACTTCTAGTGGGCTTGGTGACCGCTCTATCAGCCTGCCAGCCGCAGGCGGAGACACCAGAAGGAACTACTACTCCTGCCGATACACCAGAAGGAACTACTACTCCTGCTGAGACACCAGCCGGAATTACTCCTTCTCCCGCCACCACACCAGGCGGAATTACTCCTTCCCCCGCCACCACACCAGGCGGAGCTACTCCTTCCCCCGCCACCACACCAACTGGTGACAATTCACCCTCTCCCTCGCCTTCGTAATACCGTAATATCTACAACCGTCTTCCTGTCGTAGAGAGTCATTCACTAAGAACCTCTAAAGCAGCCGCAGCTGGGTATCTGTATCGTCCACCAGCTGCTTGCTGTCTTTAGCAGCGCCTACCTGAGCTACCTCCTCAGGATCAGCTAGGTCTAACCAGCTATTCTCATTCCCGGCGAGTAGACGTTGCGCCGCCTCCATCATCTCAGCGGTAATCTCCTTGAGGTCTTCTCGGTTGTTCAGGTAGGTTTTAAGCGCATCCATTGGGTTAATGCTGCTACCGACGCCAAGTTCTGGCAAGCGAGGTCGAGCCAACTGACTGACTAATTCGGGGCGAATCGTGTAGCTGTGAGCGTCACTCAACGATTGGTGTACAACGGCGTTGTCGATTAAGTCCAGCTGCTCAGAACGCAGCTTGTAAATCAGCCGCACCACGGTCTCTTTGATATCCTTTTTTCCAATTGCTTTGAGTAAGGCGTCTTGCGGGTCAGCTGCCTTCGACACATCCACTTCTATGGTGCGGAAAGGTCGCACTGGCAAGGGACAAAATTCCCACTGAGCGCGACCTCGTTCCAGCTCAATCAGTATATAGCCTTTGTCTTCCTTTTCTTCACTGAAATCTACCCGCTCAATGCTGCCGGGGTAGATTACAGGAGGGTCATTAGACTTGTTGAGATTCTGGTGTCGGTGGACGTGCCCCAGCGCCACATAATCAAAGCAGGGTCGTGTCAGCATTGAGAGGGGAATCGTGAAACCCTTACCCACTGCCAAGAAGCGCTCTGCTCCCAAGTTAGCGCGGTCTGCCATTAAGTGAGCTAAGAGGACAGTCGGTACTTCTGGGTCGAGACGCCGGATTTCGGCCTCTAATACAGGGTCGAGGCGCTGAGTCAGTAACTCATTCACCTCGGCAAGCGCCAGCCCTTCCGTTTCGGGGCGAGTCAGCAGGGTGGAGCGAGTCAGCCAGGGGAGGGTAATCACCTGTACCGGACCGCTACGTGTTTCTAGGCGGTGCGTGTTAATGGAATCGCCCACTATAAAACCAGGCACTCCTAAAGTACGATAGATGCACAGACTGGCACCCCCTTGACCTTGTGAGTGCTGGTCGTGGTTACCTACCAGCAACACGGTGGGAATTTCGGCATCTACCAGGCGGCGAAACTGAGTCGCAAAGGCTTCTTGAACATAGGGCGGCGGCGTAGCGTCGGGAAAGGCATCACCGCCGAAGAGGACAAGATCGACAGGTTCAGAGAGCGATCGCTCAATACATTTAGAGAGGCTATTGACAAAATCTTCTAAACGTGTATTCAATCCCGTGGCTGGGTTAATCCGTCCGTGGGAGAAGCCACTTCCCATGTGGATATCAGATAGGTGAAGAATTTTAATCATGCAACTTGGTCATGGGTCTAGGGTCGTTGGTCAAACAACAAACAAGAGATTTCATTAAATTTCGGGAATTACCTGCTCTAGTGCCTCACGCATTACCTGCCGTTGTTGGGCATCGTAGCCCCAGCGTTGGATAAATGTTTTGTAAGTGCCTTCTCCCGTCACAGCACTTTCATGTAACTGCTGAGCAAGTGTACGCACCTGAGGGAGTTCAACTTGTTCAATCAGACGGGCAGTACGCGATCGCACTTGGTCAGACCCTTGAGCCATCTGTTCGTTATTATTGCGACGATGGGTAACTGCCATTGCTGCTGACATCGCTAAGTTTTTCACCAAAAGTTCGGCCACGGTATCGGGCGACGACTGGAGTGCCTGAATAACTTCTGGTGAGGGATTGTCGGCTAAAGTCCCTGGAGAGGTTAGGTAGGTGACAAAAAAACCTCTGGCACCGTTTGCACTTTTCACTAATTGAGCGATCGCATTACTAATTTCAGATGGGGATAGTTCACCTGCCTCTATCTGGGACATCAAGGACTGGGTGAAGGCGATCGCTTCTTCAAACGTCACTGACTCTGGAATGATCACGCGATTCTTCTGCCGGTTCGTGCCTTTCAATCTTTAATACTGTGATAATACCCCCTCTCCAACGAGGAGCAGACAGTTTAAGTTCGCTTTTTGAGGGTTTCACAAAAAGCTTCGCGAATTAAGATATCTATCTCCGCCGCCACCTCATCCGATGTGCCATCCCAATAACGGGTGTGTGCCCCAGCCCCTAGACAGAATTCCCGACGGGTATGATGCTCATCTTCTGAGATATGAACAGGGAGATCGCGATCGCTAGTCCAGCTAGTATCATCCTTATCTGGTGCTGGTGCAGCAGGTCTTTTCCATTGGTAGGAGCATATATCGCCACGCCACAGGTAACGTCCAACATAGTCTCCGCTTCGGAAGGTATTTACCCAACGGGTTACTCCTAGCAGTTTCTTGGGATTTGGCTTCTGCCCGTTAGATATATACCGAGGATCGCCTGGTTGCCAGTGCTTTGGATCATAGTGACGCGCCCAGTTATAAAGATGCGGAAAACCTAAACCGTAAAGCTGCCGTAGTGGGCAACCCATCGTGAAAAAGTAGATAGGAAGATCGCCACTCACTAACCTGGCAAGTGCTGGGTCAGTTGCACGTTTAGTTTCATAGTTTAGGAAGCGCAAGAGGTCTGCGGTGATTGCGGTTCCCTGGCTGTGAGCCACGACTAATATGGCATCATAGCCTCGCTGATCTTGCGGATCTTCCCAGTTACAAAGGTAGCGTAGCACAGAGACATAACGGGAATAGATGCGGGCGCTTGGGTTGTCATCCACTGGGCGTGTACGCATATAGTTATCAACATCGAGGACGACATCAAGTAGGCTTCGGAACCCCAGCAATAACTTATTCAAGCGACCTCGAAACGCGATTAAGCTAGTTGTGGAAGCAACCAGGAATGTAGCAGATATTCCTATAATCTCTTCAGTGAGGTTAAAGTTAGCTGCTACTTCAGGATTAAAGAGGCAATAAAGGTAAAACAGGGGAAAGCAAAATGCAATGATCACAACAAAGATGTTCCCCCAAAAATCTATGAATTCCAGTCCATTGGTTAGCCACTTACCGAACCGCTCAGAGGAGTGATCATTGGATTCAGGGAAACTAACTTCTTTAGGAGGAAAAACTTCAGACCAAGCACCTGGGAAAAGCGTCCATAGTGCGATTACTACTGTAAGTAAAAGACCGATGAGTACTACTACAAAAGCTTGTGAAGCAGCGGCAATAATTAGCTGATGAATGAAGTCAGGTCCTGAAAAGGGAATTTTACTCTGATGAGGAAGAAAAACTCCTACAAATTGTGGGGTATAAAAATAGTCCTTTGGCAGCAAGCGAGAACCCACGCGATCAAGAGCGCCTAAAAGCATCAGGGTTATAACAATAAATAAAGCCGTAGGAATTGCCAGGGTTAACCGTGCCGTCCAAGCTGCTCGCTTTGCACGTTCGTAGCCTCCTTCACTCTGTACACCTTTACTTTGCCATACCGCTACACAACCTAGTAATGCTGCAAAAAGTTGCAAAGCAAAGAACACAACCCAGGCTGAACCTAAAATCAAGTAAATAATCTCAACGGTTTTAAACGCGGCTTCAGTAATTCCTTGATGAGAATCTGGAGCAGACAACAGAAGCTTTGTAATTATTCCTGCCAGAAATACACCTACTCCTGTCGAAACCTTACCGGATTGGGGGCGATGGCGTCCGTACTCTTTCATCAGACGCCACATGATAAAGGCGGCTAAACCACACCATTCAAACGAAAGAATCCGATAATAACTCAACGTTGGCAAAGGGATAAAACTTCCATTTTCGAGATAGACAATGAGTCCTATTGCTGCTATAAATAACGCAATTGGCGGTATACTCCAGCTCCAAAACCCTGGCTTGAACCGGAATAAACAAAATCCAATCAAGCCAGCGTTAATAATGATTAGAGAACAGCCAGTGATGAGGGGCAAGTATTGAGCAGGAATATTACCAGGAAGAGTGATTGGTACGGTAAGCAGTAGGTACAAATTCAGAATAGGAATAATCATAGACAGAACATGTGCTGCTCCAGCTTGCGTCCTGCTGTACCACTTCCACCAGGTATTTTGATACTCAATAGCAGCCGAGTTCACAGCATGAACTCCCAGACTGCTCAAGTGAAATAACAGTTGATAGAATTCCCCCAGGATACGGAAAATACCAGTACCCAATCGAGACAGATCAGCCCAATACATTTCATAGATATGTACATCCGGTTGAGGCTCCTTTCCTTGTCCGAGTCGTGAACCTTCCAGTCGTATAGTCTCGTAAGTCGATTTCACTCCTTTACCCTTGTATTGGTGTACCTGTTCCCAGATGAAGTTATGGGCATTCATATCCAGAGTGTCTTCGATTGTGGTCAAAGACTCTTCATGAACTGGCTCCAGCTTAGGTGGTTCTGGAGATACCTCTACTGGACGAACCGCAATCCGCAGGGTACTTTCGTAAAACGGAGTATATTGCACCTGCTTGTCATTCGGTTTACTCTGATTGTCGTTTAAGAGGAGACTAGCGATCGCTCGTGCAGAATCATGCGGTGGTTGATCTGCAACACCATGAACAGCAATAACGGCAATTTTTGGCTTACCTTGATCTTCCCCCATCGAATTACCCCTTCGTATCGCTATTTCTACGAGTGCTTCTAACTTTGTATTTATCCCTATCCTCGTTCACTCTTGCTATGAGCGTTTGAGTCTGTTCAATTCTCCAAGCTGAGTTCCAGGATTTCCGTAATAGATACAAAAATTAAAACGGGTCGGTTCAGCAAAGTTGGCAAGATGCCATTTGTTTCAGACACGTCCCAACCTAAGGTGTATAGACGACTCTATATTGAGCTTAGAGCAGTTTGATTCTATCGAAAGTACTGTTTGTTATACAGAGAATATGAGTAGACAAAAGAAACGCAACGCTCTGAGATTGAGATTTCCTACACGGGAACTGCGTCAATCCCTCTCGGTATTTCGGTATAGCGGACGTGCGCTGGGCTTGGTATGGACAACGAGCCACACCCTAACAGTTGTGCTGGCAATTCTGACGTTAGTAGCAGGTTTGTTACCAGCAGCGATCGCTTATGTTGGTAAGTTAATTGTTGATAGTGTTGTTTTGGCTTCTGGGTCCGGAGTGGAAACCCATCGCTGGACGGCTTTGGGCTATGTGGGATTAGAAGCGATCGCAGTAATGTTGCTAGCAGGTAGCCAGCGAGGTCTTACTATCTGCCAATCACTTCTACGGGTATTGTTGGGGCAACGGGTCAATGTTCTCATCCTAGAAAAAGCACTAACACTCGATCTTGTCCACTTTGAGGACTCAGAGTTTTACGACAAGATGAATCAGGCGCGTAGCGAAGCATCCCTTCGTCCCCTCTCACTGGTGACACGAACCTTTGGGTTGATTCAGAACGCCCTCTCGCTGGTGACTTATGGAGGACTGCTGCTAAAGTTTTCAATTTGGGCAGTTGTCGTGCTGCTTGTGGCAGCTTTACCTGCCTTCATTGCTGAAACTCGCTTTGCGGGGCAAGCTTTTCGTCTATTTGGTTGGCGATCGCCTGTAACTAGACAGCAGCATTATTTAGAAACCTTGATTGCCAGGGAAGACTACGCGATGGAGGTTCAACTCTATCAGCTAGGACCGACGATGCTGCAACGCTACCAAAATATCTTTGATCAACTCTACGGCGAAGACCGCGACCTGACCATACGCCGGGGATTCTGGGGCTACCTTTTGGGCTTGCTGAGTACCGCTACGTTTTATGCTGCTTACGCTTGGATTGTGGTAGAAACCATTTTTGGTCGCATTTCCCTAGGAGACATGACCATGTACCTAATGGTATTCAGGCAAGGACAGTCCACCTTCACTGCTGCTTTGACTTCGATTGGTGGGATGTATGAAGACAACCTCTATCTATCCAACCTCTATGAATTTCTTGAGCAGAATGTCCCCAAGCCTCGTGGTAAGGCTATTAAGGGTCTTGTTACAGGAGATGGAATTCGCTTCGAGAACGTGTCCTTTACCTATCCGGGAGGTTTGCAACCTGTGTTGAAGGGCATCTCACTTCACCTGAAACCAGGAGAGAAATTAGCGATCGTCGGTGAGAACGGTTCGGGAAAGACCACCCTGATTAAGCTCTTAACCCGGCTTTATACACCAGATTCTGGGCGCATCCTTCTCGATGGTCTGGATTTACAGGAGTGGGATATTGAGGTGCTGCGCCGACGGATTGGTGTAATTTTCCAGAACTTTGTCCGCTATCAGTTTACTGTAGGTGAGAATGTCGGCGTGGGGGACGTGGAACACCTGGAAGACGAAGCACGCTGGGAAGTTGCCGCCGAAAAGGGGATGGCTAGACCCTTTATTGAATCAATGCCAGAGGGTTTCGGCACTCAGCTGGGTCGATGGTTCAAGGGAGGACAGGAACTCTCTGGGGGTCAGTGGCAGAAAATTGCCCTGTCGCGAGCGTTTATGCGTACTGGGGCAGATATTCTGGTGCTAGATGAACCTACGGCAGCGATGGATGCGGAGGCAGAGGTGCGAATCTTTGACCACTTCCGCACGATTACCCAGAATCAAATGGTCGTCTTAATTTCCCACCGCTTCTCTACCGTGCGGATGGCTGACAAAATTGTGGTGATGGCAGGAGGAGAACTCATCGAGCAGGGAACTCACGAGGAGTTATTGAAGCTTGCAGGACGCTACGCTCGGCTTTTCTCAATTCAGGCGGCTGGATATCAATAGGATGCCAGGTGAGCTACTCCCTTCCCACTCAAAAATTACCTATCTCCTCCTATCTCCTCCTATCTCCTCCTCTGTGATCTCTGTGCCTGGAGTGGTTCATTAATAGGTATTCTTGGGGCGGGACGGGAGTAAGTTAAGAATTCAGAGTTCTCAATTCATCCAAAAGTTACAGACAATGAACAAGTCGCTCGTGAAACAAAAAATCCCACGTCCTGTTAGGCGTGGGAGTGTCAAGATAGGTTGCTTAGTTTAATAAGGGAGCTATCCTAAGCAGGACTTTTGGATAAATCTACTGCTTTCTCAATTGAATTGTTCTCAATTTAAGGTCTTGCTCACGTCTGGCATTGACTTGATAAATGTTTGTAAAGGCGTCAATCTGTGCTTGAGAGGCTGTAATTGGATTCTGTAAAACAATCCACTTAACTCCTTCACTACAAGGTGGCGTTGTTAGAGAACCTGGATAGGTGTAGTAGGACCTGTTAGCTGGGAGAAAAGTACTAGCATTGATAGTACCAATTGCCGTATTGATTCCTGTCTGTTGGGGCATGTTAGCAAAAACGGTCTGTAGGTCATTATTAATAGCACCGTTTTCGATCATGACGCCAACCACTGCCAATTGACCCTGCGAATTTTGGTGAACCAAGTGTAGCTCCAGTGCCGCTGCTTCACCGTTTATCAAGTGTTCGCTAGGAGTATGAAAGTGAAACTGAGCTAACTGGTACGTTGTCCCATCAACTGTCATTGTGGAGCTGCCTGATGGGAACGGGTAATTCACTTGAATGGTGTGACCGTTATTTTGAACCGGAAAATTAGTTAGCGATTGATAATTAAACTGAATGTTAGCAGGAGGAGTTAGGATGCTACCAAGCAGGGATGGTTTTATATCGATAGGGGATTGCTGATTCCCACTTTCACAAATCGCCCAGTTTGGGTTTAATTCATCCCAATTTGTGTCATTTTTATAACCCCCATAACCAAAGCTAGTTGAGGCTTGTAAGGATTTCATGTGCGAGAGAGGTCCGAGAGTAATAGCCAAAATACAAGCTATAACTGAAACCAGAATTCTTCTCAAAGAGATAGGTAATTTCTTAGGGGTGAACTTCATGTTTATTTTGACCAGCTAGTGGGTGAACAGTAGAGAAGGAATATTTTTTTTTTGCAAATCTTAATATTTAGTATAGATTTAGTCGTTACAAAAATAAACATCTTTTTTATCATTAAAATTTATCATTACTATCAAAATTATCAATTATTGCTTATAGATGAATCGCTTGACTTAGGGGAAGGGAGAGAATATACGAGCTAATGCATTCCGATACTCAACTACTCCCCCGCCACAGCGCTAAACAGGTGCGGGAGAATGGGAAGCAATATTACGTTGATAGCCAGGGTGATAAACTCCCAAGCGTCACGACAATTCTCAATGCCACTAAACCACAAAAGGATAGAGAGAGGCTCCTCAATTGGCGGCAGCGAGTTGGAGTAGCTGAAGCGAACCAAATTTCGGGAGCAGCTTCCCGTCGCGGTACGGGAACGCATAAGCAAATTCAGCGCTACCTAGAGGGTAAGGATACCCCTTGTCCTGATGCTATCCTTCCTTACTGGCAGAGCATAGAGCCAATCTTGCAAGAGGTTGGTGATGTGAGGCTGGTGGAAGGCACTGTATTCAACTATGACTTGGGCTATGCCGGGATAGTGGACTGCGTTGCTAGTTTTAGGGGGATTCCCTGTATCTGTGAGTGGAAAACAGCAGACAAACCTAAAGGCTCAGTAGAGCGTTTGTACGACTATCCGCTCCAAATTGCGGCTTACTCTAGTGCAGTTAATCAGTATTATCAAGAACACGGGGTCAACCTGAAGCACGCTCTGCTCGTTGTGGCAATTCCGGATATGCCTGCTGAGGTGTTCTGGTTTGAGCCAGAAGCGATGCAGATTTACTTGCAGCAATGGGAAAAGCGAGTAGCGGCTTTTTGGCAGTGGCAAGGGAGAGGAAGGGGGATTTAAGGTGCGATCGCTCGCATAAATTAGCTCTCAAACCGCACCTCCTTCAATTCATCTGCTCTTGATTATACAATAATTACCTAAACACAAATTATATTACTACCAGAACTTCACCAGAACTTAACAACTAGTCTCTACTGTTTATTGGTATTGAAATAGACCAACCCTTTAATGAGTCAGCTTTTTAGCTGATATCTCTCTATAGAATTTATTTTGGGATATAAAATTTCTACAAAAATGACCAAAATCAATTGACGACTTATAGAGTAATCTCCTACAAATAGATTAAGACAAAAACTCCCTCTAATTACAAAGTTAATCAATGAAGTAGAATTCAAAAATTTTTGTAAATTCCACTTAAGCGACAAATTTTGTAACTTTTCTTCCGAGTATTGCAACTGTCAATAGCGAAAGCAAAGACCTTCTCCCCTACCACCCCATCGAAAACAAGGCGTGGTTTGTGTGGCAGAACCGTCTCGACCCTAAGAGCTTAAGGTATACAAAACTTATACCTGAGCTAGAGGTCTGCGCCCAGGCGATAGCGAGTCTTCGCCCAAGGGGCGACGCCAAGGGCGAACAAGGGTCAGCGCAAATCGCAAACATCAGGAGCGACTAATCAATACAATTCTTACGTCTTGTACATCACTCAATCCCTTAAACTTTATGGATACTGAAACTCTAGAACTTCAATCGGATGAGCAGGAAGTTTGGTACAGCCAGGGCACACTGCTTAGTAACTTAGGGCGCTACGAAGAAGCACTTGCCAGCGTTGACCAAGTTCTGGAAAATCAACCTAGCAATCACACAGCTTGGGTCTTCCGAGGGAGTGTGCTGACTCATATGGAGCGCTACAACGAAGCAATCACGAGTTTTGATCAAGCCCTGAAAATTCAACCCAAGGACAAAGCAGCTTGGCTCTTTCGAGGGGTAGCGTTACATCACCTAGGCGACTATAAACAAGCTTACGCTAGCTATGACAGAGTTCTGGGACCTCAGCGGCACCCGGTCTGGCAAAAACGGATTCAGATGTTGAAGGAATATTTGAAGATTAAGCGCTTTAGTGGCACAGTTGTAGAGGGCGCATCCCAGTTTTGTAAAAATGCCTAATATCAAATCCGTTTGAATGCACACAATGTAGAGACGTGCCTAACTACTCAATCTGCCGAGCTGCTTTAATACACTCAAAACGCTGTATAAATCATTTCCACGATTGCGGAGTTCAAACACATCTGATAAGGCATATTGGGGTGTTTCTCTTTTGACTAATTTGACGAAAATGAAACTTCCGCCAGTGGTAATCATGCCAAAGCTAGGTTTTTCCGGGTGAGGAGTTGCCAGCATATAAGCGAGGATTTGTGCTAGTCCTTCTTCTATAGAGAAAGCTGCCTTTTTGGACTCGATAACCATTAACCAAAGCTGTTCCCTTAAGACCAGAACATCAATCTGCCCCTTAATGATGACTCCTTCATCTTCCTCGGAAATTTCTACAGACTTTTCTGATTTGACGTGAAAGGGAGATAGATAAAAATCTGCTAAATCCAAGAGGGGTGATAGCACCACCATTTTGACAGTATTTTCTAGCAGAGGTGGGTACTTAATTAAATTGAAATAATTAGCCTTAACTCGGTCGAGTCGTTGCTTTTCCAGGTCAGTAAGTTCTGACCAATTATCTTGCCACTCGCGGAAAAATTTGTCATCATCAACGAACTGAAGTCCAAAGATGCTTTCTAATTGGTACAAGGTAATGTCTTTCGCTTGGATTGTTTGAACCATAACCGATACTCAGCTTTCTACTATCAACAACGTGATGGAACAAATTTAAGATTATGCTTCAAACGTCCATTCCTGAGTACCAATCCTGATGACATTTCCTGGAGTGAGCCAGAAGCCTTGATTGGGGGCAAGCCGCTGTCCGCCTACAAAAGTGCCATTAGAACTGCTCAGATCCGTTAGCTGGTATCGGACTTTACCCTGAGGGTCTGTAAAGTGAACAATTAGGGCATGGTTTCGCGAACACAAAGCATCGTCAAGAACAAGGGTGTTGGTCGGTTCGCGTCCAATGGTGAAGGGCGTCGTTGATAAAAAAGCGATCGCACCCGATGAGCAGTGTACCAGACGAGCAGTTCCCCCAGAATCTTCAGCAAGCACTGTCGGGGCAAGCACTGGCATATCTCGAACAGGAGGCAGATTGGCTGGAACAGGTGATTGCCCTTCAATCGCAAAACTAGTCGCTTCCAAAGTAGCGCCGAGGGAAGGGTCATTTGAGTTAGGGTCGCGACCAGAGATAATGTTGACCTGCTGCACGGGTGGTGGTTGTAACTCCGGGCGACCAGCGTTGGCAATCTGCATTTTGAGCACCGCTTCGTGTTCGGCTTCCTGTCTGGCGCTCAAGCCCTCGACTTGACGAATTATCCCGCGAGTCTGAGGAAAGCTGATGTCGCTTACCCGCACATCCTCCAGGGCAAAGCCTAAGGCATAGGAAACTTCCGCATGGTCAAGTATGTACTGCCGGATGTGTACTCGTCCGTGACTTGTCAACTGTTCCACACTAAGCTGACCAATCGCCACCCCCAGACCATCTTTGACTGCACTCGTGAGAGCAGCAATTGGCTCAGATAATTCCAACGCCACCCGTTTTGGGTCCACTACCTGATACATCACATTCAGGGAGACATTAATCAGATACTGGTCGCGGGATAAAAAGTCGCCGTGAGACACAATCTCCAGGTTCCGAACCTTACTATCTACCAGAATCAGTTGGCATTGTTCTAGCAAGGGGAGGGCGAAGCTGAAATGACGCCCCGGAACTAATGTCCGCACGACCCGACCATTTTTGACCAATAGACCCGTATAGCCTGCCCCGATAAAGTCCATGCTCCACCCGACCCAGCGCTCCGGGGTTAGCGTTTGAATGAGGGGGGAAGAGTTGCCAGACATGGGAGTGTATGTATGAGGAATAATTGGGAAAGTGTCTCCCTTTAACACTAGCAAAGCTTTGTGCGGAGCAGTTTTGGTAAAGGTTCCGGGTTCAGATGTTGAGGTCAATTTCGCCGCGGCGCTTGGCGCGATCGCTCTGCTTCAGGCACTCAGGCAGACTCTTTTAATACGATTTACCATCGCTGCCAAAGTACTCGCGATAGCTACAAATCTTGTCT
>CBDTXL010000095.1:0-15049 GCA_965364435.1 uncultured bacterium
TAACCAGACCAACACCCTCTCTGTCCGCACTGGCGAACTGCCAAATGCAACGTAAGATTCACCGCCGCTTCACGTTAAAGGGTTGGAGGTTGCAGGTTTAAAGAGGTTCCCAGTTAAAAGGTTGAAGGTTGAAAGACTCGGATAGAACTTTCAACCTTCAACCTTTCAACCTTCAACTGTTTGAAATTTGAAATTAGAGGCTATTCCTCCTCACCGTCTTCCTCCAGATAGTCGTCAAAATCGCTGTCCTCTTCGTCATCATCCAGAACTGGCGAGAATTTGCTAGTACTGGCACCAAAACTAGGCCGCTCATCCAAACTGTAAGTGCGGGCTGTACGGTCATCCAGCACAACGTCTAGAGGGTCGTCTTGATCTAAATCGGTATCGGTACGTTCTGCATAGCCATAGACTCCAGCGCCGCCTCCTGAGTAATCCGAATCTAGAGTACTTAACGTTGGGTCATCGTAGGCGTTGTAGCCTGTTCCTGCCGGAATCAGGCGTCCAATAATGACGTTCTCCTTGAGACCCCGCAACCAGTCAGATTTCCCTTCAATCGCGGCTTCCGTGAGGACACGGGTAGTTTCTTGGAAGCTAGCCGCAGAGATGAAGCTATCGGTGTTCAGGGATGCTTTAGTAATACCTAGCAACACGGGTGTATATTGCGCGGGTGCGCCGCCGGTAATTGCCATCGCCTCATTCACTGTCTCAATTTGCCGCAACTCCACGAGTTCTCCGGGCAGCATTGTCGTATCACCGCCATCGTCCACCCGCACTTTGGAGGTCATCTGTCGGACAATCACCTCGATGTGCTTGTCGGAAATATCAATCCCTTGAGATTGATACACTGACTGCACCTCATTTACCAGAAACGCCTGTGCCTGTTGCAGTCCAACAAGCGCTGCCTCGTAGACCCCCTGTTGTTCCAGGGTGTAATTGAAGAAAATCTCTAGAATCTCATGGGGATTTGCTGGTCCATCTGTAAGCGCTTCAGCAGCACGCACTTGCTGACCATCAGAAACGATCGCATTCTGCCCAGGACCGACCGGATAATCGGCAACGACACCGTCTGCCTCAATCACCTTGATATCGACGGTTTCGTCTTCCTCATAAACGACCTGAGCTTCACCAGGGCGTCTGGCTAAAACGCAAGCTTCCTTGGGTTTACGAGCCTCCAAGAGTTCCTCAATTCTGGGCAAACCCTGGATAATGTCACCAGTCTTCGCCCGTTCAAACACCAGTAACACCAGGTTGTCACCCCGTTGTACCAAGTCTCCATTGTCAATCTGCAACACTGCACCAGCTGAAACCCGGTAGGGACGAGCCAGTCGCAGAGTAACAGAATCACTGCTCACCTGCACGACCTGACCTGATTCTGGTGCTGGTGTCCCAGTAGCAAGCATGTCTGTCGCCACTACCAAATTGCCGACCTTAACCTTGGGCGTCCCACTGATGGGAACTGTAATTCGGTCTGCATCCCGTACTACCAATATCCGGCGAATTGCTTCGACGCCTTCTCGGATTCCTCGGACTTCACCGTCTTCCTTGCACTGAATTTCTGTACCTGCTACTACAGCCCCAGGTGCAATTTCGTCCCCATCGGCAACCAGAAGCCGCGTAGTGGTACTTCCACCCAAGGGATCAGCGGCAGTGTCGCGGCGAATCACCAGGGATTCGAGAATCACCAACTGCAATCGCATATCCTCCGAGTCCTCCTCACTGACTAGCTCAATGTCAGCGCTGAGCTGGGGTGAACCAGTATGTTCGCTCGAAGACTCCTGGGTCATTTCTAACACCAGCTGGGTGCGTAGCAACTCCAGTCCTTCTACGGACTTCACCCGCTCCCCATCTTTGTAAGGTAGCCGTTGTACCGCCCGCAGTTCAATTCCTGTTGTTCCTCGGGTGGAATCTCCCGGCTCACCTTTACTGTTAATCGAAGCCTGAGATGGAACATCCGGCTCATCTGGCACCGCAAACTCAATCACTGGTCTCAAGAGCAGTGCTGCACCTTCCGGCGTCTCTACGGCTTCCCCGTAACGCAGCTCTTCCACACTGAGTCCTGCGATGGCTTCCGTGCCGGGATACACCAGTTGACCCTCTGTGACAAAAGCTGGCGGGATTTCATCTACTAGATGCAGCTCCCCTGGCTTAATCACAATCTCGCGGAGGATGTCATTTTTCTGTACTACCTCCACAATGCCGCCAGATTGACAGAATATGTCCTTGACTACTTCTGTTCCGGCTTCCACATATTGACCGTCTTCCACTAGAAGCAGCGAGATATCTTTGTTGACCTCGTGGCATTCTTCGGGAATCCACAGCAGTGTGCCACCTTTTGTGACTTCATAGCCCTGCTTCGCCTTGCCGCGTTTGGCAACCTCCACACCGGCATATTTGATGATGCCGCCGGTCTGGGTGCGATACTGGTCGTCAATTAGCTCTGCCACCACCTGGTTGTTCAGCACCTTTGTTCCTGGTGTTGCCTTGAGCAAAAAGCGCTGATTATTAGTGGTGTAGATCACATACTGTTCACGACCCCCGGTACTTTCTATCCGTACCAGCGCTTCGTCTAGCAGCACTGACGCGGTGATGATGTCAATTTCTCGCTTGCCTGGGGTAAGGCGAACGACACCGCCGTTGGCTGTAACCAACTTGGTTTCCGCCAAGACGCTTCCGTCCCTTACAGGATCACCATTTTTGACTACGGGTTCTGCGCCTGGGGGCAGGTTGTAAACTTCTCCCGATAAAATCCAGAGCAAACCTCCCCGTTGAGCAATCCTGGTGGTATTGCCCTGCCGGTCGGTTTTTTCCTCTGGCACCAAGTCAGCAAATAGCACTTCCCCTGCCAGGTCTCCAGCCACGTCTTTGGTTACCTTTTCCGTGGAGAGGCGCGATTTGCCCAGTGCAACTTCTGCCAACAGCTGAAGCGCCTTGACTTGTTCCCCATTTGAAACCATCAGCAAGGAACCGGGAGTTACTGGAAAAGTTTGGGGCTTGCCAGCGCCGTCAGTTGGTTCCAGGATCAGGTCCCCGGCCACTTCAACTTGCTCACGGTCTTCTCCGTGGCGGGTTCGTACCCCCCTGGTTCTGAGTTTTTTGGAAAAGCGCACGACTCCCTCAAAGGGTGCCTGCACCTGCCGCGCTACTTCGCCAGTGAAGACACCGCCGGTGTGGAATGTCCGCATCGTCAGCTGGGTTCCAGGTTCGCCAATCGACTGGGCGGCAATAATGCCTACGGCTTCTCCCAAATCGACCATATGCCCGTGAGCTAAGCTCCAACCGTAGCAGTGCTGGCAGACTGACCGTGATGCTTCACAAGTCAGAGGCGATCGCACATACACTTCTTGAACCTTGGCTTTTCCAATTTTTTTAGCCAATTCATCCGAGATGTCCTGATTGCGATCGGCAATCACTTCACCTGTAGTCGGGTGAACTACCGCGCTTGCCAGCACTCGACCCAAGAGACGATCTTCCAGGGGAATCAGAACGCGATCGCCATCGGTCATCGCTCTGACTGTAACCCCCCGGGTCGTGCCGCAATCAATTTCTCGCACAATCACGTCCTGGGAAACATCCACCAGACGTCGGGTGAGATAGCCAGAGTCAGCCGTCCTGAGTGCTGTGTCCACCAAGCCTTTACGGGCACCGTAGGAAGAAATAATGTATTCCGTTACCGTTAAGCCTTCCCGAAAGTTGGTCTTAATCGGTAAGTCGATAATTTCTCCTTGAGGATCGGCCATTAGACCCCGCATCCCCACCAGTTGCCGCACCTGAGACATATTTCCTCTTGCCCCAGATGAAGACATCATGTAGACCGAATTCAGCGGGTCAGTCGCCTCGAAGTTACGGATCACTTCGTCTTTCAAGGCTTCAGAAGTGCTGTTCCAGGTATCGATGACTTTTTGAAACCGTTCGACTTCGGTGATCTCGCCCCTGGTATAGCGGGCTTCTGTCGCACGAATCTCGGCTTCTGCTGCTTCGAGCATTTGGCGCTTCACCGGCGGCACTTGCAGGTCATCGACGCTTATAGAGACTCCGGCGCGCGTTGCAAAGCGAAACCCCAGATCTTTGAGCTGGTCAGCTATCTGGGCGCTCCGGGCGCTGCCGTAATTAGTAAAAGCCCAAGCTACAAGCTTTTTGAGCTGACCTTTACCTACGACCCGGTTGTGAAAAATTATTTCTTTTGAATCTGCCATCTGCTTTGAGAATTACCAATAGGGTGATTAAGAATCATAGCTAATAGCTAATTGTTCATGGGTAATAGCTAATCGTTCATTGCCATTACCCATTACCCATTACCCATTAGCTATTTTTAGCTCGTCAGCGCATCTTGAATTGCTTTGTTGTAAATAATCCGACCAGGAGTAGTTCTGATGTACTGTGAAATTAGTTCTCCCTCAGCTGTTTCTCTCACTCGACGTTCTCTGTACATTTTTGCCACAGTTCCATCGTTCAAGCGTTCGCTAGAAACAACCTCAGTGTCTGGGACTTCTGTATCCACGATTCCGTCAAAGCGTACCCAGACGTAAGCATGCAAATCTACTTGCTTTTGCTCATAGGCTTTCATCGCGTCATCCATGCTGGCAAAATAACGCTGAGTTTCTTTCGGGTAAATTGGGTTTTCAGCCGTTAGGTAATAGCATCCCAAGACCATATCCTGGCTGGGAGTCACAATTGGGCGACCTGTTGCCGGTGAGAGGATATTGTTGGAAGCCAACATCAACAGTCGTGCTTCCGCCTGTGATTCCAAAGAAAGGGGAACATGAACCGCCATCTGGTCGCCGTCAAAGTCAGCATTGAAGGCAGGGCAGACTAAGGGGTGCAGTTGAATAGCACGACCTTCTACCAAAATCGGTTCAAACGCTTGAATACCCAAACGGTGCAACGTTGGTGCCCGGTTAAGCATCACGGGGTGACCCGCAATCACTTCCTCTAGGACATCCCAGACACTGGGATCGCCTCGCTGAATCAGCTTTTTGGCAGCTTTGATGTTATTCACCAAACCCTGACGAATCAGCCGATGGATCACGAAGGGTTGAAACAGTTCAATCGCCATCTCGCGAGGCAGACCGCACTGGTGGATTTTGAGCTTTGGACCGACTACAATCACAGAACGCCCGGAGTAGTCAACCCGTTTACCCAGCAGGTTTTGCCGGAAGCGACCCTGTTTGCCTTCGATGATGTCAGATAGGGACTTGAGGGGTCGATTGTTGGCACCCACAACAGTACGTCCCCGTCGCCCATTGTCAATTAAGGCGTCCACAGCTTCTTGGAGCATCCGCTTTTCGTTGCGGACAATAATTTCCGGTGCCAGGATTTCCTGCAACCGCGCCAGTCGATTGTTGCGGTTGATCACTCGCCGATAGAGGTCATTGAGATCCGACGTGGCAAAGCGACCTCCATCCAGCTGCACCATCGGGCGCAAGTCTGGGGGAATTACCGGAATCACCGTCAGTACCATCCAATCCGGCTGGGAGCCAGTAGCGATGAAGTTGTCAATGACCCGTAAACGTTTGATTAGTTTGGCACGCTTTTGGCCTTTAGCGGAGGCAATTTCTTCTCGAAGCTTTTCGCCTTCGGCATCTAAATCAACATCCTGTAAAAGTCGTTGTAGAGCCTCTGCACCAATGCCTACCTCAACATTAGTCAGTTGCGAATCTTCGCTATAAAGCTGCTCTTCTATTTCCAGCCACTGGTCTTCTGTGAGCAGCTGTTTGTAGCTGAGGTTCTCAGCGTTACCTGGATTGAGGACAACGTAGGCATTGAAGTAGACAATCTGTTCGACATCTCGGAGGGGCATATCCAGCAGAATACTCAGGTAGCTGGGAATGCCTTTGAGATACCAGACATGAGCCACTGGTGCTGCCAGTTTGATATATCCCATCCGGTGACGCCGCACCCGTGACTCGGTGACTTCCACGCCGCAGCGTTCGCAGACAATGCCCCGGTGGCGCACCCGTTTGTACTTACCGCAATGACACTCCCAATCCTTAGCTGGACCAAAGATCCGCTCACAGAAAAGCCCATCCATTTCGGGTTTGAGCGTGCGATAGTTAATTGTTTCCGGCTTTGTAACTTCACCAACTACTTGACCATTGGGGAGAGTTCTTTCTCCCCATTGACGAATACGCTCTGGAGAGGCAATACCAATTTTGACGTAGTCAAACCGCTGTTCTAGCTGATGTCTCATAACGAATGGCTAATGGCTAATGGCTAGTGGCTAATGGCTAGTGACTAATGGCTAATAGCTAATGGCAATGAACGATTAACCATTAGCTATTAGCTATTAACTATGAACAATTAGCAATTTAGACTTCATCCTCTTCAAGTTCCTCGCGGTTCAGGGATTCATAGGTGGGTCGGGTTGGTGTCCGGCGACGGTCTGCATCTGCCATCAGATCAACTTCCACATCGCGGCTGCTACCATCTTCTGCGTTTTCTACTTTGTGAACGGCAATGTCCAGACCCAGAGACTGTAGTTCTCGCATCAACACCTTGAAGGATTCAGGAGTGCCTGGTCGTGGAATAGCTTTGCCTTTGACGATCGCATTTAGAGCCTCGTTGCGACCCTGCATGTCGTCTGACTTCACCGTCAGCAACTCTTGGAGTGTGTAAGCGGCACCAAATGCTTCCAATGCCCATACTTCCATTTCCCCGAAGCGCTGACCGCCCTGTTGGGCTTTCCCACCCAAGGGTTGCTGAGTTACTAGAGAGTAAGGGCCGGTGGAGCGAGCATGAATCTTGTCGTCTACCAGGTGTACCAGCTTCAGCATATAAGCTTTACCAACCGTGATCGGTCGGTCGAAGGGTTCGCCAGTGCGACCATCAAAGACCTGGATTTTTCCAGGGTTCTCCGGGTCAAATGCCCAGTCTTTACCCGTTTCATCACTCGCTTGCTTCAGTTTGCCGTGAACTGTGGTGCGGGACGACTCATCCCCATACATCTCGTCAAACGGCGTCAGCTTAAATCGGAGATCTAAGTTTTCACCCGCCCATCCGAGTAAGCATTCAAACACCTGACCGACATTCATCCGACTCGGCACACCCAAGGGGTTGAGAACAATGTCTAGGGGTGTCCCATCCGGCAGGTAGGGCATATCTTCCACTGGCAAAATCCGGGAAATAATTCCCTTATTGCCATGACGCCCTGCCATTTTGTCCCCTACCTGGATTTTTCGCTTCTGAGCCACATAAACCCGGACAACCATGTTGGCTCCCGGTGGCAGTTCATCCCCCTGCTCACGGGTAAACACCCGGACATCGACAACGCGCCCTTTCTCCCCGTTCGGCACCCTGAGAGAATTGTCCCGGACATCCCTGGCTTTTTCGCCAAAGATTGCCCGCAGCAGCTTTTCTTCCGGTGGCTGGTCCGATTCCCCTTTTGGCGTCACTTTCCCCACTAGAATGTCACTGGCTTCTACCCATGCCCCGATGCGAATAATCCCGGTTTCGTCCAGCTGACGTAGGGCATCTTCCCCAACGTTGGGAATTTCACGGGTGATTTCCTCAGGACCGAGTTTAGTCTGCCGTGCCTCGATTTCGTACTTCTCGATGTGAATGCTGGTGTAAACATCATCGATCACCAGCCGTTCACTGATCAGGATCGCGTCTTCGTAGTTATAGCCTTCCCAGGGCATATAAGCCACGAGAATGTTTTGTCCCAGCGCCAGTTCTCCGCCTTCTGTGGCAGAGCCATCTGCCATTACCTGACCAGCCAGCACTTCGTCACCCTCATATACCAAAGGTCGCTGATTCAAACAGGTATCCTGGTTTGAGCGCTGATACTTTTGGATCTCGTAAGAAGTTTCCCGACCTGTGTTGTCCTTGACCTTGATCAGGCGAGCATCCACATAGCTCACTTCTCCATCCATGCGCGACACCACTACCATCCCAGAGTCGCGTGCTGCCTGGGCTTCCAATCCGGTTCCCACCAAAGGTCGCTCGGGTCGTAACAGTGGCACAGCCTGCCGTTGCATGTTGGAACCCATCAAGGCTCGGTTGGCATCATCATGTTCCAAAAAGGGAATCAACGAGGTTGCCACGGAGATAATCTGCACCGGCGACACTGCCACATAGTCCACCTGATCCGGTGTTGTGGTCGTGAATTCTTGGCGATAGCGCACAGGCACAGACTCACCCAAGATGTAACCATTTTCATCCATCGGGATGTCTCCAGGCGCTACCCTCAGGTCATCTTCCTCATCCGCCGTCATGTACAACGGCGCACGGTCTCTGAGTACCCGCCCTTTTTCCACTGGGTAGAATGGCGTTTCAATAAAACCATAGGCGTTGACCCGTGCATGAGTTGCCAATGAGCCAATCAGACCCGCATTGGGCCCTTCTGGTGTTTCAATCGGGCAAATCCGTCCGTAGTGGGAAGGGTGAATGTCCCGTACCGCAAAACCTGCCCGTTCACGAGTTAAGCCCCCAGGTCCTAGAGCAGAAAGACGGCGTTTGTGGGTCAGCTCTGCTAAGGGGTTCGTCTGATCCATAAACTGCGACAGCTGAGAGGAACCAAAAAATTCCTTAATCGCTGCCACGAGAGGTTTTGGGTTGACCAGTGAAGCGGGTGTCAGGGTATCGGCATCGGAAACCGTCATCCGTTCCCGAATAATTCGCTCTAGGCGGTTGAGTCCCACACGCACTTGATTTTGCAGCAGTTCCCCCACAGACCGCACCCGCCGGTTGCCTAAGTGGTCAATGTCGTCGGTGCTGCCCACATCAAATTCCAGATTCATCAGGTAATCAATCGCCGCCAGAATGTCTTGGGGCGTTAGCACCCGCACGGTATCGGGAACGTTTAACCGGAGCTTCTTATTAATTTTGTAGCGACCAACTCGACCGAGGTCGTAGCGTTTCGGGTCAAAAAAGCGCGAGTCCAACAACTGCTGACCGCCACTCACCGTCGGGGGTTCTCCCGGACGCAGCTTGCGATACAGCTCCATCAGCGCTTCTTCTTCGGTTGGGTTCCCCTCTTTATCAAGGGTTTTTTGATAGTATTCTGGGTGCCGCAGGGCATCGATAATCTCACTATCCGAGAGTCCCAACGCTTTCAAAAGTACCTGTGCTGAAAGTTTGCGGGTTTTGTCGATCCGCACCCAGACCAGGTCGTTTTTGTCTGTTTCAAACTTCAGCCACGCCCCCCGGTTGGGAATCAGGGAAGCACTGTAGGTGCGGCGTCCGTTTTTATCAATTTCGGACTTGTAGTATACGCCGGGGCTGCGAACGATTTGGTTGACAATCACTCGCTCGGCACCGTTAATGATGAAGGTGCCTCGGTCTGTCATCAAGGGGAGGTCGCCGATGAAGACTTCTTGTTCCTTGATCTCGCCGGTTTCTTTGTTGATAAGGCGTGTGGGAACATACATTTGTACGGCATAGGTGCTGTCTCGCCGCTTCGCTTCATCGACATCATACTTGGGTCGCTTGAGCTTGTAGTTTTTGCCCAAGAAGTGCAGCTCCATCTTGCCGGTGTAGTCGGTAATCGGCGAGAAGCTATTCAGTTCTTCAATTAGCCCCTCTTCCAGGAACCAGCGGAAGCTGGAACGTTGAATCTCAACTAAGTCTGGCAACATATAGGTGGGGGCGGTGTAGGTCTGATTAGTCATGCGTCTCCTCTTACAGGGTGAGTCAGGGTCGGGCTACAATCCGAACCAAAGGTATCCTCCCGCTTTAATCACGGGATTTATTCTTTTGTGAGCGGTGATACTGATCCACAACGCCAGGTTGCTAGATAGTTGGCTCTTGAGAACCAACGATTTTCTAACACCTGAGAAGTTCAGTTCTATGCTTATGGCAGCAACAAGATGGTCTTTGCGAATGACTGCTGTCTAAAATTATGAGTTCACTTTTCAAAAGAGATTTAAGGCTTTTCTAGCAGCCACTTAAGGTGGCAAGTGCGCTTTGGGGGTCTTTGGGGAGGATGCAGTTGCAACAATTGGGCAGATGCAGGGGAAAGGAAATTTTCATAGTAACTCTTCTTAAGATTATTATGACGCAGAGAAACTTGATTGGAGATACGAGAGTGCCTGTCTAAGGTTAGACGCTTGTGCGGGGGTTAAAGCTTGAAGCTTAGAAGACTGGTCTTAACCTTCAACCTACCAACCTTCAACTCTTCATTTCTTTTCAGGCTGGGAGGGCAAGACCAAACAGCTGACAAGCATTCTGTGTAGTCTGGGCAGCAAGGGCTTCTAGAGAGACATCTCGCAGACGGGCAACACACTCTGCTACATGGCGGACATAGGCCGGTTCGTTGCGTTTGCCTCGCTTGGGAACTGGGGCCAGGAAAGGGCAATCGGTTTCAATTAGGAGGCGCTCGCTTGGCACCATGACAGCCGACTGTTGAATCTGCGTGGCATTTTTAAAGGTGACGATGCCACTAAAACTAATGTAAAAGCCCAGATCCAAAAACCATTGTGTTTCTTCTAGCGTACCTCCCCAACAATGCATCACCCCTCGTACTGAACCTTGATGTTCCCAAAACTCCTGCAACAGATCTCGCAGATCAGCAGCGGCATCACGACAGTGGATAATCACTGGCAAGTCTAGCTCTCTTGCGATCGCTAATTGCGCTTCAAACACCACTTTTTGCTCTTGCTGGTTCTCGGCTTTAAAAAAATCCAACCCCATTTCCCCGATTGCCACAACCCTAGTATCAGAACGAGCTAAGGATAAAATCTGCTTCGCCATCTGGGGGTTCCATTTCTGGGCATCGAGGGGATGCAACCCGACGGCAAACGAGAGTTCGGGAAATTGGTCAGCCAGCGCTTGAATGCCAGCATACTCAGCTGGTTCAACACAGGAATGCACAAGACGCACCACACCAGCTTCACGCCAGCGGTCTCGTACTGCTTCCAGATCCGACTGGAAGACATCAAAGTTGATATGAACATGAGTGTCTACCAGCTGCATCGGTACAGTCCGCTGTCTATTTTTAAGGATTCGTCACGGTTGAGCAATTAGCTATTTGGGGGTAAGACCCCCCTTGGCAAACTACCGATACTAAGTCCTTAGAAACCCATGATCAAGAGCTATCTAGTGCTGAACTTGCGGGTCTTGCCCTATGAGATGCGATCGCTTCTCGTCGTTAGGACGCCGTGGACTCCTCTGCTGGAGGGTTGAGTTTGGCATCCACACGTTTTAGCGTCCTAGCAAGACGGGATTTCTTGCGAGCACCATTATTGGGATGTAGCACCCTCCGCTTCACCGCTTTGTCAATTTTGCTGTAAGCCGTCGCCATCCGACTTTGCACCTCCTGCAAGGATTCAGGACTCGGTTGACGTGAGTAATCGTCTACGGCGGCGAAGTAATTCTTCATCAGCGTCTTCACCGCTGACTTATAGGTTTTGCTACGAACTCGGTTGCGTTCTGCAACTTGTATACGCTTGAGCGCGGACTTGTTATTAGCCACAGTAGTCAGTCTTTAGGGAAACTTGATTTCGATAACCATCAAACATACCAGAATAATCAATATAACATCTATTCCGAAAGTATCGCGACCCTCGAAAAATCCAGGTTAAGCTATAGAAGTGAGCCTGGGATACGAGCCGCCCCTCTCCCAAGAGGAAGCTTGTACACCTAGTCTCAGACGGGTAATACCTAATGATAGGCACTCCGACTCCATGCTGCGAATTATTACTCAGCAGGCTGAGGCACAAACTGAACTGCGGCGTATCTGCGATCGCACCCACGATGACCAGATTGTTCACAAAGAGGCGACCGTTAGGGAAGTCTTACAGGCGGTGAAGCGCCAGGGAGACAAAGCCCTCCTGCACTACACAGAGGAATATGATCAGCAAATCTTGAGTCCTGAACAACTGCGTGTCAGTGGGTCAGAACTCGATGCAGCTTACCAACAGGTATCTAAGGAATTACTTGATGCCATTCAGTTTGCTGGCAGACAAATTGAGGCATTTCATCGCCAGCGCGTCCCAAAATCGTGGGTGCAATTTGGTGATGATGATGTAGTATTAGGCAAGCGTTACACGCCAGTAGACCGTGCAGGACTCTACATCCCTGGTGGCAGAGCGTCATATCCCAGTACCGTGTTGATGAACGCCATCCCAGCGAAGGTGGCTAAGGTGCCGAGGATTGTGATGGTAACACCACCCGGACCGAACAAAACGATTAATCCCGCTGTCTTAGTGGCTGCCCAGGAAGCTGGTGTTGAAGAGATTTACCGGGTAGGGGGTGCCCAGGCGATCGCCGCTTTAGCTTACGGCACAGAAACGATTCCCAAAGTGGATGTAATTACCGGCCCAGGCAACATTTACGTCACCCTGGCGAAGAAATTGATCTACGGAACCGTGGGAATTGACTCGTTGGCTGGTCCCTCAGAGGTGCTGATTATTGCTGATGAGTCTGCTAACCCTGTATACATTGCCGCCGATCTTTTGGCGCAGGCAGAACACGACCCAATGGCAGCCGCAATTCTCCTCACACCCGATGCCCAACTGGCAAAAAAAGTGCAGGCAGAAGTCGAACGGCAACTCCAAGACCATCCCCGACGCCTGCTAACAGAAAAAGCGATCGCGCACTACGGCTTAATTGTCGTTGTTAATTCCCTTGAGGCTGCGGCTGAACTCTCCAACGAGTTCGCGCCCGAACACTTGGAACTAGAAATTGCTGAGCCTTGGGACTTACTAGAAAAAATCCGCCACGCTGGTGCGATTTTTCTGGGTAGTTCAACTCCCGAAGCCGTGGGAGATTACCTGGCTGGCCCAAATCACACCCTGCCTACCTCCGGTGCTGCCCGCTACGCCTCTGCATTGGGTGTCGAAACCTTCATGAAGCACTCCAGTCTGATTCAGTATTCATCGACAGCGCTCCACAAAGTTGCTGGTGCGATTCAGATCCTTGCACAAGCTGAAGGTTTACCTTCCCATGCTGACTCTGTACGCTTACGGACGCAAGGAAATCTCAATGATTAGCATTGGTTGACGTAGAGCTTCTTAATTTTCTCTACTAGTCAAATTGGCTATGTCACCATCTTTCTGGTAGACAAAAACTCTGCCAAGGGTGACAATCCCAAATAGCTAAAGGCTAATAGCTAAAGCTGATCGCTGATAGGAGAGATTTTGGTGCTAAAGACAATTCTTGTTGCCCTCGACAGTTCAGAGCTTTCACAGTATGTGATTCAGAGCCTGGATGAACTTCAAATACAATCAGCAACCAAAATAATCCTTTCTCATGTTATTCCCTCGCCGGAGCCTGACATGGAAATGGCAGTTGATCGACCCCACGTTTCAGAGGAACTGACCTATCGACACATTGAAAAACAACTGCAATCCTACCAAGCTGACCTCCCTTGCGAAAGCGAACTAGAGATTGTTACTGGCGACCCAGCTGTCGAAATCGTCCGCCTCGCTCATATTTACCAGGCTGAGTTAATTGTGATTGGGACTCGCGGTCTCACTGGTCTCCAGCGAATTTTGGAAGGCTCGGTTAGCAGCCAAGTGGTTGCCGATGCCCCCTGTTCTGTGCTTGTAGTCAAGCCAGAGTGACATCCTCCCCCGCGCTATACCTACAAAGGTTATCGGGGGCTTCCTAGCTTTTCCATCTAAACCTCCGTAAGGGTACTGCCACCATAAGCTAAAGCTTTGGTGGTATGGGGAATTACGGTCAGCAGCTTGCTTGACCCATCTATCAATCCGCTATAAGATTGCATTTGTAGCGGAAAGGTCGATAGGCTATGCTCCTGACTCAAACAAATCGATTGCATCTGACGAATGACGAAGCCCAATCGCTTCGGACACTGTGCCGACTGAGTAAGAATCTCTACAATGTAGGGCTTTACACAGTTAGGCAATACTTCTTTACTGAACGCAAGCACTTGCGCTATGAAGCCGCATATCATCATTGTAAAACTAACGAGAATTACAAGCTGTTGGCGACTGACATTGGACAACAAACATTGAAGGTGGTTGACCGAGCCTTTCAGTCGTTCTTCGGATTGATAGAAGCTAAACGAACTGGAGTGTTTACAGCTAAAGTTTCTATCCCTCGATATCTCGATAAGGAAGGATACTTTGCTCTGATTATTCCGATTCGGGCAAGACAAGTTTTTAAGGATTGGAAGTTGCCAATTCCCTTGTCTCGTGACTTTAAGCGACAAATTGGAGGGAGCGTAACCCTTGAAATTCCAGAGCGATTGAGAGATAGGCGCATTAAAGAAATTCGCATTTATCCTAAGTACAACGCAAGGGCTTTCGATGTAACTTACATCTATGAGTCTAACGATACTCCTGCTCAAGTTGAACCCAATCAAATGATGGGTATTGATTTGGGAATGGATAATTTGGCAGCTTGCGTAACGACAAAACAAACTAGCTTTGTCATTGACGGCAAGCGACTTAAGTCGGTCAACCAGTGGTTTAACAAGCGTAATTCTCAGCTTCAATCCGAGAAGGATAAGCAGGGAATTAAGAAGTTTACCAACCAGCAGTCCCGAATCACAGACCGTCGTAATCGTCGTGTCAGAGATTACTTGAACAAAGCTGCTCGGTATATTGTTAATCACTGTATTGACAATGGAATTGGCAAAGTTGTTGTGGGATACAACCCAGGAATGAAACAGAATTCCAATATGGGTACTCGCAACAATCAAAGCTTTGTCCAGATTCCAATTTTCGCCCTTCGCCTCAAGCTGAAAAGCCTCTGTGAGCGAGCTGGCATTGCTTTTGACGAACAAGAGGAGTCCTACACCTCGAAGTCCAGCTTTGTAGATGGCGATCCAATCCCCGTTTACAACGCTGACAACCCTATTGACTTTCAAGGAAGTGGCAAGCGCATTAAACGTGGTTTGTACCGAACCCAAAAAGGTTGGCTCATCAACGCTGATATTAATGGTGCCGCAAACATCCTTAGAAAGCATCTTGAAAGTAGCCAGAATGAACTTCGGTTTGGACTGGGTAGAGGCTGTTTGGCGCAGCCGTTAAGGGTGAAAATCTCTTAAGAATCCGCTTCTATACCCGTAGGGTTAGGAGCGGAGTACGTCAATGGGCTTTCCTTTCGTAGAGGTTTTTGCTGCACCGGCAGCTCAATAACAAACTCT
>CBDTXL010000096.1:0-14777 GCA_965364435.1 uncultured bacterium
GCCTCAACTCCTTTTATTAAAAATACTTATCACCCTGACTCCTGGAGAGCCATTTGTCTTTAACATATCCAAAATTTATAAATGACAAGCCAAGCAAGGGAAATCATCATCTTCCTCATCTAAGATTGACTCTAATGCTTCAGCTAGTGATCGCTTTGGAGCTACTTTTTTCTCTCTAGCCATTGCCTTTTCATGTTGAGCAATAATCTCATCCTTACGTTCAAGGAGTTCTAACAGTGTTTCACCTTCAGTCCAGGTGTAAGTTCTTCCATCTTTGTGTTTTTGCTCGTACTCAACCGCTTCAGCAAATAGATCGGGATGTTCTTCTGCTAGCCTAACCCATTCATATTTGCGCTGAAAGAAACAGAAGAAACAACCTGACCGACTACGCCAGCGATAGTAGTCCGGTAGCCCAATTCCGCTATCCTCAAGCAAACGGATAATGTCTGCTTTAACCATTTCTCGTTCCTTGAAGGGAAAGACAGGTTGGATATTAGGCTTGGTAGAAATGTATCCCTCACGATTTTCATCAGCTCGAATTCCGACGTAACTAATAGCTTCGTCATCACCGACGAACTTCTCTAGAGGGGCTATCTTCATTTGTCTGGTACACCATCGGCTTTTAGGCGATGGAAGATAGCCCCCATAAACTCTGAGCCAGTGATCGAAACCATACTCAGCACTGAGGTAATGAATTTTGATTCCAAGACGAACCTTAATCCGATCGAGATAGTCGTATGTCTCTGGCAGTTCCTTGTGAGTGTCGCAGAAGAAGTACTCCATCTGTGGAATCTCCTTATGCAGTAGAACTGCCAAAGCGGTGCTATCCTTGCCGCCTGATAGACCTAGAATGTGTCTAACTTGTTTTTTGCTCATAATCTCGATCTTGATGCTTTTTCAGAATTTGAGCAATATTTCAACGATTGCTATAGACTGACATATTGCACCATCCTAGGTAAGTCGCCACACCCGCCCAGAGTTTAAACTCTGGGCTAATAGCGAAAGTCCACTTTAGTGGACTAAAATCTTTGCCCGGTAAGTATTTAGTCCTCTTGAGAGGACTTTCGCTATTAGTCAGGGAATTAATTCCCTGGCGGGTCATCGGGTAGATGCAAGATGTCAGTAGAAGGGTTTACCAAATTTTGCTTAAATCCAGAACAAATCCGGGTAATACTGAATCACCGCTAAGGGTAGCAGGATTATCCAAACATTCCACAGCTACTCCCGGACGGTAGATGTAAACTTGTCGATTTTTGCGATCGATCAGCCATCCCAAAAGTGCGCCATTGTCAATATACTCCTGCATCTTAGTTTTAAGCGGTTCCAAGTTATCAGAAGGCGATCGCAACTCCACCACAAAGTCAGGACAGATAGGAGCAAACTTTTTCTGTTGTTCAGGAGTCAGGGCGTTCCACCGTTCTAACTTCACCCACGCCGCATCAGGCGACGCTAGAGCACCATTGGGAAGCTTAAAGCCAGTGCTTGAGTCAAAGCCAATGCCAGTCCCATCTTGATTAACCCAAGCCCACAACTGCCCGATTAAATTAAAGTTGCGTCCACCTGTTTCCGAGCCAGTGGGAGGCATAATTAGCAATTCTCCTGTAGCGGTGCGCTCAATTCGCAAATCGCGATTAATTTGACAAAACTCAAAAAACTGGTCATCTGTCAGATTAATTATCGGTTGCAGGTGCAACACCAAAGGAGAATTTTCTACTTGAGTCGTTACTGTAGTCATGGCATCAATCCTCGACTGCTGAATAATTATTCTTCCCCCTCACCCCAACCCTTGCCCTCATTGGGAGTTAATTCATTTTTCCGCAGCCCGCCCGGAGTTTAAACTCCGGGCTAATAGCTCAAGTCCATTGAAATGGACTAAAAAGCCTCCTATTTTTTTTTTTGCAGTCGGTTTTAACCGACTTTGGCTATAAGCCAGGGAATTAATTCCCTGGCGGGTTGGGAGAGGGTAGTATAACAAGCTAGGCATAGCCTGTTTTTTGCCCGTACTCTCGATCTTGACGCTTTTCCCCGATTCGAGGCAATGTTCCAGACGCTAAATCCAAAACCCTCTCCGTCAGCTTGGCAATCACAGCTTGCCGCAGTTGAGTGTTATCGGGCAGAATTTCTAGAACTTTTTCCACCAGTTCCTCAATTTCGTCTTCGCACTCGCGGTCAATTCCCACAATCTGATTAATCTCTTGACCATCAGGACGAGTAACTGTAATTCGACGCGCATCAAACCCCCCACCTTTGGCATCAACTTCTGCCCGCAAAGCTTCCAGGTTCTTGAATCGCCTAGTTAGATCTGAGAGCTTAAGCTCAAATCGAGTAACATCCTCATCCGTCCAAGACTCAGCAGGCTTATCCGCCACAATCATTACTAGAGCTTCTAACCACTCTGTATCTGTTTTCGTCTCATCCGTTGCTGCTAGCGTGAAACTCCTGAGCATTCGTTCAACACATTGCCCCGCTAGACGACTAGAGCGCACCCGCAAATCTTCCCGCAGCTTGGCTTCTTGATTGCTAACCCCAAAGGCATCGTGCAGACGCGATTTACACTCACTCAACAAGCGGTCATAGGCTGTCTGAATCTCATGAAGCGCTGCAATGAGCTTCTTTCGCAGTGTTTTAGCTGTTGTCCCGTCGTCAGCTTCATCTGTACCGATAGGCGGCAACCCACAAGCTTGAGGCAACGATGTAAACAAAAGTTCATCCGGTTCCTGTGCCTGCTGTAAAGTTCTCAAAACCGCTTGTGCTTCTAAACTGAGGCGCTTAGTGTTGCGCGTATAGGCAGGTAACTTTTTCACAAACTGGAATAGAGGCTTCGCTACCGCTAGCACCGTCACGTTCCGCACTCCCGCAGGCATCCGAGACTTGGGAGATTTCAAAACTGCTTCGAGTTCCTTGAAGACTTGCGATCGCAATCCAGCTATTTCAAAATACTTGATCGAAAACCGCGAAGGGTCTTTCACCAGTAACTCAAAATGTTCTGCCCCCAAAACAGGAATAAACGACCCCTCCTCGTAAACGCCCACATCATCAACGCGATACAGCAAAACAGCCGCTAGCAGCACCGGAATCGAGCCTTGCTTGACCCCATAAGGAGGTGCTTCTAAGTGCTGATAGAGTTTGTCTAAACTTTGCTGTTTTTCCTTCGCCTGGAAACAGAAATCCTCAATCGCCTGCCAGAGAGTCCATAAACCCGATTCTTTTTGAGGAGGGTAAAATCCTAAAGCCTCCTCCTCCTGTCGGTGAATTTCCGTCTCCTCCAGCAAAGAGTAATACATGGCGACTTGGGGACCATACCCCTCTAATCCCAATCTTTCCTTATCAGAACGCGCCAACATCGCGTCAATCAGTTCCCGTCTTGCCTTAGCACCTTGAGACGTGAGTTCTCGACGATTAATTAATTCATTCCAGAGAATAGGAGTTTTGTTGTAAACCTTGTCGCAAACTTCCGACAGCTTTGCATTAAATTCTGTAGCATTGCTGATGATTTCTTGTTTCCCCTGAATCCAGCAAGGATTCCGGTTGACAGCCATATCAAACGCTTGGCTCAAACTTTCATCAAGCAAACGTTTAGTATGGAATAGCCGATACTGCACTTCACGCCTAGCCACAGCATCCGTTTGTAGTTGAGCAGCATTGGTTTGGATTTTTTCAAGTGCAGCAAATTCTAACGCCTGAATTCGCAGCACACCCAATTTTGTTGCACACAAAACAATCAGCGGCTTACCATCGGCTGTTTCGGCTGGGGGTTCGCTCGGTAGTTCCTCATCCAACCAGCAAGCAATCAACCCATCAGCATCATTACTATTACAACGAAGCTTGGCTAAATCTTCCGCAGCATCAACATATCGCCGCTCAAAATATCTCAACGTTCCAGTTTTATAACTATGCCGTTGAGCAACTATTGGCTTAAGCGGGTACGTCTGGGCTAATAGACTAGCCAGAGGCGATCGCTCTTGCTCAGTTAACGCTGCAACCTCAGCATCTACATTAAAATCAGAGCCTTCCCAAAGCCGCAGTTCATCCCACAACCGACGATGGGTGATAACATTCCGTCTTAATAGGCGATCGATAATATTGTCCCATTTCTGCTGCTCGCCTTCATCATTTGATGAATCGCACAATGCCAGCGTCACCAGTTCCGGCGTTGCCTTTACCGCGCCAGTTGTCGTCACCAAATTCAACGTTCCGATTGTTTTGAGAACCCTCCGATAATCCTCATCGAGGTGTCTAGCATCAGCAATTAAATTCTGAATCTCCACCCACCGCTGTAAATTGGGTCTAGACCCAAAACCCATACCTGCGGCTTCAACAAAATAGTCATAGACGCGATCTAACTTCAGCGTCTTTGGAAGATTTCCATCAACCGTTTCCTCCTCCAGAAAATTCTGAAACGAATAGGGTTCGGAACTCGTGAGAAACGTAAACAGCGAGCGATCGTTTTGCCCATACTTAGCACACAACATCGGCAACACCAGCGCCGCTAGTGGATGCAAGGGATAAACCGCCCCTAAATCTTCTGGTGTTAGGTTCTCAGTTGTGGCAATACTTTCTAGCTTCTCAAACCAGTCTTGTGCCTGATTAGAAATTGCTTGCCGGAAATTTTCTGCCTTAGAGCGATCAATAACCTGACCAATCAGGCGTACCATCTGCCCTGCCGATTCAATAAACGGAATATCCTCAAACCGTCCCTGAATCTTCGCCCATTCATTGCGCTGGACAGCCGCTAATCTTTGACCGTACTCTGTAAAAGCCTGATGTAATATTCCCAGCAAATAAACGGGATTTTGCTCATCTCTAGGCAGTTCAGTTAACTGCTGCAACAGATATAAATCTTCTGCCCCTGCATTGTAGGCAGCAAATTCTAAATTCTTGCCCAGTTCGTCAATAATTAAAAATACGCCCGTTTTAGCTGCTTGGGCAACATCCTGAACTAACTTAGGAATTTCCCGGCTATCTACCGTCTCTCCGGCAGCAATTTCTGCTTCTAAATCTACCAATTGACGAGCAACAGTAATTTTTGCCCGTTGTGCTTGCGACCAAAATAACCTTGCGCCTCGTGCCAAAGCACGGACAATTGTATTGCTAATCGGTTCTCGCTGCGCTGTCGCAACGGCGCGAAACAAACCCTGACTGGGTATAGCTTCTTTCAAACCACAGTACTCAGTACTCTCAGCACCTAAGGCATTTTCAGTAATCTCTAACGCCTTTGAGCGTATTGGGTCTTTCTCTGGCGCACACAGAGACACCAAATAGTGAGCAAAAGCCGACTTTCCCGTGCCATAAACACTCGTCAACGTCCAAGCACGGTTAGCGCTTCGACTTCGCTCAGCGCTAAAACTGAGCGAAGTTGAAGTTTTAGCTTGAGAGTCCGTAAATCCCGCCAAAATCCGTCTGAGGGCATCAACCGACTTCTCAGTGGGGACATATCCCACCAACGCCTCAACGCGCTCTAAATCCCGCTCCAAATTAATCGAGCGAGAATAGCGACGATTGAGGCTGAAATATTGAGATAGTGGTCGGTTCATTACTTTGCGCCACCGCGTCTAGTACTGTAGTACCTGTCTAGGATATCTTGTGCCAGCTCGTTTGCATCCCTGGCAAAGGAAAACTGAATCAATCCAGCCGAGTCAGAGAGTTTGATATCATCTGACCATCGCTCTACCTGTTCAATCGCGCCACAGATAGCACTCTCATTCAGCTTGAATGCTAAACCCGGACTACCGACATCGAACGTGAGACTGGAGATAGATATCGTTTTCTGGTTCCCCTTAGACGCAGCGAACTCCAAACAAGCTGCAACCACTACAACAGCCGGTAGGTTAGCTTTTGAACCAATTTGAAAAACATAGTACTTTGAGTTTCCTAGTGTCTGAATGATGCCTAGTTCTGTAAAAGGACAGTCTATAGAATCCTCGCTTGCACCTGTCTTAGAGCCTTGTTCCACATACATCCGTACAATGCAGCTAATGTCTTTTTGCAGCGAAGCATCTACAATACGACTTCCGAGACTATCCCTATATTTACAAAGCGCCTCAAGTAAATCGTCTGCTGAAAATTCAACCTGACGAAAAACATGAAATGTAAAATACCAAGCTGCCGCCTCACAAGTTGGTTTCAGTAAGTTCCAATGCAGTAGCCACAGAGACGCTGGATCTTCTAGAAACTCATCCCATCCGCCATCAGCCAAAAGCTTTTTACCAAAATCTGATAGCGAAGCGTTAGCGAGTCTACGAGCGTCGGGAGTATCATTTTCCAGAACCTTGAACGCCGAACACCAATAACGAATTGAGCGAACCATATTCTTACCAACGCCCAAACGTACAGGTGCATCGTCCTTCAAGAAAATTCCTGAATCTCGTTCTGCCCAATCAAAGCCCTTCTTAAGCCAGCCAAACCGAGGATGAAACGTCTCGTGGCGGGCAAAGACGGGATTTACATCAGGAATGTGACTAATAATGCCCTCTAAAGGCAGATCGATTTGTTTCGCCATGAAGTGCCGTTTTATGTGTTAACTAAGCCAGTGTAGAAGCGATAAAAGCCCTAATTGTAGTTGGTGTGAGCGCTTACGCTTCCCAAGTTTGACGAGACATTCGCTTCAAATCAAACGCCCTTTATTGCGCGATTGCACTTGCTGGATTGACCAACAAGTATTTATACTTAGACCATTGTGGTGGCTGGGGAAGAAAGCGATCGCCTTATTCCAGGGGCTGATGCTCATCTAACCAGGTAACTAAATCCGTTACTGCCTCAAAATCCAACAGCGCCAAGCTCAACTCCTCCAACTGAGGAATAGATAATCCCTGAATCCGTTCTTGCCACTGTGGGTCAACTTCACCAAACCGACGATTCAGCTGACGCATAATCAACGTCACCTCTCCTTGTTGCAGTCCCTGTTGCAGCCCTTTTTGAAGAATATCCTGATAAACTACTGATTCACGCATGACTTCCTCCCTGAATAGTTGGCGAATTAAATCTATGTCAAATCGCAAACCCGCCAGCACCTCAACACAAGCTGCAAGGTTCCCCCGTTGACGTGGTTCTTCGATTCTATCGATCTGGGCAGCGACTTGCTCTAGTAAGCTATTGGGAGAATCACTACGAGCTAAAGCCGCCAGAGGTAATAGAGCCTGGTTGGCTAGCAATGGAGTTGGATCTTGCTCCCACAGACGAACCACTCGATAGCGATGGCTGGTATTGGTGTCTGCAAACTGGTCAGTAAATACGGCGTCTACAGTGGTCGATTTCAAAAAAATCACAACCTGTTCGATGGGACACCAATACTGCCGCTTGAGTCTTACCCAATAGTCCAGCATGCGGAATGGCAGTGGAGGGGTAGAGGCGGGTAGAGTTTGAAATTCTAGGTGTAGGATTTGGTTAGCGGTTTGCAGCAACGTCAGGGAATCAGCGCGAATTGGTTCTACACTCAGTTCAGTTTTGAGAACCTGGATATCAGTAATCTCCTCTGCAAGAAGCCAACGGGCAAACTCAGTGGGATATTCCTCAGCGAGATATTTGCAGATATTGTCGTAAGCCAAAGGGAATTGTCTACTATCAAAGGTACTCTCGATAATTTACTAGGTGAGGGTGACAAAGCGGTAGCATAGTAAGGCGATCGCTCTCTACTAAACCCGTTCCTACAACCTGTCTCTACAGGATTTCAACAGAGGAAATAAATCATCTTTTTTGGATCATGAGCTTTTTAATGGGGTGTGCTGTTTGGGGTCACAAAAGTTGGGTTGGCGAACTTTATCCCAAAGGCACTAAAGCAGCAGAATTTCTCTCTCTTTACAGCCAGCGTTTCACCATAGTTGAAGGCAATACAACGTTCTACGCTGTGCCTAATCAGGAGACAGTTACACAGTGGGCATCACAGATGCAACCCGGTTTTGAATTTTGCCCAAAGTTGCCGCGCCAGCTGACTCACAACGGCTTATTACAACCCTCAATTACTGGTGCAATAGAATTTTTGGAGCAGATGCGAGGCTTGGGGAAGCACCTCGGTCCTGTCTTTGCCCAACTGCCCCCCAGCTACGAACCCGCTTCCCTAGAAGACCTCACCGCCTTTCTCAAGGCTTGGCCTCGGAGTGAGGCACCCCTAGCCCTAGAAGTGCGCCACTCTAACTGGTTCAAGGAACCCCACGCGAGTAATCTCAACGCACTCCTGCAAGAACTGGGGGTTGGACGAGTAGTGTTAGACACCCGACCAGCCTACAGTGGGTCAGCTAACTACGGGCAGGAACCTGTGGAACCGCGAAAGCCTAAGCTACCAGTGCAACCTGTTGTTACTGCGCCGTTTACTCTGGTGCGCTTTATCAGCCATCCCTCTCAAGAGGTGAATCAGCCGTTTATGGAAGAATGGGCGACTTGGGTTGACCAGTGGTTACGCTTGGGTAAGCGTATCTACTTCTTTATGCATTGTCCAATTGAGAAGTATTCTCCCGGAAATGCTCGTCATTTCCAGCAGTTACTTGAACAGAAAGGAGTCCCAGTTCCACCTTTACCCTGGAACAGCATCGACCAGTCGCCTATCCAACTGAGTCTTTTATGAACTACCTACGGACTCCCCTTAAGCTACGTCCGAGGTTTCTGAGAGGGTGTCGCCAAAAGTGCCATTGGCTACCTTTTACTAAGGGCGATCGCTAATTACTCTACCCCGTCCAACCCCTTCTAATAAAAACGATAATGGGTGGCTCATGTTGGCAGCAAAGCCGAGAATTCCTGTATCACGATGCTCGTACAATAGCTTACCGCCTGCATCGAAGAGGAAGGTTCCACCTCGCTGTGTCAGATAGGCAGGATTAGGCACGTAAGTTTTCCAATTGCCCAGAACTTCCACCATATTTCGCAGTCGTAAGGTGGCTAATTCAAAAGGACGCTGAAACCCACTACCCCCAGCTAGTTTAAAAAATGACCCTTTTAGTGGTGGTAGCGGGGAGGCTTGTACTACTTCGTCATCATCAATCAGCTGAGGCGCTTTTCTATCGCCCCAATAACCCCGAAAAACTTCAGCTAGTGTACCGGGACTGCCAATACCCGCACACATTAACAGTAGGTTAAGCCAAGCCGTTTGAGTGGTGGAGAGTCCAGGGAGTTTGACACGAAGCCCAGGATAGAGGTTAAGCTGGCGATGCAATTGGGCACAAGGATCAACAAACAACAACTCGGCGGGAAATCCTGTATAGTTGCAGAACTGTTTTCCCGAATCAAGATTGCCAATACCAACAGCGCGAATGGCTAGTCCCTTAGCTTGCAACTGTTCGGCTTCTCGCTGTAACCACCAAGCGTATTCTAGAGTATCAAAGTCACCGAGTTGAGACCAGATGAGTACGAGGGTGCGTGGGGCACTCTCGCAGTTTTCTAGAAGTGCCCGTGTCATACCATCGCTGACTCGTAACGCTTGAGTTTGATGAATAATCGCGTAGGGATTCATAGAGGCACTCACCGTTCGATTCCGTTTTGTGGTATTCGAGTACAGGACTTACGCAACTGTCACAAGCGATCGCTTTTGTGCGGGTTGAGTTGTCGTTATGGTAATTTTGTGGCAATTGATGTATGCCTATTCTACGGGTTTCTGGTCATGACGGATCGAGCATTAGTGACGACAGCTTGAGCATTCGGGATTTGCCGGAAAAGCGACAAGCCTTCTGACACTTTCCCTGAACGAGTAGGTTAAGACCATTGGCTCAATTGACTTCCTGCACGGAAGAGTTAAATTTATTGACATTAAAGACAAAATCTGGTATGAGCGGGAGGATAGTATCAGTTGTCCAGTGAGGAATTTTTTCGCTTGCTCTGCAACATCTGTTTTACCGACTCAAAATAGCCGGGAGGCGGTGGTGAAGATTCACGCTGCCAGTCAGCAGCGGTATAGACCGGCAGGCGTGGTTTTGTCCTAGCACGATGATGTTTCCTTAGGCTTCCCTGATTACGCAGAGCTGCTATCAAATAACCTGTTGCATTCTCTAGGTCTTTTTGAGAGAGGGTAATCAGTATGGCATCTTCTAAGTACCAAAGATGCCCTGTTATTGTGTCAATCAAATCAAAGTCAGCCAGGTCAACTCCCGCTTGGAAAAGGGCATCTGCGTAATGAGCTAACACTTCAATAGCCTCTGGGTCGTGGTTGCGATCGCCTAACCACTTATGCCAGTCTCGTTCAGTAACGGGTGGTGTGCGTTCCCGTTCCTGGCTGTAGTCCGTTTTTAAGATCTCACCTATGTGTTTCAAAATGCCACTTCTACTTTCCCATCTACAATTTCTAAGCCGTGAAACTCCGCTTGTTTTACCGCCCAATCATGCAGGTATTGGTTGTCTAAGATTAGTTGGAACGCTTCAATCTTTTCCTCCCAGCTGACATCTGAAGCGTTGAGGGCAGAGTTGATTGTCTCCTGAAGACTCCTACGCAGGACTGCAACATGAGCTTGGGTGATGTAAGCTTTGATGCGTGTCACTACTGTACCTGTGGGACGAGACGCTACCTCAATCGTTATTTCTCTTGTATCTTCTACCTGTGGTGCGATCGCTTGTACTTTGGCATTATGGTTGCTAAGCACTGACTTTGCCCACTTTTGGTATTCCTCATAGATGCCAGCGGCTAGGAAGCGATCGCAAAAATCCTGCCGTGCTAACGCCATTGGCGGCTTACCCGTAAATTCAGGACGTTTGGAGTATTGAATCTTCTTGGCGTACCACTCTAGAATTTGTGGCACAGGTTCTCCTGGGGCTATCTCCCAGTCATACTTGTCAGCAGTCTTTTTGAAGCGGTCAACTACTACACCAGCTTGCGGCGAGTTGAGGGCAATTGCCACCTCTGAAGCCAATAACTGCCCCGGAGTTGGCGCGTCCCACTTAAGTTTAGACTCCTGCCACTCCCTCACAGCTTCAACTAGTTGGCTATGAGATGCGAAGTATTTTCCCCCCGGTTCCCGATCAAGAATCCAGCCGTGGGTATCAAAAAGAGATATTTCCTTTTTGAGTTTGTGCATTTGTTTCTGGCGTAACCACTCAGCGAACTCCGGGTTAATGCCATTGACACCGTGCTTGATACGCCAGGGTGGAACCTCCCCGCGTCCTGCTAGCCGTGACTCAAGTGCTTCAATTTTGCTCAATGTGCCAGCGGTGATATGCTGCTGCTCAATAGAATATATATTCTCTTGGGGCAATGCTTCTATGGTTTTTGGTGTGAGCGAATTTGTCATGCCATCGCCCAAGTTCTCCTCCGGCAAAGAATCCATTTCCTTTTGATGAGAGTTTTTTTCCTGATGCTGCTCAAGAGAAAGTTCTTTAGCCGCTAGACCACTTAAATTTTGACCTTTCCAAGGGTCAACTTGATAGTGGTAAAGCCCCTCCTTGTCAAGCTTGGCGATTGACCATTTAACTTGCCGTTCTGAAACGCCAATCGCTTCGGCGATCTGTTTTGGGTTAGGGATGTCAGCTAAGCGATCGCCTGATGGGTCAATCATTTGCAGATACATCCACAGATACAAGTCGGCAGCAGTGAGTTTGGCGCGGATTGCCCGAATCGCCATCCACGTCGGAGTCTGATAAAAGCTGTTCAGCTTTACACCAGACATCGGTGCATCAGGAGCCACCTGTAGTTTTGTCTGTTGTTCCATGGCTATGGCACCTTGAGAGCAAGTCCCGATAATTCTAAATATAACTGTGTGGCTCTAGGACGTTTGCAGCTTTATAGATGGAGTGTGCTCATCTATTTGGTGCGATTAGAAAAACCATCGTTTTCTGACAACTGCCAGAGTTGGATTTCATAACAGAGATAGCTATCAAAAATCATGCGTGCCGCTAATCCCTCGGCGATCGGCTTTTGCGCCCAGCGCTTAAACAGCCAACGACCGATTACGTGCAACGGTGGGACAGCGATCGCCACCACATCGGCAATATATTTGATCGTGGTCAGCCCAAAAGTGCGGAAAATCTCAACATACAAGTCAATCGTTGGCGCAACCCAGGTTGAGATGTCCTCAGCCTTCACTAAATTAAACCCAGCTTGCACCATTGCGGCTTGAAGCTCGCTGGTGACATGACAATTGGAAAAGATACCCTCATCATAGTTGGCATCAGAGCGCATCATATCAGCAAGCAGCAGATAGCCGCCACCTTTGAGTAGACGAGCCGCACCTTCAGCCAAATCGTCAGCCGCAATATACTGACTACTTTCGCTGAACAGGAGCAGGTCGTAGGTGCGGGTTGCCTGGAAGTCTTCAAATCTGACTAAGTGGAAAGGTGCCCGACCTTTGGTGCGATCAATAAACCTCTCCTCCTGAAATAGATCAGGTGCCAATCCCTCAACGGTGAAGCCGCGATCGAGCAGGTAGGTCGCATTGCCACCAATTCCACAGCCCACATCAAGCACGGTTTTGATTCCCTCTGGGATGAAACTCAAAAGTTTAGCTACATACGCTTCCTGCGCCGCAGGCAGGTGAGCCATAGTTAAGCCCTCACTAGAGGTAGGCAACGGCTCCCAATAACCGTAATGGAGATACGAGGAACCTGTAAGTCCCAGATAGTAATCGAGCGCTGCATTTTGATAACGAGTCGCTTTTGGAATAGAGATTGATTTGGGTTTCGACATTAATTAGGGATTTCTCTAAGCAGTAGCCTCTTTTGGCAGTGCGTTCAACAACGGAAGCGATCGCCCGATCGCCTTATGTTTTTGATGAGTGGATCATAACCTGTCTTTTGATGCCGTTATATAAAACCTATGCAAATCTCCCCAGGACTAGGCAATTCTCTACTAGATAACTGGCACTGCCGAGTAGGTTGCTGTTTACTTCCTGTTTCATCCGGGGGTGTCGGCACCTTCCCGTCCACAGGCTATTCACCGTCTAACTGACGGCTACACACAAATTAATTGATGCGTTCAAATCGCGGTCACAGGTAAAGCCGCAATCGTCGCACTGAAACACTCTTTCTGATAGCGAGAGTGTTTCTTTTTTGATTCCACAGTTAGAGCAAGTTTTGCTACTGGGAAACCATCGGTCAACGATGACTAGCTCACTTCCGTACAGTTCGCACTTGTAAGTTAGCTGACGACGAAACTCGAAAAAGCTCATGTCTGCAATAGCCTTGGCTAACTTATGATTTGCCAACATACCTTTTACATTCAAATCCTCAATCCCAATTGAGCCGTGGTTCTTGGCTAAGTAGGATGTCAATTTGTGCAATGTATCTTTGCGGACGTTGGCAATATGAAGATGTAGCCTAGCTATCTTGCTCTGTGCCTTTTTCCAGTTGGCTGAACCGCGTTGTTTGTGCCGATTGAGGTACTGCAAGCGCGAGAGCTTTTGCTCATATCTGCGGTAACTCTTGGCACCTTCAAACACCTCACCAGTTGAGAGAGTTGCTAGGACTTTGACGCCTAAGTCAACTCCCACAATAGGTACAGTTTTGTCCAGATTGGTTATCTCAGTTTCAATTTTCCAACTGATATACCATCTATCGGCTGTACGGCTGATAGTGAACGACTTAGGCTGATAGCCAGATGGTAGACGTTCGTAGGTTTTGAGCCAACCAATCACCGGAACTTTCACTCCTGTCGATTCAATCTTCAGAGCACCGTCAACAGTGAAGCTGTCAGACCTGCCTTTCTTCTTGAACCGAGGCGGCTTTTTGACGTTCTTAAATGCTTGCTTCCAGGCTTGTGCTAGTTGTCTGAGAGCATACTGAGGAGCGCATTTACTGACTTGGTAGTACCACGGACACTTAGGTTTAACCAAGGCTACAAGCCACTTATGGAGGTCTACCGCCGTTGGAAACTGTATCTTGTCAGTAGGATTCGTTTTGTTGTGGTCAAGGATCTCCTTTGTCAGTCCTAACCCCCAATTCCAGGCGTGTCTGGCTACACCACAATGCTTTGCCAACAAGGTTTTCTGCTTGTTATTTACCTTCAACTCAGTTTTAAATCCCAAAAGCATTGATTCGATTTTGTTGGAGGCTATCATATAAGTTAACCAATATATAGAGGATTGTCAATGCCTTTCGAGAAAAACCATAAGTTAGGAGCAAAGAAAATTTTGAAACGACCACTAGACAAGGAGGTGATCGGATTCAAAGGGTACGAAGGGCAAAAGGGAAAACTGAAAGCCGTCCCTGACTGGCAGGAACGGCTTAGGGTTTTTGTGGATGAGTTGATCACGGAATCTCTGCAAAATGACAAGACTTGACGAGATATGCAGAGAAATCAGGTTGCAGCTACTAACCCTCGAAATCTTCTGAACTCACTGGGGAGTATCAATTCTATTCCAAAACCTCAACAACACCCAATTGACCATCAATTCTTACCCGCTGACCATCTCGTAACACCTCGGTAGCGTTGTGGATGTCCATCACCGCTGGGATGCCATACTCACGAGCAACAATTGCGCCATGAGAAAGACGCCCACCCACTTCGGCAATTAACCCACCTGCACGAGCCAGTAGCGGTGCCCAACCAGAATCAGTGAAGGGCACGACGAGAATGGTTTGTCTGTCAATATCTGGAACAGCTTGCAAGTTCCTCAGAACCCTCACTAAACCCTCTACTTGCCCAGAACTGGCACCAATTCCTTGCAGCCGCTGTTGAGAAGGTTGGGATGAGGAGTGAGGGGCAAGGGGTGAGGGAGGAGCATTGCCATAAAACAGGGATGGTACCGTGGTCAATTGGCGGTGCTGTTCGAGTTGCCAGCGCCTCTGTTCCAAAATTTTAGGAAGTAGCTCTCTCAGTTCTTGGTCAGCACCGGCAACAAGACGGCGGATTTCAGAAAATTCCAAGAAGA
>CBDTXL010000097.1:0-14711 GCA_965364435.1 uncultured bacterium
ATAATAAATTGTCAATTTTTCTACTCACCTTTAGTAAGGTCAAATTGACGATTGTAATAGCCATCTTATCCTCCTCGGAAAGCTATACATCCTTATGATGGGGCTAAATTTTCCCTCTTCCCCCTAGCCCCTAGTCCCTAGCCCCTAGTCCCTAGCCCCTAGCTCCTAGCCCCTAGTTCCTAGTCCCTAGTCCCTAGCAATAAGCAATCATCTTCAATAGCAAGAATTTTGTGCATTTGATTGAAAACTCCTCGACACCAGCAGGCAAAAAGAACTATTAAACAACTCTCTTATAGCTCATCCTCAAAAATTGTTAAATTTCTGGGTTGACACTGCTTAAGCTGGAGGGTGATTTCTTTAGCTCCCTCCTGTCTTAGATCCTCAATGTATCCAACTTTAGCTAACTGGGCTTCCTGGGTACTGGCAAAAGGACCAAAGTAGTATGTACACCCCGGCAGGGCTGTAACAACTTCTATCCACCATCCAAAATCAATTCGTTCTTCAGTGAGACTTTGTAAAACCATAAGATAGCTCCCTGATTCTTCAATGCAAAAAAGTTACAGTCTTTGATAGAGTGGGAAACTAGCTAAACTCTCAAGGCAGTAGAGACAGCTAATCATCAATCTAGTAGATAGCGATCGCTCGTCACGTAAGCGCCATTAAGATTTGTTGCGGTAAAATGTTACTCAGGGCTTTTCTGCTACGACTCTCTTGAGGAAGGTCGATGAGCAATGCATCAAGAACTGGCATTTCCTGCCAGGATGGAGAGCAAAACCAATAAACCCTGTTGTGGCGAACATGACGGAGCAACTGAGCTGAGCAACATGGACAATAGTTCATGGCATTTCTCACACTCAACTGTTCTGAGATTACAGCTCACAAGGGAAAACTTTGGGGGAGAAATCGGGAAGAAATCGGGAATAAGGAAAAATCTTTAGGGACTAGTGCCTCGGCGTTAGTTCACCTTATCTCTTGAAAGCTGCTTGAGGCGATACCCTACACTGTGAACTGTTTCAATCAAATCAGGAGATGCTCCGGCTTTCTTGAGTTTCTGGCGTAGGCTTTTGATGTGCGCTTTGACAGTCTCCTCTTCCGGGGGTTCCTCAAGAGACCAAATGTGTTCGAGGATGGCACTACGACTCAGCACTCGCCGACCATTGCGGATGAAAAGTTCCAATATAGAATACTCTTTAGGAGTCAGGCGTAGGGGTTGTTCCATGTAGGTGACTTCATAGGTGCTAGGGTCAAGTTGCAAGCTGCCCCACTCCAGCACTGGAGAGGCTGAGACACTCCCTCGGCGCAACCCAGCCCGAATCCGAGCCAATAACTCTGGTAAATCAATCGGTTTGACTATGTAATCATCAGCTCCAGCATCTAACCCCTTGACTTTATCTGTACTGGTGTCACAGGCAGTGATCAACAGAATCGGCGGACTATACCCATGAGAGCGTAGACGGTGGCAAAGGCTAATACCATCTAGCTTGGGGAGCATCACATCCAGCAAAAGCAAGTCATACTCAATGGTTTTGACTTGCTCCCAAGCCGCTTCTCCGTCCGTAACAACATCAACTGCATAAAGTTGATCAGTGAGGACTTCTTCTAAAGCTTCCGCAAGATGCACGTCATCTTCTACTAAGAGAATCCTCATTTCCGGGTGCCTTGAATATTGTTCAATTCTTTAGCACAAGTCAAAAATAAAAAAATCTTTTTTAAGAAGAAAATTACTAATCAATAATAGCATACCACTAAGTTATAAGTAGTATTAACGTCAACCTTATTGCCTACAACGCTTACCTGACAACGATTCAGTCTTTAGAATTTGAACTAAGTCAGCGACGGGCTGAATTGGCTGCATTGGAGATGGATGAATTTATGAAAATAGAGGATTAATTAGTTTTAGGGCGCGGGTCAACAGGTCGAGCGACCAGAATACCGATCGCATTCTCAACTTTACCTACATACCTCTGTAAATCCGGCGCAATTGTCACTTGCCCAATCGGTGAAGCGTGGATCAAACCAATATTGCCGTCTGGGTGACGATAAACTAATCCGGTGTGGGTTACATCAAGACCAGGAATATTGGTCGCGATCGCAACGATGTCCCCCGGTTGAAGCTGAGCATACACCCGGTGAATCTGATTGGTGGGAATGTAATCGACTGTTATACCATCCAGCTTGGCTTCCCTCTGGACAATACACTGGTAAGTGGCTTCGTCGCTCAAGCGTGGGTAACTCTGTCGGTGTGAACTCATAAAGTTCAATTTCTTATTAAGCGGTATACCCCCCAATTCTTGCCCGATGTTTTTAACAGCACCCCGTTTCTCGTTGTCATAGATCCATTCAGAAAAATAATGGAGTCGGCTGCAATATCCATTCATCTGACCATCCCAATATCGCTGCTCACGAATGTGATTGACAAACCTCTCAGAGGAATAATCTTGCACCGCTACACCCCGTGCGATCGCTAACATAGTTTCGACGAACAGCACGCAGTCAAATTTATTGAGTGTGACAACGAGGGTTTCTTCCTTGGATTGGTCTAACAAACCTGCTTTGTAAGCTGTACCCAGAAATTCCTTAGCTATAGCCTGGATGATTTCCCCCATCGGGCGCTGATGCGATTTGTGCGATCGCGCATACTCCATAACGCGCCACAAACCTTCGACCTCTTCTGTTTCAGGGATTTCTTCTCTTGTTGTTTGGGCGTACAGCTTGCCCCTTGATAGATTCTCTGTTCGTTGCGACAGAACACTCGAGTCGAAATGGTTAGCTGAACTATGCTCAATCCTGCTGTTATTGACTGAAACTTCTTTGGGAAAAGCCGTGACCCGAAGCAGGTTATCGTTAGCGAGGAGTTGCTGTTCACCAAAGGTAGAAGTAGCGGGGATAGGCTGATTTACCCTAGCTTGAGAGGCAAAACGCGAACCGACACCGAACGTGAGCGCAAATCCTACCACAGCCAGCCCGAAGCTTTTTCTCATATTGGGGGCATTTTCCTCAATCAGCTACCGTCTGATGACCATCGGTTAGCTTAGCAGAAGTAGACGCTCCGTTTAGAGGAAAGTTCGCCCTTGAGCTTCCCGTTGATAATGGTGAGAACAATGGCAATCGAGGAATTGACCGATGGAAGTACAGACAGTTACGACATCTAACCCAGTACAACAGCAGCTTTCCCCAGAAGCAAAAGTTGTTTTAAGAGGCGTTAGCTGGCAAACTTTTAAGGCATTGCTGGCGGATGTTGGAGACGATCGCGCTTGGAGAATTGCTTATGACCAAGGGGTATTAGAAATCAGAATGCCACTCCCAAACCATGAAGAACCTAAACGACTGATAGAGAGCTTTGTGGAAGCTTTGGTAGATGAACTGGGTATCGAACTCAGAAGCCTTGGTGCGTTAACCCTTGAGCGAGAAGAGTTGACTCGTGCGATCGAGCCAGATAGCTGTTTCTACATTCAAAACGAAGCGCTTGTCAGAGGTTTAGAAGAAATCAACCTTCCGGATGACCCACCGCCAGATCTAGCAGTGGAGTCAGATTACACAAGTTCTTCTCTAAATAAATTTACAATCTATGCGTCGCTCGGTGTTCCTGAACTCTGGAGATACAGAAAGAATACCCTCCAAGTTTACCGACTTGTAGAGGGAAAATATGAGCAGTGCGATCGCAGCCCTACTTTCCCCTTTCTACCAATTGCAGAAGTTCCTGGCTTCATCTCGCAATGTAAAACTATCGGGCAGAGATCAGCAGTACGTTTATTTAAAGCACGAATTCGAGAACTCCTAGGAAATCCGAGTTCAGATTAAAGATGATCGCTCAGGTCTATAGTTCATTTCCCTAGTCTGCTCAGCATAAAACCGATGATGACTCATCCGACATCCTTATCCCTTGAATTTGTCCGCCAGCAGTTTCCGTCTCTCGCTGGCGACTGGACTTTCTTTGATAATGCTGGGGGTTCACAAACGCTCAAGCGGGTGGTGGAGCGGATTAGTGAATATTTGCTGACTTCTGATGTCCAGTTGGGAGCTTCTTATGCTGTCTCGCAACTAGCAGGCGATCGCGTTACAAAAGCCGCCCAGGCAATGGCAACCTTAATTAATGCCGGGACAGCATCAGAAGTGGTCATGGGTTCATCGACCACATTAATGATACGGATTCTCTCTCTCTGTATTAGTCAGACTTGGAATCGGGGTGACGAGGTAATCGTGACCAACTGTGACCATGAGGCGAATATTGGCGCTTGGATTGACCTGGCAAAACAGGGAATCAAGATTAAAGTATGGCGGATTAATCCTGACACTTTAAAGTTACATCTAGAGGATTTAGAGCAATTACTGAGCGATCGCACTCGCCTCGTTGCCTTCACTCATGGCTCTAACATCTTAGGAACAATCAATCCCGTAAAAGATATTACCAAACTCGTCCACAAACATGGCGCAATGGTCTGTGTTGATGGTGTCGGTTATGCACCCCACCGCTTGATTGATGTCCAAGATTTGGATGTGGATTTCTATGTGTTGAGTTTCTACAAAGTATATGGCCCCCATTACGCCTTACTCTATGGTAAGCAAGAGCATTTAATAGCAATGCCTGGGATAAACCATTACTTTATTGGTAAGACCGATATTCCCTACAAGTTTCAACCAGGAAATGTAAACTTTGAGTTGAGCTACGGGATGTTAGGTTTATCTGATTATTTGAGCGAACTAGCACAGCTTCACTATGGTGAGCAAACTGCTCCTGATTTGAGAAGCCAGATGGTACAAGCACTTGATTTAATGAGCGCTCATGAGGATGTGATAAGCGATCGCCTCCTCAACTACCTTACTAGTAAATCCAATGTTCAGATAATTGGTCAACCCGAAACCAATCACGATTTACGAGTTCCAACTATTTCATTTGTCGTGGATGGAATCAGCAGCGAGACTATTCCGCCACAAATTGATAAGCATAATATTGGGATTCGCTTTGGTGACTTTTACGCCAAGCGACTGATTGAAGACTTGGGGTTAGATAAGCAAGGGGGAGTGGTGCGAGTCAGTATGGTGCATTACAACACCATTGAGGAAGTTGACCGACTGATACAAGCTCTTGAGACAGTGTTGTGATCGAATTTAGGAGAGCGATCGCTTTTTTGTAGAGTTTGATTGGAAAAAGGCGATCGCTCTCCTAAAGGTACTTAGGCTGTGATTCCTGTGTGACTGGATACGAAGCAGCGGCTGTTGGTGGGAAGGTGCATATGAGTGGCACTATTCTACGTTGCTACAGAAAAAAAAGTGTGAATAAGGTAGGCGAGAATAAATAGACAAATCTATGTTTGATACTTATCTCCATGAAACTTGCTAGCGTACCTTCATGGCCCTCATACCAACAAGAAATCCTAGACGGCATACATCCATGTGGAGATTCCAGATGTGGTATACACTTTGAGAAGCCAGCTTGGGAGCGACAAAGTGCTTCTATAGTCAGTCCACTTCGCTATCCCGGTTCTAAACGAAGGCTGGCTGGTTATATTAAACAGACTCTGACGCTGAATGGATGCAGTCCAGCTCTTTTTGTAGAACCCTTTGCAGGTGGAGCAAGTGTAGCGTTACAGCTATTGAATGACAATAAGGTTGAGCGCATAGGTCTAATTGATTTAGATCCGCTTATCGCAGCCTTCTGGGAAACAGTATTTTTTGATGCTGACTGGCTTGTCAACCAGATTGAGACGATTGAGGTCACTCTTGAGCAGTGGCACAAATTCAAAGCCGCAGTACAGAAGCAAAGGCGCTATCGCGCCCTTGCATGCCTATTTCTCAACCGGACAAGTTTCTCTGGCATTCTTGCTAGAGCTGGCCCTATTGGTGGATATCAGCAGACATCTCAGTATAAAATTGACTGCCGTTTTCCGCGAGAGACGCTGGTTAAGCGCATACGGCAGGCAGAAGCGCTTAAAGATAGAGTAGCCTTTGTTTGGAATCTACACTGGAAGAAGGGCATCTCTCTCATCCGTCAGATGCAACAACGGGGAACTTTGCCAAAGACAAATATTTTGTTCTACTTTGACCCACCGTTTTTTGAAAAGGCGGAGCAGTTGTACACCTACTATTTTGATGAGGCGGGTCATCGAAAGCTCCGTGATGCTGTCCTGAAAACAGATGACCCTTGGATTTTGAGTTATGATTCCGCTGAACGGGTTAAAGAATTGTACGCTGATGCCAAGTCCGGTCTAATTGAATTGCTTTACAGCACATCAGTTAGTTCTAAACGCTTTGTGTCGCAAGAGGTAGTTCTTACAAACCTTGAGTACTTACCCGGTGAAAATAACCTCTCTTCGCCTAACAAGGAGCAGGAGAAGATAAAGTCTTCTGTAAAAGCTGTATCCACGGGCCATAGGAAAGCTACAGAGAGCTTATATCAACAGCTAGAACTTTTTGATTACCCACAAGTTTCTCAGGAAATAAACAAACAGGAAGTCACTATCGGGAGCTAATAATGATGCAGAACATTGCAAGTGAAATGGTGAAGGGCGACCCACTTGTGAAGCTTATCCAACAGGATAATTTTGTGGGTTGGATTTATAGGATTGATTACGGGACAGCCCATGTGATGACAAATGACCGTTGGAAAGCTGATGCTCTGGGTGTTCCGCACAACTGCTTCCTGGTAGCTGCTTCATTCAACCCAAATGAGTTTGCAAAATTTTCAACAGCAGAGCGTGAGGTTATTCTTCTTCGTGTTGTTGGTTCGGCTAAACTTCCACAAGATGATGATCTGGTGAGAGCAAAGATTGACCGCTTTCAGAATCAGACAGATATGTACAGCAGTGCGGGTACGAGAGATTATGACGATATTACCCGCAACCAAATGCAGTTCCACGGTCTGGAATGTCATGTGCTTGGTACCTTCTACACCAGGAATAATCAACTCTGGCTTGGTAGTGATTTAGAGTCCTTCGCCTCAGCAGCAAGCCTCAATGTTTACCGCCCACGAGGAGATGCACTAGAAATCATCGTCAACTATGTTGATCCAATTCGCTGGGAAAAAGCAAAAGAGGAGGCGCGAGAACTCGGTATTCAAAAAGAGATAAAACCATTTCAAATAGGTACAGTTCGGTATACATCAACAGATCGGCTACATCGTCGCGATGATGAGCAGAAAGTCCCAGTATCTATTCAGCCGACTGACTTCTTGGCACGTCGAACTGCCGTCTTGGGGATGACGCGAACTGGGAAATCGAACATGGTCAAGCAATTAGTTTCCGTTGTGAAGCGAGTAGCTGATGAGAGTGATGTCAAAATTGGTCAAATTATTTATGACATCAATGGAGAATATGCAAACGCTAATCAGATAGATAAGGGAGCGATCGCTGATATTTATCCCAATCAGACTGTCCGTTATCGAATGCTTCAAACTCCTGGCTTTGAAGAGTTACAGAACAACTTCTACATTCAGCTAAATGAGGGATTCTCAATCATTCGCCGAATAATTATAGAGAAAAAGAACGATACAGCAGGTGATGTTGAAACCTTTTTAGGCACGTCCTTTGACGAACCCGATCCTCAAGATAAAGGTACACTTCAGCGTTGGCGAGTAAGAGTTGCGGCGTACAAAGCCCTGCTTCACAAAGCCGAATTTCCAGCCCCTCCAAATCATAAGGTGTTCTTTGAGGCAAACCCAGAGGTTCGAGATGCAGTTAAGCAAGCGGCTGATAAGACACTAAAAGACCCAAAAAATGGTCTTACTCTTGCCGAGGCAGTTGATTGGTTCTTGGCGGCGCGGAAAGCTAACGAAGGAGAAGCTAATAAGCTTAAAAGTACTAGTGGCAAACCCTGGCTTGACAACGATACACGCGCCATCCTTAACATGATTGCCAAAAGTAACGATAACGGTATATACATTAAAGGCTACGGAGTTCTCACTGATGGGAAGCCATACCACTCACCCCGCCGAAGCAAGGAAGTTGGTGATGAAATTTATCAGCACCTTCTCAATGGCAAAATTGTAATTCTTGATCTCTCAGTTGGCGACCCAGAACTACGAAAAAAAATTAGTGAACAGATTGCATCTGACATTTTCAACAAGTCAATGGCTACCTTCATTAAGGGAGATTTTCCGCCCAATATTGTTGTCTATATTGAGGAAGCTCATAATCTTATTGGGAAAGAAGAGAAACTGGATAAGACTTGGCCCCGACTAGCAAAAGAAGGAGCAAAGTACCGAATCGCTCTTGTCTATGCAACCCAGGAAGTGTCCTCTGTACATCCAAACATTCTTTCTAACACTGAAAACTGGTTTGTCACCCACTTAAATAATGAAAACGAAATTAAGGTGCTTGCGAAGTTCTATGACTTCGAGGATTTCAGCCGTTCCCTAATTCGGGCGCAGGATGTTGGCTTTGCGCGTGTCAAAACACTCTCTAGCCCATTTGTCGTTCCAGTTCAGATTGATAAATTCGATCCTGATAGAGAGAAGCAACGAGTGGCACAAATACATCAAGCTGAGACAGAAAAAGTAAGCCAGAATAATCAAGCTGCTATCCAATTACTCAGAACATGGGCAGAAGAGGGAGATGAGCAGGAGCAAAAAGAAACTTGGGAGTATTTGAGTCGAAACCTCGGTAAAGACCGTACCTCTATTTAGGAGCTATCTTCATGAGTAAGATAGTTCTCCTGGATTCTGGACCACTGGGAATGGTAACGAATCCAAAAGCTTTGCCTGAATGTGAAGCTTGCCGCTCATGGCTGGAATCTTTACTGATAAAAAACGTCGTGGTGAAGATACCTGAAATAGCAGACTATGAGGTTCGTCGTGAATTACTGCGTGCGAATAAACGGAATGGTTTAAGGCGGCTTGACGAACTTAAAAACAGACTTCCCTATATCCCTCTTGATACACAAACAATGCTCAAGGCGGCTGAATTTTGGGCTATAGCACGGCAGACAGGACAGCCAACGGCAGGTTCTGAAGCCCTAGACGGTGATGTTATTTTGGCGGCACAAGCAACACTATTACAGGTAGGTGGAGATACTGTTGTAGTTGCAACGACAAATGTAAAGCACTTGTCTCGCTTCGTTGATGCTCGTGAATGGAAGACAATTCAGTAACTGTCCAGTTCTGATGCGGCTTCAAATTTAGTTAAGTGTGCCCCTATTGGATAACTGTCAATCTTAATTTGGAGGAATTGACTTATGCCTTATCAAGGAGAGTTTGCTAACAAAGCATCCCACTTTGACATTGTCAAAAACCCAGAAGTCGCGCAGTTTCTTGAAGATTGTGACTATCTCAATCCGCCTTCAGAGGAGGAGGGCAGGGCTATAGATGCACTTTTCAAGGAACCGCCAACACCAGATGAGAACAATTTGCCAGAACGTGTGATTGCAATTGATGGTAGCAGTTATCCATCCAACATCAACAAACGATTGCCAAGCACTCAGATAGGCTATGTCAAAGTTAGCTCTGTGCTAATTGATATGGCAAAATTCAGATCGCTCCGAGTTGGGCGTTTTGTTGACCCATTTAGGGTTGCAGAACTTCAGAACACTAATAATTCAATCACATTTACCTTGCCAAGTGCTAACATCCGCTGGAAGAAAAAAGCAACGGTTCGAGACAGCTTTCGTGCGATTGTTGATGACCATCTGCACAGTACAAAAACACGATTTAATCAAGACGATCCAGCAACAAGCCTCCGTACTACTCTGTTTCACCTAGCTTCACGCCGTCCGGGGGTGATGGGAACAGGAGATCTGCGCAGTCTCAAGATATATAAATGCCCTAATTGTAAACGTCCTGACTATGACGAAAAAGGTATACCTAAGCAACCTCAAATTGAACTTCAGGACATATCAAACTCCCAATATTGCCCATACTGTGAGAAAGAAGTTTACCCTTCAGATTGTCTCCGACTTTGGGAGGAAGTCAGTGAATATCAGTCAAACGAGTCTGTGATGTCTCGGTTCATGCAGGTGGTTGAACATTTGCTTCCCATACACTATGTTCGTTACCTGGTTGAAGAATCACTGATATCGCTTGGTTCACTAGCTTTCTTTGTAGATAGACCGCTTGCTATCTTCGGCACTGCGGCTTGGTTGCACAAGTCAATCATGAATTACCTTGCTGAAGTCAACAAGCAACTTTCAGACATTGGTCAACCTGGGCTGCTAATGATCGGACTGCAAAAGACAGGTCAAGTTGTCGATCACGTTAATTTAATTGAACGCTATGTGCAACGAAACCGAATATTTGCCATTAATGATGACTATCGCTACCAATACATCTGTGGAAGAGATCCAGTTGAAAAAGGATTTGGTGTTGAGACATACTACGGGCAGGACTTTATCTACAAAACGTCTTCTGGTAGAATATTTGTTTTTGCCCTCCCCTATCCCTTCGCGTCAAAGCAAAGCTCAAGTGTAGATTTCCATCAGGCAAAGACAGAATATTGGCGGTATACAGACTTATCGCGTGCGATCGCGCTTATCAATCACTTTGAATGCGATCTCTACGAAAATGCAGTTATCCCAATTGCACTTGCTAACCGATACACTGCAATTAGCTTAGTACCAGGAGGACGAGTTCTAGATTTGCTGACGCGGGAGATTCTGGATAGAAAACTGTAGCCTATGTCTTTCATTACCTGCTTACTCACTATTAATGGTTCCTAGACTTCAATCTAGTGCTTTAATTGCTGGCGGCGATCGCTTTTGGCAGCTAACGGAGAGCGATCGCTTTATTCATCCCCTGGCAACTCACCAAAACGTTCCCGATAAGGAGCCAGCCTTAACTCAAATTCGGCAGCTTGCTCCCCTAATGCTTCGCCCCTACAGCATGCATTTTTTGCCTCTTTTGTCAAATACTTCTACTGGACTGGCGCTCTAGGCACTTAGGCTGGTCAACTAGGGCTTTCACAAGCCCCCACTAGAATCGGTACTCCGATTTAGTGGTGGGTTGTTGACACCAGTACAGCATTCACTGGGAGATTGTCAGAATCGGGCAGTTCCTCGCTGGTTGGTGAGCGTACCCAAGGGTGAGACTGTACCATGACAACTAGGATTGAGCATTACTCAAAAGCATCTTAGCTTCATTAACCAGCATCTAAGGATTAAAAAAGTATCATGGCAAAACTAATCGTAATTACAGGCGTCAGTCGGGGTCTTGGTCAAGCCATGACTGAGGGATTTATTCAGTTAGGACATACTGTCCTTGGTTGCGCCCGCTCAGAAGCAGCGGTAGAAAAACTCAAGCAACAGTTTGGCTCACCCCACGATTTCACAGCACTGGATGTCGCTAATGAAGAGCAGGTGAAAGCTTGGGCAAAGCGACTACTCAGCGACTATGGCTCCCCCGATCTGCTGATTAACAATGCGGCGATGATTAACGAATTGGCACCACTCTGGGAGATTCCTAGTGAGGACTTTTCCCGCCTAATTGATGTAAATATCAAAGGTGTGGCAAATGTGATTCGCCACTTTGTCCCAGCAATGATCGAGAAGGGAAGCGGTATCATTGTTAACCTGAGTTCAGGTTGGGGTCGCTCTACCTCCCCCGAAGTCTCGTCCTATTGTGCTTCCAAATGGGCGATTGAGGGAATGACGCGATCGCTTGCTCAAGAACTCCCCAACGGGATGGCTGCGATTCCCCTCAGTCCCGGCATCATTCATACGGATATGCTGGAAGTTTGCTACGGACAAGACGCCGCTAATTATACCTCTATCAAAGATTGGGTGGAAAAAGCGGTTCCCTTCTTACTCCAGCTGAGTCCCGAAGACAACGGTATGCCACTGACAGTTCCTGCATGAGCATCCCTCAACCCACTTAACCTCAGGCAGTTTCCCAGATCTAAAAGTAGTGACGCGATTCGTGTCAGTCTCGCTTGCTCTTTGGCTGAGGTTTGTTCTAACTTCGATTGTGGTGCGGTTGGCTTTGTCTTTAAACCAGTGATCAGCGAGTCAGTCATCAGTTATCAGGCGTATGCAAGGGGGATTTAAACCCTTTAACCCCAACGCCTTCCACTCCTATGGTAGGGGCTTCATACCCAACGACCGGATAAATCATCACTGTTTACTGATAACTGTTCACTGAAAACTGCTTACTGGTGAGGGTGGGGAAGTTAGTTTAGTAGAGGTAGCGATCGCTTTTGCTTGCCCAGACTCTGAGGACTCTGCGACAGTGACGCCTCCACCCCCACAGGCACTCAAGAACATGAGTGTCGATACAAGGCTCGAAAGTAGCAGAGTTGACTTGCACTGACTAAACATTTTTATTCCTGTGCTTTTAAGAGGATATCAGCGTAAACTTTGAGCTGCCTTTTTGATAGGGTCAAGCAAAGAAAACGGCAAATGCATCATATTCAGTGTTGTATTTTGAGGCTTGCCATCAGGACTAGGCCCGTGGTAATCGCTGCCACCTGTCATTAGTAAGCCATAGTTCGCGCACAAAGCCTCAAGATTCTTTCTCTCTTTTGGCGTGTGGCTGGGATGGTAAACCTCAATTCCCATCACACCAGCATTAAGCAGTTCCTCCAGCACATCCTCAACTTCACCGCCTCGGAACAGGTAAGGATGTGCCCACACTGGCACAGCACCGCAGTTGCGTAACAAAGCAATGCCCTCAGAGATTGAAAATTTATCGTAATCCACATAGGCGGGTTGGTCATCACCCAGCAGACGGTCGAAGGCTTCGCGAGTGGACTGGACATGACCGGCTTCCACTAGTGCCCTAGCCAGATGAGGACGACTTGGTGCTATTCCTTCACCCAACTCCGGTAGCGAAATTGGGTAGCCAAGTGCTTCCAAGTTGGCGACCATTTGATGGGCACGGCGTTTACGTCCCTCTAAGCGCTCAGATAAAGGGGCACAAACCTTATCGGCATCTGGGTAAAAGCCTAGGATATGGAGAGAGCGATCGCGGTGAACAGTACTCAATTCCACACCCGGAACAATTTCTAGGTTGTAGGGAATGGCCGTGGCGATCGCTTCATCCCAACCAGAGATAGTATCGTGGTCGGTAATCGCTAGGGCACGGACTCCGGCACTAACCGCCGCTTGGACAAGTTCCGTGGGGGTAAGGGTGCCGTCAGAGAAGGTGGTGTGACAGTGTAATTCAAGCATTCTTCCATTGTGGCGTCACCACACTCAAGAATTGACCAGAAATAATGGGATTCAAGCCCTGTCCTTACTTCGACAAGACTTCGGCGTGAGCGCTCAGTCGAACGCTCAGTAACCTTCTAGGACGGCTTTATTTATGATATGATTTTTGATGTAGGTTTTTTCACGTCAAATGATTGTTCTGGAGTTCAAGGCTCAGGGAAAAACAATTCAATACGCTGCTATAGATGAGGCGATTAGAACGGCTCAATTTGTTCGCAACAAGTGCATTCGCCATTGGATGGATAACCGAGGTGTAGGACAAAAGGAGTTGTACCGTCACAACACGGCGTTGAGAGCTGAGTTTCCGTTTGTCAAAGCTTTGAACTCTCATGCTTGTCAGGTTGCAGTTGAAAGAGCCTATAGCGCGATCGCTCGATTCTATAGCAACTGCAAAAAGCCTGTTCCAGGGAAGAAAGACTATCCAAAGTTCAAGCGTGATTGTCGCTCTGTCGAGTACAAAACTTCTGGCTGGAAGCTTTCTCCTGATAGGAAGTCGATTAATTTTATCGACAAGAAAGGAATTGGCAAGCTCAAGCTCAAAGGAACGTGGGATTTAAACTTCTACCAGTTAGAGCAGATAAAACGGATTAGGCTGCTGCGTCGAGCTGATGGCTACTATGTTCAGTTCTTAGTAAATGCTGAGAACAAAGTAGACATAGAGTTAACAGGGAAGATGATTGGCGTTGATGTAGGGCTCAAAGAGTTTTATACCGATAGCAACGGTCACGCTGAACCTAACCCTAAGTTTTATCGAACTAGCGAGAAACGGCTGAGATTCCGTCAACGTCGTATTTCTCGAAAGAAAAAAGGCTCTGCCAACCGAAAGAAAGCAATTAATAAATTAGGGCGAGTACACCTCAAAATAAGTAGGCAACGTGAAGAACATGCCAAGAGAGTGGCGCGTTGCGTAATCCAATCTAACGATTTGGTAGCCTATGAAGACTTGAGGATTAAGAACTTAGTCAAGAATCACTGTCTCGCTAAGTCTATTAATGATGCGGGTCGGTATCAATTCAGAAAATGGCTAGAGCATTTTGGGGTGAAGTTTGGCAAGATAACTATTGCAGTTAATCCTGCCTACACATCCCAAGAATGTTCGAGTTGTGGCACTTACGTCAAAAAGTCCCTATCTATGAGAACCCACGTTTGTCAGTGTGGGTTCATCTTAGACAGAGACTGGAATGCCGCGATTAATATTCTGAAATTAGCCTTGAGTACCACAGGGCATGTGGGAACTTGGGTTTTAGACTTCGGCGTGAGCGCTCAGTCGAAGGACCCTAACGCTTCGGGAGATTCGACCTCTACTCTGATTGGAGCAATCCTGTCTGAGCAAGTTGGGTCTATGAACGAAGAATCTCCCTGGCTTTAGCCCGGAGAGTGTCAAAGCCTATCCCACTTGATTCGTTCGTTTACAGTGTGTCGTTTTTTGCCATTACCCATGACCCATTACCCATGACCCATTACCCATTACCGCATCGGCGCAAACAGCAACAGTCCTGTAACAAGCGATATGATTGCTGCTGCATAAAATACTCCTTCTAGTCCGCCGTAGCTTAGCACTGGTCCTAGCAATATCGGGGAAA
>CBDTXL010000098.1:0-14632 GCA_965364435.1 uncultured bacterium
TGATTGCGATGAATTGGATTTGAATGATTTAGAGCAAATTACCTTTGCCTTGCTACTAACAATATTTACATTTGTTTACAAAAACAAGGGTTTATCATTCAGTTATTTAAATATTTGTCATCAGATTTACTTATAGGCTTAAATTATTGAATTAGTGAGGCCTGGAAAAAACCGCATAAGTGGACATTGGCTCTCTTTGAGAGAGGGCAGGGAGTGCTCGCCACATTTTTCCCCGATGCTGAGGCAAAGCATCTCTTGGAGCCAAGATTTCTCATCTTGGTTCAAGGAACCTCAGGAAGACTGACAGACTTTATGAGGCTGAGGCGAAAGCTAGCGTCTAAGCAGCAACCTGAGATGGGTGGTAGATGAAGCGCTCCACGACAGCCTCCACGACAGCCTCCACGACAGCCAGAAGCGATCGCTTCCCGACAAGCTGCCAAGAGTACCTCACGAGCATGATGCTGCCGATGGAGTTGAATAACATCTGCCACCGAGTTTTTTGGTTCACCTCGTGAACGAGCCTCATAGAGCTGCCATTGTAGGAAGGTTAACGCCAAATGGACAACAGAGTACCACTTGTGGATAGCTTCATAGCTGTGCAGCCGAAAGTCACCTTGTGGATAGCTTCATAGCTGTGCAGCCGAAAGTCACCTAATCCTAGTCTCTGTTTGAGATACCAATAGTCCACTTCAATCTGCCAACGCTTCTGATACCAGTTCAGTAGGGTCTGTAGTGACAAGGATAAGTCTTTCCACAGATAATACTTTGGGTTGTTGTCCCTGGGATGCCGCCTGGAGATGAGAACACAGACTTCTCAAGGGTACTTGAGAAAGATACCCAAGCACTGTCCTTACATAGTAAGTAGTGGCAGTACCATCTGCCGCCAGAACCCTGGCATGGGTATAGCGCTTGTGCTTAAGACGTTGATTCAATTGAGAGACTTGGATACCGTTGAGTGCGATTAGATTTAATCGCGCACAGCACATACCAACTCTTGCCCTGTCGCTGGATGAATTTGAGTAACTTGGCTTGGGTGAGGGAGTCATCAATGCTTACGCAGCAGCGAAAAAAGGTGTGGGGAGAAAGACATAGGTTAGCGTATTCATTCCGCTAACTATAACCAAACTGATTAACGATTTCTGTTTATGCTACTTGCCTCGCTTCTGGTTTTTCTCCTGAAACCTGGTGGCTTCTTCGACTAAATCCTCCAGTCCCAGTTCCAGAGTATGTTTGACTTGTTGTAAGCCTTCGACTTGGGTTCGACTCTTCATCATCTCTACAGCCTCTATGAAAGCTGGACTCCCTGCTTTCCCAATGTATTTATGACGGGATGTCTTGCCAGAAGGGGTAACAAAAATTGGCTCCCGAGATTGCCACTTGTAATACCAGTAAGTTCCACCTCTTCCTCTGGCTCGATAACGCACAATCCAAGTCCCTGGTAGAGCTAATTCTACCTGCTGGCTGAGCTGTTCAATTTCGGTGTCAATTTGGGTGAAAATCGATTTTAACTCTTCCAAGCGAGTGGCTAAATCTTGTTGTTGATTTTGTTGATGAGACCTCGGCATAACTAGAGAAAAAACAAGCATTTATCGTATATTTTACGCTAACTTACTCCCGATTATGACCGACTTTACCAGATGCTTGACCAACGATTGGAACTACTTAAATAGGCAGCTCGCAAAGCCATTACTCCTTCGGCACCAGCTGCTGAAAAAAGTCGATAATTTCCACCGCACCTGGAAATTGCTCTTGTGCCATCTCCAAAATCAAATGTGCTCAATCACCAATCACTACAGTTTGGGGAGTTTGTTGTCCAACTACAAGTTGATACAGTTGGGATACTTGATTTCTAAATTCTCCACGAGATTTTAATGTAGCTAGATACTCTCTGTGGCGTATCATCCCTCGTTTTTCCTGGTTTTTTTGATGGTCTTTTTCCAAAAAAATTACTCCAACTTTCGCTTCTTTGGACGTAGAATGATATCTGAAAAATCCTTTGACGCCGGGGAGCCTCCGACAGCGCTATCGGTTTGCGAAAAGGTGCATTGTCTCAAATCCAGTTTCGAGGTTTTCATGTCCGGTGGGTTACCCGTTCCAAGTCATTCCGAAGGCAGTTGGCTCACGTCAGCTAGCCTTGATTTAATCAGTCAGCTTCTGGCTGACAAACGCTCTCCCACGACTCGCAAAGAGTATGAGAAAGACTTGCGCTATTTCTTTAAAGTCATCTCAGGCTCATACCAACCCACGCCTGAACTGGTAAGCGAGTTCCTGAATCTTGACCGCTTCGCCGCACTGTCATTGGTTTTAAAGTTCAAGTCTTACATGATGATTGACCGGGGACTGAAGGAAAACACCGTCAATCGTCGGCTGGCAGCGGTGCGATCGCTCGTTAGCTTTGCCTACAAGTTGGGGAGGTGCAACTACACGCTCAAAGATGTCTCAAACGAGAAAATTCAACAGTATCGAGACACCAGCGGCGTTAGTCCTGACCTTTATAAGAAGGTACTGGCAACCTGCGATCGCTCTACTGTGCTGGGGAAGCGAAACTATGCATTGCTGAGGTTGCTTTGGAGTAACGCTCTGCGTCGTGCTGAGGTAGCCTCTTTGGACGTGAACCACTTCGACCCACACAGCCGACAACTGGAAATTCTGGGCAAGGGTAAAGGCTCCCAGCGGCAATCCGTTACGCTTAACAACCAGACAGTAGAAGCCATTCTAGGCTGGCTGAACTCCAGAACACAGTTTACACCCAATAGCCCATTATTTTGCAGCTTGTCGCATCGACAGCCTGGACATCGGCTAACCGGGACATCCGTCTACAACATCGTTCGTGAAAGCTTTTTGAAGGCGGGTATCACCAAAGTGATGAGTCCCCACCGTGTCCGTCACAGTTCCATTACCGCTGCTTTGGACAAGTCAAACGGTAACGTCCGAGCCGTGCAGCGTTTGAGCCGCCACGCCGACTTGCGGACGCTTCAGATTTACGACGATAATCGTCAAAATTTACAAGAGCAAATTACAGACTTGTTGGAAGATGCGTTAGAAGATGACTAATTTATGCTCGTACAGAAGGCGGTTGGTGAGTGTTGTTAGGTCAGCCCCTGTCACTTCCTCAGCCTCGATGCCCATCACTCGCTCTGACTGCGATGGGGTATAGCCGAGATACACGCAAAATAGGACACGATGTAAAGTTTTGTAATAATCGTTGCTTCGGTTCACGCTCAGCCGCCCATACTCAGTCGGCGAGGGCACAGTAGTAGTACTACTCTATTTCCCCGTGAAAGTTAAACTAAAAAGTATATTTTTTTCTATATTGTTATTACAGCAAACTATTTAGATTTATTTTCAGAATTAGTCAAAACATTTAAAGCTTTATGTGCAACTTCTTCAGCGCGGAGCGAAGTGACTTTTTGATACCGCAATGTAGTCTGAATATTCTCATGACCCATTAGAGCGCGTAACTCCTCAAGTGCCATCAATCCAACCCTTTCTGTTGCAAAAGTATGCCGCAAGTCGTGGAGGCGAATACCTTTAAGAATATGGCTTTCAGCAATTAAGTCACGGAAGCACTTATGAGCTTGGCGATAGGACAAGCGTGTAACTTCCCCAGTCAATGAGTGTTGTGCAGTAAACAATGCAGACACCCCCGAAGCTCGTTCGTATCTGATATATCTGGAAAGCGCGATGGCCGCATCCTCACTATAAAAGCACCAGCGACGCTTGTTACCCTTACCCACCACCTGAAATTTTCGGGCTACCTTATCTACCTGTTCCAAATCTAACGCCAGCAGTTCACCAATCCTAGCTCCCGTGCGGTGTAGCAACCGAACAATGGCGTGCATACGAGCATCCAAGGCGAGCAGCTCATACAACACAGCAAGTTGTTCCTCACTCAAGTAACGAACAACTTGGTCTGTGTCATGCTCTCCTTTATCTGGGTCAGCTTTACGCCGCTTTATCCCAGCAATGGGATTAACCGTCAAATAGCCTTGCTCTACTGCAAAATTAAACAGAGCCTGGATAATAGCTTGATGGCGGTGATGGGTTGTAATTGACAGATGTACTAAGCTTTCCAAATACTCTGACAACACCTGACGACTGATAATTTCAATCGACCATCGACCATACTGAGCCAACAGCGGCATCAAGGTCAACTCGTAAGAGCGCTGCGTACTTTGAGAAAGCCCCCGACGCTCTAAAAACTCTGTAGCTAATCTCGCTAAAGTAATCGCCAACTGACTTATTTGCTAGAACATTCTGATATTTCTAGCTCTTCAAGATGTAGACTAAATATCCGGACAAAAACATATTTTTATGTATACTCTTGACCCGAAGAAAGCGCCCCAGCCTGGTGAAACGCTCTCTTGCTACATCAGAAGAATGCGTTTGGACGCTCAAATTAGCCAGCAGCAGTTAGCAACGGCTGCTGGGATTCATCTACAAAGCTTGGGCAAGCTGGAACGGGGTAAGACGACCAGGCTCAATCAAAAGACCAAAACAGGTTTAGCCGCAGCCCTCTCCATACAACCCGAGTATTTAGAGGCTATCTGTTCGGGTAAACCTGTATCGGAGATAGAAACCCGCAAGTTTTGTCCGCAATGCTGGACACCCGGAACTGATCCCGATTCAGTTTGGACGCTGTACCGAGCCAAGTACTGTCTGTTGTGCGGAACTCAGTTACACACCCATTGCACTAACTGTGGGGAACCACTGACCTCTTTCAAACACAAGTTCTGTCCCAATTGTGGAACTTATTATAAAGTTTCCACCCAAACAAGAAAGTAGTGACGGTTGGAGAGATTGGTAAATTGGCTTCTATAGAACGTACCGCTTACCCTAGATTTAAACGCTACTTTACTCCCAAAGAACTACGTGAAATTTATACTCCCACTCCGGCTGAAATTGCTTTTGGGCTATCTACCACGCAAGGTCAAGTTCACTTTTTGAACTTAATGGTATTACTCAAAGCTTTTCAGCGACGAAGTCAAGCCTTATTTAGATTCTCTTACAAGTGCTAAAATCCAACATTTTGCAGCCGAAGCCAAAGCTTTAGATGCTGCCGAACTGAAAGAGATTGGGCAGCGTTTAATTCTGGGACGACTTGAACAACCTAATCGAATGATTCGCCGCCACTTTGAGGTTTGTGTTTTTTCTTATCTAGCAGCTGAACTGAGGTCAGGGGATGTTTGCGTACTTGGTTCGGCAGATTATGCTGATTATCGCGAGCAACTTCTCAGTTGGTCAGAGTGCCAGCCTTTAGTGCCAGAATACTGTCAAAACCTTGGCTTTTCTAATACAGCTATTAGTTTTGTTGAGCAATTGAAATCCTGGCTCATAGATACAGCTACGAGTGTAGATGCAGGTTATCCAGATAATCGGACGGTTGTGATTAATGAATTGGGAGAACCCGTATTAAAACGAACGAAAAGTAGTGAAGTAAGTCCTTCTGTAAAGGCTTTAGAAACGGCTATTGCCGAACGAATGCCGGAACGCAATTTAATTGATATTCTCAGGAACGTTGATTATTGGACAAATTTTACCAGGCATTTTGGCCCTCTTTCTGGCTCTGACCCTAAGTTGGAACGGGCTACCGAACGCTATCTGCTGACCACTTTTACTTATGGATGTAATCTTGGTCCCACTCAAGCTGCACGTCATATGCGAGGGATAGTTACACCAAGGGAGCTGTCTTTTGTTAACCGTCGTCATGTGAGTGCCGAGAAACTAAATGCTGCACTGACTGATGTGATTAACCGTTACAATGTTTTGAGCCTGCCAAAGCTATGGGGCGATGGTACTGCGGCGGCGGCAGATGGGACGAAGTATGACTTGTACGAACAAAATCTGCTGTCGGAGTATCACATTCGGTATGGGGGTTATGGAGGGATTGCTTATCACCATGTTGCTGATAGTTATGTAGCCCTATTTAGTCATTTTATTCCTTGTGGAACTTGGGAAGCAGTTTATATTATTGATGGATTGTTAAAGAATCAGTCAGATATTCAACCTGAGAAAATTCATGCTGATACCCAAGGTCAGTCAACGCCTGTATTTGCTTTATCTTATTTGTTGGGTATTAAGTTAATGCCGAGAATTCGTAACTGGCAGAATTTAATTTTTTATCGTCCAGATACGAAGACGGTTTATCAACATATTGATTCACTTTTCAAAGAATCTATTGATTGGTCACGCATTGCAACTCACTGGAACGACCTTTTACGGGTTGTCCTATCTATTCAAACGGGAAAAATTTCTTCGTCAATTTTGTTGCGTAAGTTAGGAAACTATAGCAGGAAAAACCGTTTATATCAAGCTTTTCAAGAACTGGGACGGGTGGTGAGAACAGTGTTTTTGTTGCAGTATATCTCAGATATGCAACTACGACAGCAGATTACGGCAGTTACGAATAAGGTGGAGGCTTATCATGGCTTTGCCAAGTGGTTTTTCTTTGGGGGTGAAGGGGTAATTGCTAATAATGACCCGGAGGAACAGGAGAAGATTATTAAGTATAACGATTTGATTGCGAATGCGGTGGTGTTTCACAACGCCGTCGATTTGACTGAGGTGTTGCGCCAACTTAAGCGTGAGGGTTATTTGGTAATGCGCTCTGATGTGGTGGCAATAAGTCCTTATTTGACCAGTCAAATCAAGCGCTTTGGGGATTACCTGATTGATTTGGATGTGGTGCCGCAGGCGCTGGATGAGGGGATGACGCTGGTGTTCTGACTCACAGATCTAGCCTCGGTTAGGGGTTTCTTTACATTTCTTTACGTCGTGTCCTATTTTGCGCGTATCTCGGCTATTCCCCGCGATCGCAAGTATGCTTCAATGTCTGGATCAAGTCTTACCCGTGTGTTCTGTGCCATCTGATTAACCCTTCTTTTTGTTGAGTAGTGCTGTTGCAATAGTTTGAAGTCCGATGGAATTCGCCCAAGTCCCGTCAGGAACCGTGCTAATCCTTTGAGTACCCAGCATCCTTGAGATTCCAGTCATCTAAGTTCCGCCTCCCCAAGCCACGAAAGTTCGTCTATAAGTGCTGACTTTAATTCCAGTACTTTAGATGGTTGCCTCAAGCGCATTTGAGAACCGTTTGAATCCATGCACACCTTGACTAAACCTGCCCCACAATCGACCCCAGTGGTGATAAATGAGCGTAACTGGGCAGATTCAGCCTGTTTTGGCTGAGTGGTGGAAACCATATTTATGTTCCTGCTGCAATTTTTTTGGCCTCTAAGCCTTATACAGCAAAGCTTTGAGGATGTTTGCATGGCATGTCTGCATTAAACCAAAATTTACCGAGTTTCTTCATCCAGTTCTCTCTGGTGGGTGTTTTTGGGCTTCTTCTGCTAGTATAGTGGTATAGTAAGATAGTGACGACACACTTCTTAACTTTTATTCTAGAGTGGCAATTTTCTATAGCCAAAAACTCACTAAGGTGCCAACCTGGAGATGTAGGGAATTAGCGGCATAAAGAGAAAGTGACAAACGACACCAAGCCCGTAAAAATGAGTTTTTATATTGACGAAGAGACTCGAACTAGGTTCAAGCTTGCCTGCACTGCTACAGGAACAAGCATGAACCAAGTTCTGGTTGACATGGTTAACGAATGGCTTGATTCAAATGACCCGTTTAAAAACACACCGCGAAATGTCCGTACCAAAACCAATTAGTGAGAGGCACACTGATGGAGAGCGAGCGCGAAGCGAGTAAAGAGCGAAGCGCAGATCGCACTGATCCACAGTCGCCGCCGAAATCATAGTCAGCAAAAATTTGTGCGAGGCTAGAAGGAAAGAAATTTGGAGGAAAAGTTCAATTGAGTGAAAGCGAAGACGAAGCGAAACAAGTAAAACTATCGGTCTATGTTGATGTGGATGTCAGGGCTAAGCTCAAAGCAGCATGTGCTATCCAACAAGTCTCAATGAACCAGGTTGTTAATGACCTACTAGAAGGATGGATTGCTGAAAATGACCCCACAAAGTCGCATGCATTTGGAAAGTGATCGCCTTGAGGAGAAGGTTGTACATACGATACCTGCCATCGCATCACTGGGCACAATTCTAAGCTTTGTGAAGTATCCCGCTAGGCTTGCCCCGCTAGGCTAAAGAATGTTAAAAGTAATCAGGTAACAAAGTGGTTTGCTGTGAATAAACCAAAGATTTTGAAAACTTTGAGACAGGAGCGATCGCCCCCCTTCTAAATTTAATTGAAGAAAGCTTAGGGAGCAATTATCCTATCCTGCTCCCTAAAACTGCAAGTCGTAACTGTTTTGAGCAGAAGAATTGTGGCACAACTACGCCACATTTTCTAATTCAAGACAGAGCCGAGGTTGCTTTGCAGGAACCCCAGGCTTTCAAAATATAAACTGAGTAAGGCACTCATGAATAATTTTAGCAGGTTTCACAACTACCCTGAACACTCTGCGGCTGCGAATATCCTCAGCCCGAGAGACTTTCGGGAAGTTTCGGTTTCTTTCGGAAATAGCTCAATTTTGAACAACGGAGGGCAGTTCTAATGGTTGCAGCAACTGTAGCAAATCGGCAAAAGCGGCAGGGAACCTCAGATGCTCTCGGACGTTGTTTAGAAGACGCTATCAATGGATTAAGCGCAGAGCAAATTTATACAGACCTAGCGCATAATTTCAGACAATCAAGCGATCGCCTCAGAGGTGGCTGTCCCTTCCATCAGAGTAGCTCAGGCTCTAGCTTCGTCGTCACCATCTCGTCAAAACTGTTTTACTGTGCTGGCTGCCAGTTTGGGGGTAGCCCCGCTGACTATCGAGCCAGTCTCAAGGCAGGACGCTGGATCAAAGCACGCGGCAGAGATTTTGTTGAGGCAGTAAGGGAGTTAGCCGTAGATACCAATGTGCCCTTTCCGGATCGAGAATCTTCCCCTGAAGAGATAGCCAGAGCGCAGAAGTGGGAACGGCGACGGGCTGTTTTGGCTGCAACACAAGAATATTGTCAGGAAGCCTTGTGGAGCGACACAGAGGCGGCACTAGAAGCCCGTCACTATCTAGTTGCAGAGAGAGGTCTGACAGAGGAAGAAATTAAACTGCTGCCCATTGGCTATTACCCATCAGCTGGCGAACTCAAGCGGCACTTAATATCTAAGGGGTTCTCTGATGAAGACTGGAAAGGCACTGGCTGCATATGGAAGGACATGGAGCGATACATTACCTTTCTGTGGAACGACGCATCGGGACGCCCTCTCACCATCTACGGGCGGTACTTCCGACCGCACCCGCCAGACGGAAAACCAAAAACCATAGCAAGTCCTGGTGCAAAAACCAAGCAATCCCCCCTGTACTTTAACCGAGCGCTCGAAGCTGGACACAAGGAAATCATTCTAGTCGAAGGGGTTCTGGATGCAGTTCTGCTACAGGCGAAAGGCGATACTCGTGTATGTGCTTATGTAGCCGCCAGCTGCTCTGGTGACCAGATTGAAACTCTCAGGCGACACAGAATCACCAGAGTTACATTATGTGGTGACCCAGATGCTGGTGGAGAGAACGGAACTAATTCCAATTTTCTGCGGCTCACCGAAGCGGACATTAGTGTCTACGTTGCGCCAAAGCTGCCAGACGGACTAGACCCGGATGAGTTTCTCCTGAAATATGGGATGGAGGGCTGGAAGGCTCACATTGACGCTGCCGAACACGGTTTCCGGTGGAAAGCACGGCGGCTGATTGAGTCGAAAGATACTTCCACTGATAAGGGCAAGGCTGAAGTTTTGCAGGCAGCGATCGCATTTTGCAAGGCAGTCAAGAATCATCCTGATCTGGATGTCTTTTTCTGGCCTGCTGTTCGTAACAGCTTGGGCATGGAGCCAGAAGATTTCAGGCAGCAATTAGAGAAACTGTGGGAATCATCCCCGACTGAAGTGGCAGAGTTGGGCGGTGGCATCGGCAACGGTGGCGGCAGTCGCCGGAACTTTTGCGGCGGCTCTGGTGGTAGCGGCGGAGATGGAGGTGACGGAGATGGTAATAATTCTAAGGTTGTTCGATTCCCCAGCTTTGAAACACTAAGCCCTGAACAGGTTACAGAAAAAATTGATGAGCTTATTGCTCAAGGTGCAAGCGGCTCTTACCTGACAGGACAGCTAAATCGCCTTGCAGCAGCTAGCCAAATCTATATCCAGGAACTCAGAAAGCTTTTTTGGGAGCGTTCTGCCGAATGCGATTTGGAGAGCGCGCGCCCCGATAACAAAACCCAGGTAAAAGACCTGCTCAACTTAGGCGACCAGTCCCTGGAGTTGCGAGATTTTCTTCCTGAAGATTTAGCAGAACCGTTAAAAACTTGGTGTAACTGGCTTTCCCTGCGTCCTGAGGTGGCTCTTACAGCGCTTTTAACTGGAGTATCGAGCCTTCACAAAGTGGGAACAGAACTGGTGATCCACCGAAACCAAACTTTTCGTGTCCCTCCCACCATTTTTTCTGGGCTGGTGTCTGAGTCAGGGCAAAAAAAATCACCCATACTCTGGAATATTATCCGCCATCCCTTGAACGAACTGCGTCAAGAAAAAATCGATGCTTACAACGCAGCGATGGAGGATTATAAGGCAGAAATGGAGGTATGGAGCCAGTCTGAAGACAAAGGGGCAAAACCAGAGCCACCGGAAGACCCTACCCTGTACTATTTCACAAACGCGACCGGAGAGGCTATCCCGGTGCAAGCTGGAAAAGCTCCAGATAAGGCTATGTTAGCCCTAATTGACGAGCTATCTGGTTTGTTCAATAGCGCCAATTCCTACCGGGGTGGCAGAGGTAGCGATAAACAGGACATACTTTCTTATTTTGATGGCAGCGGTCAAACCGTGTTGAGGGCTGGGGGCGTCAAGGTGGATGTTCCAAAGATTTACCTTTCCGTTTTTGGAACGATTCAGCCTGAAATTCTTAAAAATCATGTCGCTGATTGTTTTGACCCCGATGGACAGTGGGCACGATTCCTGTTTGTCAATCAGCCATTGGTTGCTGCGACTTTGTCTGACGATGATGGGCAATTTGTGGAAATACGCGATCGCCTTACGGGAGTTTATCGCCAAATTGACCAATTGCCAGAAATGGAATATCGCTTATCTCGTCCTGCCTTTAAGCGATACCAGCAAATTTACAATCAGCTTGAAAAACTTCGCGTAACTCACCCCAGAGCAGGCATGAGGGCTGTCTATTCCAAGATGGAAGGTTACATCGGGCGCTTGGCGCTTAATCTCCATGTCCTATGGGAAATTGCTTCCGGTAAAGCCTGTCCAGCCGAGGAAATCCCACCTTTTATCCTGGAGATGGCGATCGCTCTGGCTAAGTTCTACGTTGGTCAGGTCAGGTTGATCCACAGCTTCTCGGATGAAGAGGGCTTAGCTCCAGGCGTTGTGAAGTTAATTGAGCTGTCCAAGCGCCTTGACACCAACGGAAAAGATGGTTGGGTCAAGGCGAAGCAATATCAAGAATTATTTGCAGCCAAAAAGCGTCCTTCTGCCCAGCAGGTGCGCGATCTAATGCTGCAAGCGCAGTCACTAGGGTATGGGCGTATTCGTGGCACTGGCAACCGCTTAGAGTACCACTGGCTAAGTGATAACAATGGTAATAGTGATAATCCACCTTCTTCGCCGGACAACTTGGGGAACTTGGGGAAACTTGGGGAAGACTTGGGGAACTCTATTCCCCAAGTTGAAACCATTGAAAATAAAGGCTTTGAATGCCACTTGGGGAACTTGGGGAAGGGTACTCCTATTTTTTCTACCCCCCAAAGCATTGGATATATTCCTCAGCCAACTGAGGAAGAATTTCACGAAGAGGGGGGGTATGTTCCCCAAGTTTCCCCAAGTACTCTTCAAGAAGTCTGTGATGTAGACACAGTGGTTAATTCAGGGTTTGAAAATAACTTGGGGAACCCCTTCCCCAAGTCTTCCCCAAGTTCCCCAAGTGTGGTTGCTATTGAACAGGAGCCTGAGCAAGCAGAAGTAACCGATGGTACCTCCAGTACTTCCCCACTACCACAAAAACCGAGCAGCGAGGTATTGGTAGGAGTCACAGCAGCAGAAGACGTGATCGCGTTGCGCTGCTGCGTTAGCGGAGCGGCTCTGAAAGAGCTAGCGCAGATCGCACCCGCCACGGCCCTTCAGGGTGCGATTGAAGCTGCGGAAGCGACCGTAGCTGTCTCTGATGAAGCTGCCCCTGAAGTTCCTGCCCTCCAGTTCCCTCCAGTGGGCGCGAGAATCGAAATCCTCACGGGCTCGTATAAGGGCAAGGTGGGAATCGTCCAGAAAGTGCGAAAAAATTTGATCTGGGCATCTCCAGAAGCCAACCCCGCAAAGCCAGCGTATGGTTATTTTTTGGATGAGTGCAAGGTGATTGGTGACCGTGCGATCGCGGCGGTTGCATCTACCACTGCTATCCAAGGTGCGACTGAAGCTGCGGAAGCGACCGCAGCTGCTCCAACCCTCCAGGATTGCACGGCAAAGCCAGCAGCCGAGGCGATAACTGTCAATGACAACGAATGGAGGGAGGGTGATCGGGTTCTTGTTGACGCTTCTGACCTTCCTGAGAGCCTTAAGCGTTTTGATGGTCGTTCAGGTGTTATTGAAGTGGTTAATGTAGCGAATTGTCTGGTTCGCTTTGACGACGATGGAAAGGTCATGAATATTTTGCTCCGTGGACTAAGGATGGCGATCGCTCAGTGATTAAGTACGGAATCAAGTACGAAATTCGCCGATGCCTGTACCAAATGCTGTACCACATCGTGTACCAGATGCGCCCAATTCGGTACCAAATTGCGCCCAGAAGCACCAAAACTTATTGCTTCGGCACAGGCGATCGCCCCTCCCCCCTCTCTCTCTCTAAATTCAGGAGGCTCATGGCAGGAAAATCTAAGTGGGATAGGCACAAACCAGCAGCAGCGAAAATGCTGTCCGAGGGCAAAAGCACTGCTCAAATAACCCTCTTCTGTCACTCTCCGAAAACTTTTGCCATTTGCGAATTCTCGAACTTTTGTATACGAAGCGATCGCCAGATTTTTTTTTACAACAAATACAGCCACTAAGTTTTTCTCATAGGATAGCTTGTATTGATTGACTGATAAGGCTTCTGGAGATTGCCTTCCCGGAGAGTGACAGAAGAGGGATATTGAGCTTCAGTTTCTTCTATTTTCTGTTGTACTAGTTGCTGTTGAAGGCTTTGCCCAAGCTGGAGCCACCTTACTTGAAAGGAGGTGACAAATTCTTCTAAACAATTCCATTCTGGTAGGGTAGAGAGTACTTGTGCAACTTGTTCACCGATGGAATTACAGTTCATAGGGCGTTCAAACTCTGTGAAGTCTGGTGTTGGGATTATGTTAGCGTAATATGCCCGCTAACTTACTTCCCCCACACTTTTTTTCGCTCACCCGGATGCTATTGCTTGTGCATGGTATAGATTAAAATTACCAGGGCGATGTGGGTTGGAATTTTCCAAAGAAAATTCGGTTGGTCATGCACTCCAAAAAGTAGTTCAATCGGTCAAAAAGCTGCATTTTCCTTCTTGTGAGTAAGGGAGTTTTTCGATTCGTTTCAATTCGTTTTCGTAGTAGAGTCGCAGAGATTTTTCGGTTTCCAGTGTCTCCATCAGGTCTACCAAGCTGTCGCTGCTGCAACGGCATTGTTCAGGCTCGTTCGCTCTGTCGCTGCCGCTGAGAGTTTTTTTACGAGTTCATCATTGCTGAATAAGCCTGCATCAGACGCAAGTTTTTCAATATTCACATTTGTGTTTTGCGTTCGCAGCAAAAGCTGAATGAATTTCTCGGTGTTGGCAGCACGAAGTTGATTGTGTTGGCGTAGAAGTCCTACCCAGTAAGCGTTTTCCAGGAAAGCCGCGTCTAGGCGACCTTTATCAAAAGTTAGTTGAGAGAGAGTTTCTAAGGCACCCTGGCTAATCTGTAATCCTGTCTCCTTGGCTAATTGCAGCCCATGATTTGTGATGACGCTCATTGCACCCACAGGTGGTGTGTAAGTTTGATGCCCGTGGACGTAATTGTTGTGGGGTTCCTCTCTTCCAGTTGCCCGGAAGAGAGTAAACGCAAACCTTGGTAGATTCATTGCGAAAGCTGGAGTGGCTCCGCTAATTCCAGCACTCTGATTGTGGTGCCGTCTCGTTGTATCCAAGTCGTTTTCCGAATTCTAGAGGCTTTGTATAGGAGGCTATCGCACAATTTTTTTCTAATAACAAATACAACACCCATTTTTTTCTAATAGGATAGCTTGTATTGATTGCCTGATGAGGCTTTTTGCGAGCGCATTCTCGGAGAGTGACAGAACAGGGATATCTTGACAAATTGTCGAAATAACAGAAAAATAGATGATGGGAAATCGTTGTCAAAAATGCTCCGGAAGTCAGCTTATCCCTCTTCCATCACTCTCGGATAAATTGACGATTTTGCGAGGATACAGCCAACGAAAAAGCAAGGTTTTACCCCTTCAGGACGGAAGAGGGTTATACGCAGTTGCGTTCAAACATATCAAGCGCTACTCATCTAAGCTGCTTTTACAGTTGAAAGATGATCCGAACGTGGTGAAACTTGTTGGAATAAGCCAAACTTCTGGAGTTTAGACTAGGGCTTGCTGCGAAAAGCGGAAACCCTGATCTATCAATAGGTTGAGCGGTATT
>CBDTXL010000099.1:0-14603 GCA_965364435.1 uncultured bacterium
CCTTCAGCAAGGGGTGAATGTTGAAACAGTCATCTTAGAAAACGGTAATGGAATATTAGCGGACTTCAGTGCAGGCAAATTTGATGGGATATTGTCAGGACTTACGCAAATTGCTCATTTAAACGCTACAGCTAGTAGTAGGGTGGGCAGTGCCCACCCTACATGTAGAGGTTCTGCGTAAGTCCTGATTGTCATCCCTTGGAGAGATCATACCCATCAGCGCCACAAACCCAGATCTTCGCCTTGTCCTGATCACGGCTGAATCTGCTGGTGCTGATGCTGTAGTCGCTCAACCTCAAATTAAAAGTATCGCTGACTTAAAGGGCAAGGTGATTGCAACGGGCTTAGGTTCATTTGGTGAGTTATTTGTCAATAGGATGCTGGAGATCAATGGTCTCACCTCTGACCAGGTGATGCTGGTCAATGCCTACGGGGAACAAGTCCCAGATCGTTTACGCATGGGGGTCATCCAAGCGGGACACAGCTGGGAACCCTATGTGTCACAGATGGTCAAAACGGGTGCCCGTGTCCTGTTTACAAGTAGACAAACACCAGGTTTAATGCCCGATGTGCTCACGTTTCAGGGCAAAGTGCTACGCGATCGCCCTTTGGATATTCGTGCCTTCATCCAGGCTTGGTTTCAAGCACTCGAATACTGGCAGCTAAACCCAAAAGAGGGAAATGCCATCATTGGGAAAGTCCTACATATTCCACCAGAAACCATTTCACTCCTAGGGAGTAAAGTTCCTGACCCTAAGCGACAGCAGACTAGCATTTACCCTGGGCAATACCACAGATTCGTTATACTATACCGCCCAGTTGTACGCCAATTTCTATATCCAGACTGGAAGTTTGACTCGTCCTCCAGACATTAATAAATTACTTGACCCATCCTTTATCAAAAATTCAAAAGTCAGAAGTCACAATGAAGTCAGAACCTGACGTCTGGCTTTTTCCACTAAAATCTCAAATCCCTATGAGGTTGGCAATGCAGCATTCCAGATCACTACGCCTGGGGTTTCTGCTTCTGGGCTTTGCGCTAAGCTTAATAGCCTGTACTCTGACTGCGCCCCCCAAACCTGAGTTTCCACCGTTACAGGTCGTTTATGATCCGTGGCCGGGATATCTGCCCATCGTAATTGCCCAAGAAAAAGGGTTCTTCGACCAGCAGGGAGTCAAGGTGGAAGCCGTCTTTACACAAGCTGCCGCCACGAAAATACCCGACTTCAGTGCAGGCAAATATGATGGAATCACCTTAGCATTGGGAAACGTCCTGACTAGCATCGCCGTCAACCCGAACACACATATTATCTTGGCAACTGATTTATCCGATGGGGCGGATGCTGTGATTGCACAGCCTAATATTTTAGCAGTGCGTGACTTAAAGGGCAAGACGATTGGAACTGGCTTAGGTAAATTTGGGGAATTATTTGTCACCAAGATGCTGGAGATTAATGGTCTAACCACTGATGACATCACGTTGACGAACGTGAGTGGGGAGCAAATCCCAGCACTCATCCAAAGCGGTAAAATCCAAGCCGGACACACCTGGGAACCGCATCTATCGCCAGCAGTCAAAGCAGGCTTAAGGGTACTGTTTACCAGTAAGCAAACCCCTGGTTTAATTCCTGATGTTATCGTGTTTCGAGAGTCGGTGCTGCGGAATCGACCTGATGATGTGCGAGCATTTGTGCGGGCTTGGTTTCAAGCAGTGGACTACTGGAACGCTAACCCCAAGGAGGGGAATGCCCTCATCGCCAAAGCCCTCAAGATCAAACCAGAGACAATTTCACTCAAAGGCCTCAAGTTACTTACCCTCTTCGACAACAGACAAGCCTTCACCCCAGGCAAAAACACAGAGTCGTTGCACTACACCACCCAGCTTTACTCTAATTTCTTTGCGCGAACTGGCAGTCTCAATCGCCCTCCAGACTTGAATCAATTACTTGACCGATCTTTTTTGCAGTAGCTTGTGACAAGGGAGGCAAGCAATGCGCGTCACTAAACTCTATACCTTACGCAATAAGCTGATTGTCTCTTTCTTGGTAGTCGCACTCATTCCCTTGCTCTTGCTGACACTCATCAACAAACACACGACTCAAGAGACACTAACCAACAATGCCAATCAAGCCCTTTTTGCCGTAGCTTCCCAAACTGCAACCAGTATTGACACCTTCATCACAACCAATCTCAATGATGTCCGCGTCGAAGCGATTTTGCCGGGATTGGCGAAATACTTGAGTCTTCCCCCAGAGGCGCGATTAGGTACCGACGAAGAAAAAATGGCGGGGGACACCTTGCGTAGTCTCAGTCGCAGAGATAACGTGAATGTCTTCTCCTATGCCCTGCTTGATCTCCAAGGGCGAAATTTATTAGATACCTATACACCCGATATTGGTAAGGATGAATCCAACCTCGATTACTTCCAACAACCCCTCAAAACTGGCTTGCCCTACGTTTCCGCCCTCCGCTTGTCGTCAAGGGTTCCTGGATTAGTCAACATCTATTTCAGCAACCCAGTCCGTAACGCCACTGGAAAGACTCTTGGGGTATTGCGCGTGTGCTACAACGCTACTGTTGTACAGCAGTTGATTAGCCAAAAAACGGGTCTGGCTGGACCAAAATCCTTCGCAATTTTACTGGATGAACACTACATCCGCCTAGCCCACGGTACAGCACCAGAATTGAATTTCACATCAGTCGTACCTCTGGACTCAGCATTAGTAAAACAACTGCAAGCAGAGGAACGCTTACCCAAACAGCCAACTGCCAAACTCTCCACAAATTTACCTACTCTTCAGAAAGGTCTAGCCAACGCCATCACTCAACCTTACTTCACAACCCAACTGCTCGAAACTGGCAATCAATTGAACTCAGTCGCCGTCACCCCCCTAAAAACCAAACCGTGGTTCGTAGTTTTCGTACAGCCACAGCAGGTGTTTCTCGCCCCAATTGAAGCCCAAACCCGCAATGCCTGGTTGTTGACTCTGGTAATTACAGTGGTAGTGACTGTAGTGGCTGTGATGATGGGGCAACTACTGGCTAAACCCCTCATTCACTTGACCCAAAAGGTTTCCCAATTCACCGCTGGCAACCTAGATGTCCGGGTCAAGATCAAATCAAGGGATGAAATTGGGAATCTTGCCGATTCGTTCAATAGCATGATGCAACGAATTAAAAACTATACAGAAAGTCTAGAAGCGACAAATGCAGACCTGTCGCAAATGGATAAATTTAAAGATGAGTTTTTAGCCAATACTTCCCATGAACTCCGCACCCCTCTCAATGGCATTATCGGCATTGCTGAATCCATGATAGAGGGAGCAACAGGGCAGCTAACTCAAGAGCAAATTGCAAACCTTTTGATGGTGGCTTCCAGCGGCAGGCGACTATCTAATCTGGTTAACGATATCCTCGATTTTTCTAAACTAAAGCACCAAACCATTGAACTGCAAATCAAACCCATCTGGCTGCGAGAAATTGTCGATGTGGTTTTGAGACTTTCCCAGCCCCTTGTTGGCAAAAAACCTTTGCACTTAATCAATGCGATCTCCCCTGAAGTGACCGCCGTAGATGCAGATGAAAATCGGGTGCAACAAATTCTGCATAATTTAATTAGCAACGCGATTAAATTTACGGAAGCCGGGACAGTAGAAGTTTCGGCAAGGCTTGTTAGACCCCTCCCCTCCCCCAGTCTCCCTACAAGGGAGGAAGATAAGAAAGAATTTTTATTCAGGGATGGGCAGGGAGGGCACGGGGAGGTGTTGGAGATTACAGTTTCTGATACCGGCATTGGCATTGCGCCTGATAAATTAGAGAGAATTTTTGAATCTTTTGAACAAGCTGATGGCTCAATTACAAGAACCTACGGAGGGACAGGACTTGGTTTAGCGATCACTAAACGGCTGGTGGAACTGCATGGGGGTGAACTTCGTGTAGAATCTACTGTGGGAAAAGGCTCACGGTTTACCTTTACCCTTCCCCTCTCTAAAAGTGCAGGGACGAAAGATAGCACTTTTTTGTATTACGCTAACACTAACGTACCTTTAGAACGAAGACAGTTAGTCTCAAAAGTTAGAGATTTCCAAGCCCCACCAACAAAAGTACAGGAGATTGTTACTAACCTTGAAGCGTTAACACTGCCCAAAGTAGACTTTAAAGTCTTAATTGTAGATGATGAGCCAATTAATCTTCAGGTTCTCACTAATCTACTTTCTCTAGAAAAATATTCGATTATTCCAGCTCAAAATGGAATTGAAGCGCTTGAATTAATTCAAAATGGTTTGAACCCAGATTTAATCTTACTTGATGTGATGATGCCGAAAATGAACGGCTATGAAGTTTGTCAAAAAATCCGTGAAACCTTTTCAGCAAATGAACTACCCATTATTCTGCTCACCGCAAAAGATCAGGTTTCAAATTTGGTAGAAGGATTTGCTTATGGTGCCAATGATTATCTGACTAAACCATTCTCGAAAAATGAACTGTTTGCACGGATAAAAACCCATATTCAATTAGCTAAACTTAACCTCTCCTATAGCCGCTTCGTCCCGCGTGAATTTCTGAATTTTTTGGGAAAAGATAGCATTCTTGATGTGCAACTGGGCGACCAAGTGCAGCGAGAAATGACGATCTTGTTCTCTGACATTCGCGCGTTTACAACTCTTTCAGAAAGCCTTACTCCTAAAGAAAACTTTAATTTTCTTAACTCTTACCTCAAAAGGGTTAGCCCGATCATTAGGAATAATAAGGGTTTTGTTGATAAGTATATTGGGGATGCAATGATGGCATTATTTCCCGAAGATCCTGAAGATGCTTTGCGGGCTGCTATCGATATGCAAAATCAAGTTTCTCTCTATAATTCCCACCGTCAAAAAAGTGGCTATGCCCCGATTGCAATCGGGATTGGCATACATACCGGCAGTATAATGCTGGGAATAATTGGAGAGGAACAACGCCTGGAAGGAACAGTCATTGCCGATGCAGTAAACTTCGCTTCTAGGCTGGAAAATTTAACCAAAGTCTATGGAGCCTCTATTCTTATTAGTGGTCAGACTTTGATCAGTATGGATAATTTGATAAACTACAATTATAGGTTTATTGATAAAGTTAAAGTTAAAGGTAAGATGAACTTAGTCCCTGTGTTTGAAGTCTTGGATAGCAATAGTCCTAAAATGATGGAGTTAAAGATACAAACTCGTAGTATATTTGAACATGGGGTCGTTTTATATCACACCAAACAATTGGAAAAAGCGTATAAAATATTTCAAGAAGTTTTACAAGTTAATCCTCAGGATCAAGCTGTGAGGATGTATGTAAAACGGTGTGAACAATTACAACAAAACGGCATCCCTGAAGGGTGGGATGGAGGAGAAGAGGGGAATCAAAAACTTTGAAGCTACCCACTCAGGAGCGATCGCGCTGATGCTCCCGGAAGCTTGCTACAGGGCGAACAGTGCGATCGCATCCACAAAACACCGTCAACGTCAAAATGCTGACCATCCATTAGGCGATCGCTTCTGGTAACTCGCCTCGCACTACTCCTTCCTCACATCCGGTAGAGTTAAGAGCATCAAGTCTGAACCATCAGTACAAGCACCATCAATGGACGCCGTTTGTGCCACAATTTCCTCAACCATCTTTCGATCTTCACTACTACCCGTTCCGTAGTACTCCGCGATCGTCGTTAGATATCCATAGACAACACCCACATGAGTAGCGAGAATACGGGAGTCAGTTTCACGAATGTGGTCAGCAAAATCTGCATAAGTCCAGTCACGAGGGATGTCAAACCAATCACAGTAAATATCTGGCATCCGCTCTAAAGAGTTTGACATTTCATCCAGCAGCGGTGTCATTATCGCCTGCTCTCTCCACCGTTCCGTTTCAGTGGTATCCCCATAGTGTTCCCCCAAGATGGCGGCTAGGGTTTTGATACACCGCCCGAAAAGCTGTTGAGAATCGTAGTTCCTTGATTCAGTCACTTCCCCTCATCCAATCAGAATTTACAGATAACTTGAACCCAATGAATCAGCTTGATATTTTGACGAATTTTTAGGTGGACTTCATCACCTTCACAGTTAGAGTTGCTTGTCAAATTATTATTGATGATTTTTCTATAAAATACCCCTCTTCTGTCACTCTCCGTTTTTCGTCTGATTAGTAATTCCCAAAGACAAGGTATGCTGAGTGATGCGGGGGTTAGCGATCGCTTTTTTGCCAATGCGAGCATCTTCACGAATTTTTACTCAGAAAAAATTACGCGATCACTTGCTCTGTCTACGCTCTAGGATTCAAAAAACGCAAGGCTTTTCGGAGAGTGACAGAAGAGGGATACAGCAGATTGCAGGTTTATGAAGTACAGTAATCGGCGTTAGGGGAAGGGGAGCTATTTCCCTGAAATTTGCTGTAAGGTTAATCTCATACTTACATAGGAGAAAATTGGTTGCAAGACCCCGAATTTATTCGGAAAAAAACATTTTTTTTAATTACAATCCTCCAAATTCATCTGTGGATAAAATCCAAAACCCAAAATCCAAAATCGAAATGACGCTGCTCAATTGGAAGTGACAACAGAGGGGTAACTACAAAAAGGTGAGTAGGCAGGATGATTAGGCGGGCTGTTATCAGTTTTGCGAAATAGAACATCTCCCCATAGCCAGCCAAGATTATCAACTCCACCTGTATAGAAGGAAACAACATTGTATTGAAAAGGTTGAAGATAATTTAAGATCTCAAAAAAATTACCATGTATTTCATCTGTTCTTGTAAAAAACTCACATTCTGCAAGAATATAATCAATCTTATTGAGAGATAAACATTGCTTAGCTCCTTTCAAAACTTCTATTTCATAACCTTCCGTATCAATCTTTAAAAGATTAATTTTGTCAATTTTGTTTTTTCCACAAAAATTATCAATGGTATCCACATCCACAAAAACCGTTTCACCCTTGTGTTTTTTTAAGTCATCCGAACTAGAAATAAGAGTGTTTGTCTGTGCAAGAGGTTTTGAAGTTATGGGAAGTCTAGAAATTTGGCTACCTAGTGCGCTATTGATTTGGATAACCTGAGGGAATAACTTTGTCTTAGCCAACAACGCTTGAAATGTAGAGGGAACAGGCTCAAAGGAGTAAATACGACTGTTTGGAAAATGTTTTATAGCTGTGGATGCAGTTTGACCGATGTTTGCGCCTACATCAAATATGATGTCAAGATTGCATCCATTAGGGAAGTATTGAATATCCTGATACCACTTGACACCGAAGGGAATACTAGTAGAACGAATGTACTTTAACTCTAATCCGAAGTGGAGTAAAGCAGATTTAATCCATCTTTTTATCATAATTAAGTCCTAGGTTTTGATGGTAGATCTAGAAGGTAGATACTTTTTTAAAGTAGTATAATGAGAATATGCAAGATGTCGCTTAAAACACTAAAATGCTCCTTTTTGTTTGATATCACTTTTAAGAGGCTAAAACCATAGGCAGCAACACCTGAGAAGGGCAGCTTCCTCCACAAAACACCGTCAACGTCACAATCTGAGCATCCATTAAACGAGTATCACCAGGCAGTGCGCCAGTTCCTGGATTAATGGGATAGGCTGGGAAACAAGCTGCACTCAAACTCAGACGCAACGCATTACCTTTGGCAATTCGCACGCAGGTTGGCTGTAGTGTAATCCGCAGCGGAGTCACTTCTTGACCCGGATTGACTCGCAGATAACCCTGAGTAAAATTGTAGACACTGCCATCCGATCGCACCTCAGATAGTACGGCGCACAAGTCAAAACTGGGCGTATCTGTAATACACCAGATTCCTACCGCCACATCCCCTGCTAAATGCAAATCCTCTACCAAGGGTGCAGAGGTATAAGTCAAGACATCCGTGCGACAATCGATCGCACTTCGCTCAAATGACCCAGATGGTGCCGCCGCATGACCCCCCAGAGCAGGAACAGGTCGCCAAGGGTCATGCACAATCACATCATTGGGGCAGGTTTCAGGTACAGTGTCTGTTAAGGTGCCTGCATCATCCCTCACACTGGCAAGCCCTGTAGTCGATAAAAAATAGAATTTTGGATCAGCACTCGGCCAAGCATCAAAAGAGCGCCAGTGATTAGAACCCATCTCAAACAGAGAAACTGGCAGATCATCCAACAGCCCTGTATGCAACCGTTTGAGAAACTGATCAAACCAATCTAATTGCCACCAATCAACCGAACTAGCTGCCTCAGGTCCATAGTCTACCGCACCAACCTTGCGCCCCCAAGGTAGATGCGCCCACGGCCCAATCGCGAGATGCTGAGGGTAAGTGCTACGCTCCTCCATTTCCTTATAAAGATTGAGCGTGCCGCGCAGGAAGGTATCGAACCATCCCCCAATGTGCAGCATCGGCAAATCCACGTCTTGCAAATAGCGTTTGGGGGAAAGTTGCTCCCAGTATTCCCCAGGTTCAGGATGTTCTAGCCATTGATGATAGAACGAACTCGGTGCGTACTTTCTTAAACTTTCAGTGAAACGAGGAGATTGGTCATATAAGGGTAAATTGCGAGAAGCTGTAAAGAGGGTTTGATAAGCGGCCTTTTTTCCCTGCAAACGAGCCGTTTCTGTCGCCAGTTGGATTGCCCAACCGAGATTCGCTTGCAGACAAAAGGCACCTCCTTCATAAGCCCAATCTGCATATAAGTCATAGCCAATCATCGCGGGGCAGATCGTTTTGAGTGCTGTTGGCTTTGAGGCAGCAGCGTAAAGTTGGGTCATTCCCTGATAAGAAAACCCATACATCCCCACCTCTCCCGTGCTGCCCGGTAAACCTGCCGCCCAGGTAACGCTGTCAAAGCCATCTTCAATTTCATGGGAAAATAGCTTGAATTCGCCTTGTGAGGTGCCCCTGCCCCGGACATCCTGAATAACCACAATATAACCATAGGCGGCATACCAACTAGGATGAGCATAAACCACAGTAGATGCGATCGCTCTTCCATAGGGTTGCCGCATCAGCAGCACCGGAAACTCACCTTCTTCATCGGGACGGTAAATATCCGCATCCAGACGCACTCCATCACGAGTGAACATCGATGCTGTTTCTTTAGGTTTAACTTTTAGCATGAGTGCTGCTACGCTTCGGTCTGATGAGAAATAAAAAATAACCGCTTTCTTAACGCAGATAAACGCAGATTGAAGCCAGTAGTTACTCGCGAACTTTTCAATCTTTTATCTGGGATACAGTAGCAGATTTGTTAATTATCAGCGTTCATCTGCGTTTAGAAAGCGGTTTTCAATCAAAATTCTCGATTTAGCATGGCACCAGCGCCTCTGTTCGGTTAAGCACTCTCAAATCCTCTTCGTCCAATTCAACAGGTATACCACTGCGAATCAGTTCAGCAAAGTCCTCATTAGGCACCATAATACACAGCGCATATAAGCGACCCTTCCCCGTATTCCTGAGTTCATGAATTCCTGTCGGAGGCACTAATAAACTGTCTCCCGCACGAATCGGAATCGTTTTTCCGTCACAGGAGGCTAACCCTTCTCCCTTGAGGACAAAGAACATTTCTACCGCAAACTGATGGCGATTTGGCGGAGTCTTGCCACCCTCATCAAAAATCTCCACACAAACAGTCAAAGAGGCATCAGCCGTTGCTGGCTCAAAAACAATTGCTAAACGGTTAGAATCCTGAGGACTGATGCGATAAGTCTGATAGTCTTTGGGAGACTTGATTACGGGAATCATGCAGCGAATGTCCATCGGAATTTACTCCTAAAATTGGTAATGGGTAATGGGTAATGGGTAATGGGTAATGGGTCATTGGTTATTAGTTGAAGCATTTCTTGTTCTCGAATTAAGCTCTAAGGAACTCACAATTGAGAATTTAGTTTATCCTTCAACTTTACTCCTTATCTCCAGATTTAATGGCTTCGATAATTGACTGAGAATCTGTGACAAATCCAAAACACTGATTAACGTTATACAGTGTGGCTTTTAGGCAATATTCCGGGGAAGTTGTAGCCGCACAGTCCTTAAGTAGGATGCAGTCGTAGCCAAGAAAGTTGGCATCTTGTAGGGTTGCCATCACACACTGGTCAATATTCACCCCCCCAAAGAAAAGTGTACTTTTGCCGAGGTTCCGCAAGATACTATCAAGGGGAGTATCCCAAAAACCGCTCATCCGGTACTTATCGACAAGGATATCCTCTGGTTTCTGTTCTAGTTCATCCACCACTGCTGCTGCCCAACTGCCCAGCGTCAGCACTGGCGCACCTCTAGTGGGTAGCGGATCACCCAGTCCTACACCATCGCCAGTTGGATTATAAACATGCAGCAGTCCGGGACTGATATTCATTAAGTCAGGACGGTTGCCCCAGTTAACCCACACTACCGGAACGTTTGCTGCTCGTAATTGGGGCAGTATAGTTTTTAAAGGTTCGATGGGTTCCCTGGCGGGTGTCACATCAACACCAATGTGAGACAACCAACCTTCTGGGTGACAGAAGTCGTTTTGCATATCAATTACCAGAATCGCCGCTTTTGCCAAATCCAGGCGTAGCGTCTTGGTTTCTGTTGCCAGGGTAATAGGTTGCGGCGTAAGGGGTGGACGGGTGATATCGGCAGTTGACTCATCAACTGCCCAAGCATTCGGTGGCACGCCCAAAGTACGGAGAGGTCGATTCATAAAATCTGCGTGGAAATCAGAAAAATCTTAATCCTGTATAGATAATAGAAAATTAGAGAATCTGAATATTTTCTTAAATAACTAGATTTTTTAATCTTTAAACAACAGGTTAAGTCGTGAGTTTGACAATTGAGCAAGTTTTAATTCCAGTTGAGCAGGGTTATCAGACAGTAGATGTGCAAGTTGAGGGGGAGAGGATTACTGCGATTTCCCCCCGTTACCTAGGGGAGGTTAGAGGGGGTGAAGGTACGGTGGTTGATGGGCAAAACAAACTCATCCTCCCTGGTTTCGTCAACGCCCACACCCACTCCTCAGAGATGTGGCAGCGGGGGCTGATTCCTCCGGTTCCCCTGGAATTATGGATTGCGGAACTCTACGACTTTGCACCCCTTGAACCAGAGCAAGTTTACCTCAGTGCGTTGGGAACAGCTGTAGAAACGCTACTATCTGGTGGAACTAGTGTTGTTGATCACTTAGTTTTGATTCCAGGTAAGGAAATCGAAACGATCGCATCTGCCGTTCGAGCTTACCAGGAAATTGGCATTCGTGCCTTTATTGGACCCCTGATTCAGGATGAATCCCTCACCGCAGGTATCCCCGATGGGAGTACGCAAAGGGAACATGAAGCCTACATCCGCTCAACTGAAGCCACTTTGGCACTAATGCAGGAGGCGGTAGAGAAGTTTCACAATCCTTCTGGGGGGGTGAATATCCTCGTTGCACCCACGGGAATTCAGCTGTGTTCTGACGCTTTGTTTGAAGGGTGTATTGAACTAAGCGATCGCTATAATCTTTGTCGTCATGCTCATCTGCTGGAAACTAAGGCACAAAAGCAACTTGCACAAGAAAAATACGGCTGTAGTGCGGTTGAACATCTTAAGCGCATTGGTTATTTGAGCGATCGCACTTCTTTAGCCCATTGTGTTTGGTTGAGTGATGACGATATCGCTATTCTCGCAGAAACGCGATCAACGGTGGTTCACAATCCCCTCAGCAACCTGCGTTTAGGCAGTGGTATTGCTCCGATTTTGAAGTATCGTCAGGCAGGAGTGAATGTTGCTTTTGGTTGTGATGGCGCTGCCAGCAATGACTCCCAAGACTTGCTAGAAGCAATCAAAATTGGTTCGATTCTGCATAATGTCACTGACTTGGACTATCACCACTGGATTACACCCCGCCAGTCGGTGGAGATGGCATCCTTGGGTGGTGCTACGGGATTGAATCTGGCGGATGAACTCGGTTCCCTGATTGTGGGGAAGAAAGCGGATTTGGTACTTTATGACCTTACTAATCTGTCATTATTGCCCCGCACTGATCCAATTGGTTTGCTGATTCTGGGGCGTCCAACCCAAGCAGTTGATCGTGTTTGGGTGAATGGAAAGCGAGTGGTTGCTGATGGTAAGGTGACAACAATTGATGTTGATGCTTTAAGGCAGGAATTATTTGCGCGTTCAGAGTGGAGTACAAACCGCCAGTCTCATAGTGTGAGTCAAATTGAAGCCCATTATCGCAGTGTGATGGGACTACCTGAGGCATTGGGCAAGAGTTATTCCTAGACGTCAATAGAAACGAATCTTTATTTCAAGCCCCTAGATTTATCGATGGGGTTGTTTCATACTCCAGCCTTCAGCCTTCATTTGACTTTGCCCTCGAACTGAATTTGGCTAGATACGAGGGCAACTTCTCCTAGCCCCGACTTCTCTTGATGTGATCCATAATCTGCTGTTTCCTACCCTCTGAATTGGTGGAAGACAGCTGCTGAGGGAGTTTTATCGTTCTGTTGACGTGATCGAGTATTTGTTTTTTGCGTTCTTCTGAATTAGCCATAGATAGAATTCTCTAGAGTTATAAATTTATATTAACTAATATTAACTTGCCATCACCATGTAGGTTCTTACTAAGGGAATGAGGATAGGGAGTTAATCTTGACAGACTCCCCCGTTAAGCTTGCGCTATAACGGGGGATTCCCAAACCTCACGATTGCATTATTTCTGGCAGCCTCCCCTAGATCTCTTGACATCCTCACCAGCCGTCGATGCGTGGTGATTCCCAAACCTCACGATTTAGGTTTCTGCTTCGTAGCAACTGCCTCTACTCTCTCTTGAGATTTGGTCTTATGTTCGCTCCACAGACTAACCCCGCTAGCCCAGCGGTTTTATGTGTCGAAATTCAATACGAGAGAATTTCTTTGCGCTTTTTGATTCAAGGGATGCGTATTCCATTGCCCCGTCCTCTTTTCCCGGTCTACCGATTTTTCTTCCCCGTTGCAGTTTTTGCAAACTTTGGTGTTAGGGTTTATGTCTCCATCGTCACGGGTGGGTCATTGACCACTAAAATTATACCAAATGCAAAGCCGTCCTCCACTGCGTTAAAGGACGGGGTTTCTACCCACAATTTTCGATGAAAAGAGCGATCAGAGCTATTGTCTTTTAGCAGCGATCGCTAATTTTGCTCCTTTAACCTGACGCAAGCGATCCATCACACTTACCACCTGACCATGATCGACTTTTTCATCAGCATTGATGATCACCAAAGATTCGGAGTTCGGCTCCACCAAAGAGCGTACCGCTTCTTGCAGTGCCTCCAACTGAATCGGTTTACGGTTAAGTGTAATCTCGCCATCTGGCTTAATCGACACAGTAATTTTCGTACTGGGCTGAGTTTTTGCTGTTGTGGCGCTTGGTAAATTCACTGATAGCCCTTCCGAACGGGTCAAAAAGAGCGTAGAGATGATAAAAAAAGTTAGGATAGCGAAGATCACATCGATCATCGGTACGATGTTGATCTGAGCGGGGATATCCGGTTCATCGGGTAGGCGCATAGGACTTATCTCCTAGTTCATAGTGACGTCGATACAACAGTTCTATCTGTCCCCCATACTCCTGAATCATCGCCATCTGTCGCAGGTAAAGCCCGCGAAACGTGTTGGCAAACATGATTGTAAACATAGCGACTACCAATCCCGATGCTGTAGAAACAAGAGCCTCACTGATGCCCGCTGTGACGCCTGTGGTCTTGGTTGCGCCTATATCACCAAGACTTAGGGAAGCAAAAGAGGTAATCAAACCTAAAACTGTCCCTAATAGTCCCAGCAGCGGAGCAAGGGCAACAATCGTGTCAAATGCTGTACTAAATCGCTTCAGGGTCGGTAGTTCCGCCTGCGCCGCGCTTTCAAGGGCGATGCGAAATTCCTCAGGATTGGGACGGTCTAACCCTAAAGCTTGGAGAAAAATCCGGCAAATCGGCAAATCAGCGTTCCTTTTCAACCGATGAATAGCCGCTTCTGGGTCGTGCGGATAGAGGTTGAGTACGTCTCGGACAACCCGACTTTGCCGACGGTTGACCTGAAGCCAAAACCACACCCGCTCGGCAATCATGGCAAGCCCCACAATCGAAAACGCCAAGAGCGGCCAAGCGACGATGCCACACGCCTCAAACCAATTAAAATCTTTCATGGACTCTTTTGGGGGTTCAAAACTCTCAGGCAGTTATCAGCCTTTTGGGAAAACAGCTGATAAAGCTTCTCAATAGAGTGAAATATAATTGTCATCCTTGTCAAGTACCTGAGCCAAAAAAGCTTATCGCTTGAGGAGTAGGGAGAACGTTGAGAACAAAGACGTAAACGCCGAAACGTCTGAGGCAAAGACTTTCAGACACATGAGCAATGGAGAAACCACCATGACGGCCTTAAATGTTCTACTTAACGGAGATAGCTGAGTCGTTTGATTTTCCGAGACTATTGAAAATGATTTTAGTCAGATTACCTGGAAAACTTTCAGCGTCCGGGGCTAAGAGCGGAGTTTGACAGCGTGTCTTTTGACGTAGATGGCGACCTTACTCAAAATATCTTATGGCTTTTGTGTGCGATCGCAAAGTTTATCCCATGAGCGCTTGCCAGAAGAAGCTAAATAGTGTGGTTTGAGTCATTTT
>CBDTXL010000100.1:0-14512 GCA_965364435.1 uncultured bacterium
AATATGAAAAACTAGCGACTTGATTGTACCTCACCAGACTGGGAAACGCTATAGATCAATTCCTGGGCTGTGTTTCTCTTTGCTGCCGGAGAAGGAAGCGTCTGTAGTAGACACTCTGGGAGTTTCCTTGATTGCCAATTCTTCTAAGAGCGGAATTGCAGGAGCCGTAGTTTTTTGTATGAATGCTTCTGCTTCCTGCTGAACCAAAACTTCGATGTTGAAATTGGGGTCGTCTTCAAAAAGAGAGTAATCTCGCTTCCATCTTATGACTGCCCAGCGAAGGAGAAAATGCTGTAACTGCTTAAAGCTATCACCGAGAGTACTTCTATAGTTGGCAGCATTAGTTAAGAGAATTTTTACTGTTTCATAGTGATAGCTTAATGCCAGTCTAATGATGCATTGGCGCAAGCCAGGTAAGTCGGGAGACTCTGCCCAAAGTACAGGGATTATGCTTGCACAAAAAACCTCCCAGTTCCAACTGATTAAGCTATCAGGTCGATCGCATTCTCTGGTCTGTGGTGGATTGAAAATTATTTTTGCGATCTGGGTGATGCACCATTCCTCCTTATCTGGGTTTTGCCGTAACCAATTTCGGTGAAGTTTGAGCAGAACTGTTGCGCCTCCACAGATAGCATCTTTTATTCTGTTATGAGTAGAGTCAGGGTCTGTAGGAGGTACAAGCTTTGAGATATTCTGAACAGCATCCCAAAATTCCGGAAGAGCATTATCAGGCAAGGGTTGACCCTTATCTAGAATTTGTTTGCATTGTAGAGGAAAGAAAAGTAAGACCTGTTTATCACCGTTTGCCTTGGCATACTCTTCTTGCCTAGCAATCAATTTTTCAGGAGGATTGAAACGCCAAACCTTTCTATGATTGGGATGGTTTTCGAGCGAGTAGTTACCAATGTCGTACTCAGCTATTAGCTTCTCAAGGAACTCTTTCCTGACTTCGTGTCTTGTTTGTAATTCCTCCAAGAAGTTGGTAGGTTCATTCAGGTCCTGAACAGTTTGAAGGTTGGCTATCCAGTTTTGGCGGACTTCATCAAAGAAAGATCTAAACTCTGGCTCGTTCAGAAATAGTATACGTGCCCAGAGATCTAATCCTTGCTCTCGATGAGGGAGTGAATGCCATTCGCGTGCCCGTTTAATAGATTCTTCGCCTTCGTCCCACCAATGAGAATTAACATTCCAAGCGCGAACATCAAAATCGTGTCTATGTAGGAACTCCCACCAGTGGAACTCAGGAACTCCGAGAAAAGGTTTTAAAGACTTCCAGAAAAGCTTAGGTTCTTTGCTCCCCACCGTGTTCAATAGCCCTGCGAAGGCTATTGAATGGGATTGCTGCAAGATGAATTCAATAACTTGTTCGATTTCTCTGTTGCTGTCAATTTCATCATAAAGCCACTTCTCCAGAGCCATCAGAGCTATTACGACTGGCTTGGGGCAAGAAGGGGAATTTCTAAACCAGTAATAGACCGTATAATCCCCAATCAATCTACACTCCCCACTTGGCAGATGGATTTGTATCTCTGGTATGGTTTGGTTATCTTCTTGTTCTCTAGCAACCCATCTTTCTGTGGCAAAGTTAACTAGACGCAGGATGGTTTCTAGTCCTTCTTCTGGTTGGTTCCGTAGAAAAAAGAGAAACGGACTACGGTTGTAGAATGGGGGTTTGTACTCCCAGACTTGCACTTTTGCAGTCTCTAGGTTGTTGTCAATAAGTGAGTGACTTCTAAAACGGTCTGGAGCAACGGGTTCTTCTATTAGCAAAGCCAGGAGAACTTCACGAGCAAGGCTTGGGTTTGACAGAATTAATGGGTAGAGCGCAGCTGTTTCTAGGCACGTCTTTTGAAACTCTGAATCTACACGCTGACAGGGACCATCCGGCCAGGGTGGGGGAAGTTCTACTTCATACGGTTCAAATAAGGGTCGATAGTCAATGACTACCTGCTTAGGAATATATTCAGCGCTGTCACTGGACTGGCATAATTGTGAGGAAGACTCTCTTCTAGCGCTTGCTTTCAGTGCCAAGGCAGCTACGCGCTCAGGTAGCTCATCAATTCCCGCAAGTGCAGCATGATAAACAATCTCGCTGAAATTTTTGTCAGTAGAGCGAACCCGCTTTCCCTGCTTGTCATGCAGAACCTGCTCTGCTTGAGTTAAAACTAATTCAGCCGTCTCCCGACGCAACGGAGCGTTTCTACCTCCTCTCCATAGCCACGCATCTGCTATCTCTGCGACTTGCTTGGGTGCTAGCTCGATTACGTCTTCCAAGTGCTGATGGAGGAACCTGAGCATCGGTAGCCAGTATGGCCAGTAAGGAATTCGGTTGATAGTCGCAGCTCTGGCTTCTGAATTTAAGCCCAGTATTTCCAGAATCATAGGGTTTGGCAGCGTGGCTACGTAGAGAAAACGCCCTAACAAACGGCGTAGCAGTAACCCCTCATTTGCCGCTAAGTCAGACCAGAGACGTTCGAGAAGTGGGAGTGGGTCTGCGGCAAAAATTGCTGCTTCGAGTAGCAAGTCTTGAGTGAGCTGAGAGGCATTCTCTAAAGCCACAAATGCAGAACGCCATTGCGTGGTGTCTTCATTTTTTTCAAGGAGATGAAGTCCGTAGAGCCTGACAGCACGGTGCCAAAGAGGAGACGAAATTCGCAGTTCCAGATACTCGCATAGGTTATTCGCCTTACCTAAAAGTACCCGTTGTCTTGCCCAATCACCATAGAGGTCGTGATAAAAAGACAGCCGTTCTTCACGTTCTTGACAGAAGCGATCGCCAATTAGACTATCGAGACTTACAAGATCGGAGATAGAGAATGTATCAGTCGGGGTTTCGGATTCTAAGTTATCTGCTTGTTTTTCGCCCAAAGCTTTAAGGAAAGCAGCTCGTACTCTGGCATTAGTTTGTTTGCTAACTTCTGTTTCCCAAAACCACTCAATCAGGTTGGACTCTCCTACCCACCGAGTAGTATCTACAGAGCCGCCAAAAGATAACTTTGTTGCTAGTAGGTCGAGGACTTTAGGTTTGAGTAATAGGGACTGTAGCTGAGGTTGATATCTTAAGCGTCCCAAAGCAGGAAATGTCTTCCAGACCGGATCGAGGTCATTGATGGAAGGCTCTTTAACTTGAATGATTCTCCATTCAGCCGTCAAGTTATTGGCGCGTGCAAGCTGCATTTGAACTCTGTTCCACTCCTCTAATTGGCAAGGAATGAGGATTCGCCAAGGACTGGTTTCAATGTTTAATTGAAGTGCCTGAATCAGCACGGACAGATTTTGAAAGGCAGCTTCAGAAAAGATGCGATCCAGTCCATCGATCACCACGTAGGCACGAGGAGCAGGAGCAGTAGCCAGAAGCTCTCGAAGTGGATGAGATAACCCTAAGCGACTTTGGAAAAATTGAAAGTCTGAAATGTCGAAGCTTCGGGCATTCCACCAGATGACTTGGCTGGAGCTGAGTTCTCTTTCAGCCCAGGATTTAGCAATAACTGTTTTCCCGCAGCCTGAAGCCCCCAGAAGAACGACTACTTTGCTGGTTTCAAACGCTGTCTCTATTGCTTCCAGTTCCACTTGGCGGAGAAGAAAAACTGAATTGCCAATTTGGTCGGGAACTACTTTCAGATTTTCTTTGGTTTGCTCTAGGAGTTGTGCCCAATCTTTTTGAGAGTTAGGAGAATCTTTGAGTTGAAACTCGTCCAGCACCTGGCGGACAGCTTTTTGGATTGCCTCGGCACTGGCTCCTTGGTAAAAGCGATCGCCAATCTGAATATCCCTTCCCTCACCAATATTGATGTTGTACTTGCCAAGTTGCACTACGTTTTGGCGATCGCCTGCGCGGAGCAACTGCCGCAGGGCTTGGATATCACTCTCGGCTTCCTCACCGTTGGTGATGCGGTCAAGGATGGCACTTAGCTCGTCGCGAACAGTCATCTTTTATTAAGCAGGCTCTTTACCATTAGGCAGTTTGAGCCAATCATAACCCACAGGATCTAGAGGTTAGAGCGATGTGTACCCTACGTGGGCTACGCTAACGCAGGCTCATCAACGCATTCTATAAGTTTCCGGAGTTAACTTCTGTCAGTCAGGAAAATACCTTGAAGAGGGTGAAGTATAAATGGTGAAGTCACTCATCGCTAGCAGCGGTTGCGATCGCTATGCCTGAAATTTTTACCCGCAGCAGACATCAATCTTTAACTTCTAATGCATCTATCTTAGGGATGAAATGGCTATCGTATAGTTGGGCTATCTCGTCAACACGCAAATTTTGAAGTTAATGCATTTTTGACAAGCTAGTTCAGGCTATCAAAGCCAACTCAGCTCAGTTTTTTGTCAATGCGTGAGTTCTAAAGGAGATACATCATAAGATGCCTGATGAATTGTCAAGTCCTGATTTAGAGCAAGCAAATGCTCTGCTAACTAGCTTGCTCAAAGAGACTGAGGATTGGGGAGGCAAATTAGCTGGAGGTACGACACGTAACCTCAGTGCAGAGGCTGTCAATGACTTGTTTACTAGTCGAGTTAGCTTTGGTCATCCTGAGAATACACTGGTTCAGCTTACAGAGGAGACATTTAGAGAAAGTGGTACTGAACTAACTAGTATCTACAAGCAACAGATGCAAAGTCAGTACGACTTCTACTACATGACCTTGACTGTTGATTTGGTTCCAGAGCGTGGTGCTCGATTCTGGCGATTAACCTGCCAACTTGATTTTGGGCCTAAGGGAAGTGGTGAGCCAATTATTCAGAGCCTTTTTCCAACACACCAATGGCGATCAGTGATGAACTTTGGTGTGGGTATGGATGTGGGACTGAATGGTAACTTGGGTTGGGATGTTGGAGTGGATGCCTCCAATCTAACAGCATTTTGGAATTCCGTTCCAGATCTCAAGGCGAATATTGCCAGTAAAGATGAATTTAAGGCATTTCTTGCCATCCCAGCTTTCAAGTATGAACTTGGTCATCCTGAAATCCTAACGACTGGTGAAGGCAATTCTATCTGTTACTGGCGCATCCAAGACCAAAACCTACAGAAGATCGGAACGGCTAAGTTTGGGATTGTCTTCAAGGTGCCGAAGGGAACAGATTCTATCACTCTGACAGGTAAGGTTTGGGCTGAACCTAGCATGAACTGGTTGACTGCAAATTTAGAAGACGTAGCAGCCAAGCTATCAGAGAACTTCCAGAATCTGCTGGGACAGGGTAACGAGGCAGCAAGTCGCTTTGCTCGTGGGACAGAGGAGGAGTGGAATCCTTTAACCCTTCCTAAAGCAGCCTAGTTGGTATAAGAGCGGTTCTCCTTTCGATTCAGTTGTTAAGAGGCAATATGGCTAAGACCTATTACACCTTTCGCATTCGGTTAGCTAATGATGAACTTGTTCGAGTAGAAAAGTGGGACGAGCAGCATCAATCTAAAGGAGAACCTTCTAGACCCTTTCGCTATAAGGAGAAACTAGAACAGATCACTTCCCTACTCCAACCTATTCTTAGTGATGAACTGAATAGCTCTAAGCAAGCACGGACACTGGGAGAAGTTCTTTTTGATGCCGTTTTTGATGATGTGCTGCGTCAAGAGTTTGTCAATTGTTACCAGGAAGCTGTACGGGACAAAAAACAGCTCTTGCGGATTGAGCTTGATATTGATGAGCAAACGATGCCTGAAGTGGCGGCATTGCCTTGGGAATTTATGTGCTTGCCTGCTAGTGCTAATTTAGGCGATCGCTGGTTAGGTACAGATCCAAACCTTGTTTTCTCACGTCGTCGTGCTCTGTGGCATCCTGCTCCCCCAATTCAGCTAGAAAAGGGTGAGAAGTTAAGGATTGCTCTGGCGATCGCTGCTCCGAAAGATCTAGGCACCGTTAAGTATGAAGAGGTGCAGGAAGCATTAGAGAGCTTGGCGAAGGAGCAGGCAGAGCGGATTGAATTGTTGCCGATTGTCAATCCAGCAACTCCCACTGCTATTGATAAGTTGCTTGAGCAGCAGCCTCATATTTTCCACTTCATTGGTCATGGGCAATTGCAGAATGAAGAAGGGGAAGAGGTAGGGCAAATTGCCCTGATGAAGAAGGTATTCAACACAGCATTGTGGATGGATGCTGGTTCCTTTAGTGAACTGTTCAATCGATGGAGTCCGGGAGTTGTTTTGCTACAAGCCTGTGAAAGTGGGATGCTGTCTGCTTCTAAGGCTTTTGCAGGTGCTGCGTCTAAGATTGTGCAAATGAATATTCCAGTTGTGGTGGCGATGCAGTATGAAGTTTCAAATATTACGGCAAGCCAGTTCGTCTATGAATTTTATGAACGTTTAGCCAAGGGTGAACCTGTTGATATTGCGGCTCAGAATGGTCGGCGCACAATTGCGTTGGAGACTCAGCATCGCAAACGAGACTTCGCAACCCCTGTCATCTTCATGCGCGTGCAAGATGGCTATCTGTTCAAGCGTCAAGAAGTAGAAGCTGAGTCTGGACAGCCTAATCGCCAACCTATTGCCAAGTTTCACATTGGGCAAATAACTGGAGGAAAGAATCAACTTGGCGATCGCAATTATTATGGTGTTGAAATTGAGCGGAAAGCCGATGCTGTACCCAGCAAGCCTAGCCAACAGCCTACCGCTAAAGATGATGGTACTCGGATTATCCAGGACGTGCAGCAGGATGGAAAGGAGAGCTTAAACTTTAAGCAAGCCAGTAACTTTAGGATTGGAGATGATTATTACCAGTCAGGGTCGTCTAAAAAGTGAAAGATAAGGCACTGTCTTCCTAGAAGAAGTAAAGATGATGCACCCTATATTTAGGCAAGAGTGGCGTGACCGAGCAGAATGAACTCATTGCAATTGTTGACAGTATTCTCAGTGGTAAATGGGATGAGGAGGATATTGCCAAGCTGCGCCAATCCCTTAGCATGGCTGGCAGCGTTCTACAATTGGTCTCTCAGGACGGCAAGTTTAACACCAATATTGGGCAAATAACTGGAGGAGAGATTCACCTTGGCGATCGCATCTATCAGGGCGCAAATGCCGAAGCCATACAACGAGTGTTCCAGGACGTTCTTGACGCTCGCCGCCTACGCACCTTCCTCACACCCAGTGAATTTGCAGATCGAGTAGAGCAAGTCGCTCTAACCAGTCACCAAGGATGTTTTGTAGGACGGGAAGCTATCCGCCAAGAATTGCAAAGTTGTCTGGATGGAGCCAATAGCACGATTATTCTGCATGGCTCTGGTGGACTTGGCAAAACACGGCTGTTGCTAGCATTGCCAGATATTATCCCAAAAGAGCGATCGCTGTGGTACATCCGCAATGAAGCTGAGTCTGTTGAGCCGGACATTGCATCCTTGAACAGAGACACTCAACATATCATCGTTGTAGACGATGCTCACCGCTTCAGCCTGTTGTATCAGCTACGCGAGGTAATCGTTAATACTGAACTAGCTGGAAAAGTTACCCTGATCCTGGCTACGCGGAGCATTTTCAAAGACTCACTTATTTATCAATTAGGATTACCAGGCGATCGAGTTGAAACGATAGAAGTTAAACCGCTAGAAAACCAAGACATTAACCAAATTCTGCAACACTCGCCCCACAGCATCACTGACCAAAATACCCGTCATACCATCGTCAGAATTGCAGAAGGAAATCCCCTTATTGCTGGTATCGCTGCTCGATTGCAACAAGGAGGAATAGACCTCATCAATCTGACTCGCGATCGGGTGCTAACCAGCCATCTAGATGAAATCCTTAAAGACTTATCCGAGGTGGAGAGAGAAGCTCCTAATTCTTATCAGAATTATATTCGTTATCTTCAAATCCTTGCCGCTTTAGGCACTGTAAATCAGGATGAACAAGAATTGCAAGCAACAATTCATGAGTTAATAGGGATTTCTCCCATTGACGAAGAAACAATTGTGGTTCGCTTGGTAGAAGCAGGTTTAGTAGAGCGATACTGGAAAACTTTGAAGATTGCCTCGGAGGTTCTAGCCGACCATATATTAGTTCAACACTTTTTCGACCCAAAAACTAAGCGAGCTGACTATCAGGAACAGATTATAGAACCTTTTTTCAGTCTCAAGTCAAGGCAAATTCTGACGAATCTAGCTGAAGCCGAAGTGAAAGGTGAATCGCCTCAAGCGGGTTTACTACTCGGTCAGAAGCTGTATGAGTTGCGTCAGGCACTTAATCGTGAAGGTAATGTATTCCGGTTCAACCTACTGCATTGTCTACAAGATGTAGCTTACCTCAAGCCTGATGACATTTTGTTGATAGTAGATTCTATTGTTAATGGAGCTGAACTTCCACCTGAATCTATTCAAGACCGATTTTGGGGTTCATATGAAATTGGACACGAAATGGTTTTGAGTAAGGCTGTAGAAGTTCTAGAATATACAATTTATCGGAGGGGATTGCAGGATTCAATTAAGTATCTTCATCAACTGGCTCTCTATCAACCTGAAAACAATAAATATAGTCAAGTTCGGGAAAAAGCAAAAAAAGCTTTGGTTGAAATTGCTGACTTTAAGCAAAGATTAATGAGTATGTTGAAGCTCTCTCTTCTTCAACCCTAGAACAAGCTATCCAAGAATTAGAGGTTATAGCCAAACAGGCTCACAGTGCGGGTAAAAACGATACTTTTAGTCTCAATAACCTTCTGAGAATCTTTGGACAAACACATCTCGACCTTGCTCAACAATTCATAGCGCAGACAATAGCTAAAAACCTCGACCTTAAACAGCATCTTGGGTTTGTTCTGGCGGGGATGCGCTTGAGCGATCGCGAAATAGCCAGAGGTTACGTGCGTTCTTGGGTTGCACAAGACGACTTGGTGCTTTGGGGGGCGATCGCTCAGAGTTACCGCTTTATAGACTGGAGCCAACCACAGCTTGAGGAAGAGTGGGATGTCCTGCGTCAGCTCGTAGCTAAGCAATCTTCGTTAGTGGATCTGACACTTTTTTGGCCCATACAGCAGCTTGCCCCACACAAGCCAGATCTGGCAGTAGAGTTACTTAAAACCCTGGCTTCTCGTGGGGATGAACCTATTCTGCGTCAGGTAGCAGAGACTGTCTCGTGGCAGATTGGCAATAACGATGAGTGGGCTGTTACCTTCGATACCCCTCAAGACTTGCTGGAGATTATCCAGAATTTTGAGCGGCTCTCTTGCCTAGACTACAGCGCCGAACAGTGCTTAAAACGCCTTGCGGATATTGCCCCGATGCAACTTATAGACTTTATCGAACACCGCATCAAAGCTAGACCTGAAAGGTATCAAAGGGATGGCTACTATGAAGCATTTCCTAAACCTTTTTCACATGCATTCGATGATATTAAAGCAAGACCTGAATATCCCGATATTCTCCGTCGAGTGAGGGATTGGATGCTCCAGGATAACTTTTTACTCCGATGGGAAGCTCCTGCTTTACTGAAACAACTTTCTCTCAACCTGAAAGATGAACTGTACAGTGTCTTAATGGAGTGGGTTGAGTCTAGAGATGCTGACAAGTTAAAGGCAGTAGCTAGTATTTTACGTGAGTTCAATTTAGGGCAGAGTTTTTATGATTTAAGTCGAGAAATTATCGTTCGTACTCAGGATGAGAACGTACTCTCGTCTATTCATGCTGCGATTGGCACTACTCCTGGGGTAATTGAAGGAGCAATGTCTAACTTTACTAAGCAACGTATCAAAGAAGTGTCGCCTTGGTTAAAGGATGGAAATCTTCGGGTTCGGGTTTTTGCTCAGCAAGAAGTTCAGGCACTTCAAACAGATCTTGAATATCAAGAGGATCGAGAGAGGCTTGAAGAGCGGAGTTGGTAGGCGGTTTAGTATGGAACAAGCATGAAGCTCCTAGTAGACGATGAATTCTGATGAGCTAGGCAACATCCTCGATCGCATTGCCAGTGGTAAGCACGCTGAAGCTGACATAGTTGCCTTACGTCAGTTACTGAGTTCAAGCGATCGCCAGAGTTTGTTGCAGCTCGGCAAATACGGCGTCAACGTCGGACAGGGGCAGGATATTCAAATTGGCGATCGCATCTATAAGGGAGCAGATGCTGAAACAATTAGAAAAATTATCCAAGACGAGCTGCAATCACTTCCGTATGGATATAACAGCCAGTCTGTTCGCAATGGCTTATATGCCCTGACTGAATTGATGGCAGCGCCTGAAGTTCGTGTTGCTGTAGTTGCCTTCCGCACCGATTTTCAGGCTGTGTGCGAACAAATCGATGTTGTAGGCAACTACAAAGACTTGCATGACCTGTTGCATACGCTAGAATTCCAATGCTACAGCGGTATTGTCCAGGAAGCCAGACGATTTCCGGATGACGAGACAGCTTTGGACATTCTCATGGATTATGAGTTAACGCTTCAGCAAATCGTGACCGACGTGCGAGAGGTGGCGGTTCGGGGAACCCTAGCTACCAATGAAACCCTGTGGATAAAAGACCTTGAGCGAACCACTGAAGAGTTACGCGGAGCAATTGAGAACCTTGATATACGGCAGCTCAAGAGGGCTGTCTGGCTGATCAACCGAGTGCTGGCTATCCAACCTTCACGCATCAATACGAGTCTGAATACGGCAGCACGCGCCTTACGCCTACCTGCCCTAGTGAAGGCGATGACTTGCGTGCGAGACAATCTGGCACATGGCGAACTCGATCCAGAGAAAACCAGCCAGTTCAAAGACGGTGTGGAGGCTCTCGCCAACCTAGAGCGCAGCCTAACCGTTCTCGTTTACACTCACAACGATTGGCAGGAACTCGATTTAGAACTACGCCGAATTGAAGCCAATCTGGAACAGGATATTTTTGAACTTGAAATGTCCTGGCTCGATCTCAAAGCAATGGCAGAATCGCTCTACAGCAGTAGCATAAACGAATGGGCGTTATCGTTTAAGAAAGATAGTGAGAATTTGGACAGTGCGATCGCATTACAAAATCCTGCCAAAGTCAAACGGTACTTCCGAAGTTACCGCAGGCGTGCAGGCGATCGCTTCTACCGAGTTGACGTGGAGCTAAAGCGATTGTGCGGCAATTTGCGGATAGTTGGTGAGCCACTGGCATCTGTGCTGAGGATGATTGAATGAGTAACTCTGGTAGTCCTGTTAAGTCTAATAATGCAGGTACATCTTTACCATGACACTCTCGAACACTGGTAGCGTCTTGGCTACATTAACTCAGTTAACCCAACTCAAACGGACGAGTGTTCTAACTCACCGCGTCAAAGACTTATCCGTTCCTGAATTTATCTGCTTGTTGGACTTCATCACCGCTGAATTCCAGCAATTTCTAAGGGCGATCGAGATGATCAACCACGAAGCCCTGGAAACAATGTTAGAGCAGGTGATGGATGCTTTCACCGTGAAAATTGGTCAAATCCTGCAAGCTGACCATACTACCATCTTCCTAGTAGACGCCGACAAAAATCAGCTCTGGGCAAAAATTCCTCAAAGCGATACTAACAAAGCCATAGAACTCAGGATTCCCCTGAACATGGGTATTGCTGGTCATGTCGCCACAACCAGTGAGTCTCTTAATATTCCAGATGCTTACAAGCACCCGCTCTTTAACAAAGAAGTTGACGAACGCCCCGGCTATCGTACCCATACGCTGCTGTGTATGCCGATTCTTAGCAGCAGCAACAAGGTAGTGGCTGTGGTGCAGCTGTTGAATAAAGCTGGAGATGTACCGTTTGATAGCGAAGACGAACAGCGATTCTTTGACTTTGCCGCTTCGATTGGACTCATACTCGAAACTTGCCAATCCTTCTACATGGCAGCCGGAAACCAACGGGGAGCGGCGGCGCTGCTTAAAGCAACGGCATCTTTAGGTCAGAGCTTGGACTTAGAAGCAACCCTACGCCTGGTGATGGAACAAGCTCGCGAGTTGATGCAGGCAGACTATAGTACCCTGTTTATGCTCAGCAAAGAGACTGGTGAGCTTTGGAGCAAGTTGGCTACGGCTGATGGCGACACCCTAAGGGAAATTCGTATTCCGGCGAATCGGGGAATTGCTGGTTATGTTGCCTCAACGGGTCAGTCTCTCAACATCCCCGATGCCTATAAAGATGCCCGCTTTGATCCCACTACCGATCAACGGACGGGATATGTGACCCGCAATATCCTTTGTCTACCGGTGTTGAATTCAGCTAACGACTTAATTGGCGTAATTCAACTGATTAACAAACACCAAGGCCATTTTACTAGCTCAGATGAAGAGTTGATGCGGGCTTTTAATATTCAAGCTGGGATGGCTTTGGAAAACGCCCAAGTCTTTGAAAACGTTCGAGTTCTACTAGAGCAACAACAGTATAATGAGCGCCTGATTGCGGCAGATGAGAGTAGCAAGCGACTACTAAATTTGAGCGAAGAAGACCGCTTAGAAGGTCAATTAATTGTTGATGCTAATAATGAACAGCAAGTCAACTCCGTGTCTATCGGTATCAGCGATGAGAAGCAACTCAAGAGTACGAACAAGGACGTAATCAGCTTTCCATCGTTATCATCTTTGCGGTCTGCTCACAGCGAACTCCTCAAACGCCATCGCGAGAGTGGCAGTAAACCCGAATTGCTGGCAGAGATGGAGGAATTTATTTACCGGGGGCGAGCAACTGGTGCGCTGCTAGACACCGATGAAGACCGGTGGGCTAGCCAAAGTTTATTAGATTACTGGTCAGCCATATTGTATCGTGCTGGGCGCGAACCCCCTGATGCCACCTTAGCTGAATTTGAGTCGGCATTGGCTCCAGAACTTGATGATGCGCGATGCCCTTACTTGGGGTTAGAGGCGTTCCGGGAAAAGAAGTCAAACCTCTTCTATGGACGCCAACGTCTTTTAGAAAAACTGGTTAATCACCTTAAGCAAAACCGTCTATTAGCTGTCATCGGTTCTTCTGGCAGCGGTAAATCATCAGTGGTATTAGGCGGACTCTTACCAAAGCTGAAGGTAGGTGCGCTGTCGGGTAGCGAGAACTGGCACTACTACTCGTCGATGGTGCCAGGAGTCAATCCATTGGAAAATCTGGCTCGACTCACCCAACCTCGTGACGTTAACGCGACTGAGTGGCTCCAGCAGCAAGTCGAGAGCCTTCAGAAAGACCCCAATCATTTAACCAAACTGAGTAATGACTTTGGTGACAGACCTAGTGTCCTCGTGGTAGATCAGTTCGAGGAAGTGTTTTCGCTGTGCCGTGATGATAGCCTGCGTCAGGCGTTCATCGACAACCTCATCGGTTTGATTCAGTCGCCAAGTGTTAGGCATACCGTCATCCTTACAATGCGAACGGACTTTGAGAGCCAAGTGGCACGAGTGCCAGTCTTCAAGGACTTGTTTGAGCAGGCGCAGGTGCGGATGACAGCACTGGATGCCAGCGAGTTACGGGAGGCGATTGAAAAACCTGCCGAGTTAGTGGGTTTGAAATTTGAAGAAGGGCTGGTTGAGGCGTTGCTTCGGGATGTTTTAGGCGAACCAGCAGCACTGCCCCTGTTGCAGTTTACCTTGCTGAAGCTGTGGGACAACCGGGAGCGCAATCGAATTACCTGGGAAACTTATAAACGTTTGGGTGGTGGGCGTCAGGCACTGGCTCGTAGTGCTGATGAGTTTTACGAGCAGCTAATTCCTGAAGAGCAGGTGACAGTCAAACGCATCCTATTGCGAATGGTTCGACCCACTGAAGGGTTGGAAGTTACTAACAACCGCATCCAGCGTAAAACTTTGTATCAGGCAGGGGAAGCCCGCGATCGCGTTGACCGAGTGCTGGACAAATTGATTCAGGCGCGGCTAGTACGTTTGACTGAAGAAGACACACCGGACGATGCCCAGGTTGAGGTTGCCCACGAGGCTCTAATCTACAACTGGTCTCACCTAGTGAGCTGGCTGAAAGAGGAGCGAGAAGAGGTGCGAGAGATTATGCACCAGCGGCTGTATTATCGTCAATTGTCAGAACAAGTCGAAGAACTTGAGCAATTTGTCCAATTTAACCGTGTCTCCCCTCGTCTAAAGGCTTACAGCATAAGGAAAGGTATTTTCTCCTTTAGTAGTTTACTGGTATTTTTATCCATAATTGGTTGGTTCATCTTCACCTTACATAAGGAAAAGTTAGCAAAACAACGAGAAGATGAAATAAAAGAACAATTGGTTTTAGAATATTTTCAGCCTACTGAATTCTCAAATTCTTTGCAAGCTTTAGCTTCTTATAGAGCTTTATATAGAGCTTTAGATTCTGATACTTTTGATAATATTGCTGATATTACTTTCAGCCCTGATAAAAAGCTCATTGCTGCCGCTCGTAAAGACGGAACCGTGCGTTTGTTGAATTTTCGAGGTGAAGAGCTGACAGATTTTGGTCGTGTGGACGGAGTTACGAGCGTAGTTTTTAGCGTTGATGGAAAACGCATCGCTACTGTCAGCAAAGATAAAACTATACGCTTGTGGGATTTACAAGGCAAGGAGCTAACAACGTTCAGGGGTTCTGAAGCTCGGCTCATAAGCGTAGTTTTTAGCCCTGATGGAAAACTCATTGCTACTGCCAGT
>CBDTXL010000101.1:0-14313 GCA_965364435.1 uncultured bacterium
AAAGAACGAGCGACACTTGGCGTTGGCAGTGAGTCTAAGCGCTCCTGAACTACTGTTGATAGATAATATAATTCATGATTTTAACCTTCACAAGGTCTCCATTTGGAGAGAGTATCGAAATATTGGCAAGACTATAAATCGGATTCAAAACTATGACATACTTGTCGGACAGCGATTGCATTCAGTTGTTTTCGCCTGTGGATGTGGCGTCCCCTCAGTGATGCTTGAGTATCAGCCAAAAAGTCGTGATTTCATGGAATCCATAGGGATGCAACAGTTTTCTATAAGAACTGATGTCATAGACGTAGATAAAGTGCTTTCCTTAATCTATGACATTGAAATGAACTATGTAGATTACTGTAAGCAACTTACCTCAACTTGCAATCACTATCGACTTATTCAAAGACAAGCTGCACAGGAGGTTGTTAACTTAGTTAAGGTGGAAATTTAGGGACAATAGCATTAATTTTTGGTAGGGTGGAAGGCAAGTTTTTAGCTAAAAAAATGTAGCCTCTAAGGCTATCTTAAATCTCAGGAAAATATGATAAAAAGGGTTTAAATAGATATTCACCGAAAAAAGTAATCTTTTAAGTTTTAAGGAAAATGAACACTCTTAAGATAATATTTCTAGGCACAAACTTCTTTGGTAACCCCTATAAAGACTTGTTAATTAAACATCTAAATTATCTGGATGTTCAGGGAAAAGAAGAGCGCTGTCATGCCCTATTCATCCAAAAAGTTATGGGTGAAGGGAAGCCTGATATTTTACACCTTGACACAGTACACTACTTTCTTCTGGGAAATAATCAAATCCATAGATGGCTTAAGTTTTTACTATTCATTATTCAACTAGTGATTTTAAAATTAATTGGAATTAGGATCGTTTGGACTGTACATGAATGGAGCGACAGATTTGAGGACGGAAAGCAGGAGATTCTTCCAATCTGGGCAGCGACTCTAGGGAGAATATTCGATGCGGTAATTACTCATTGTGAAACGACGAAAAATGAAATTGTAAAAGCGTTTAGATTGGAAAGCAAAAATAAAGTTTTCGTTGTATATCATGGTAATTATATAGGCTCTTATGAAAATAAAATTAGTCAACTAGAGGCTCGTAAAGCTCTAGGTATTCCTAACGAAAATTTAGTTTTCCTTCTTTTTGGAACCATCCATCGCACCAAAGGATTTTTGGAAGCCATTGAGGCATTTAAAAGTTTACAGAAGGAAAGTATCTCCCTGCTGATTGTTGGTTATCCGGCAGAAGAGCAGATAGAAACAATGATTCTGGAGAAAATTAAGGATTATAAAAACATTTTTTTTGTACCGAAACGAGTTGAAGATGACGAAATTCAAATATACATGAATGCCTGTGATTGTGTGGTATTTCCCTATAAAGTATTTACAACGTCAGGGGTAGCTATCTTGGCAATATCTTTCGGAAAAGCTTGTATTGCCCCAGATGGAGGATACTTTAGTGATGTGTTAGATGAAGCTGGCACTTTTTTCCATAATTCAACCAAGGAAGACAGTTTGAGTAATGCCATGAAGTGTGCAGTAGAGAATAAAAAAAATTTAGGAGAGATGGGTCAACACAATCTAAAATTAGCAGAGCAATGGAACTGGGACTACGTTGCCAAAGAAACTTTTAATATTTACCAACGTTGCATAGGAAATGTATAATACTTTTTTTCTTGTGGTATATGAATATTCAAAAAAAAAGTGGCAATGTAATTCAACAATTGAGAAGCCTAGTTCGTGGTCCTAAGAGTTTGCTGACGTATTGGCTAAGGCACCAACAAGTTCTATATCATAATCCTGATATAGTGATGTACTTTCCTGTGGCTTTGCAGTACGATGACATTAATGCAATCAAAATTGGTTCTGAAGTTCTTATAGGGGCCTTTTCAGAGATTGTTGTTCAAGCAAAATCGCCTTATAGTAAGATTCCTGGTCAATTAATTATCGAAGAGGGGACTGTCATTGGTTCACATGCCAATATTCGTGCTACTGGGGGAAGAATATGTATTGGACGAAATTCCTCAATCGCACAACAAGTATCCCTAATTGCCTCTAATCATACAATCTCAAATGAGCTGCCATATCGGGATTCCCCGTGGGATGAATCGAAAACAGGTGTTTTTATAGATGAAAACGTATGGATTGGTGCTGGTGTAACTATTCTTCCCGGTTGTGTAATCGGGAAGAATTCAATAATTGGAGCGGGTAGCGTCGTTACAAAAAGTATACCCGATAATGAAGTATGGGTAGGAGTACCAGCGCGGAAGCTCAAAGAGATTGGGAGTCCTGAAAGTTTCAGAGAACATAGTGCTTTATAAAAAAGTATTAAATAGCTTTCGGAGAAAGACTTAAAATAAGGTGGTGAGATGAATGTTCTATTAGTTAGTACTTATGACATTGAGGGCGGAGCAGCACGAGCTGCTTATCGTCTGCATCAGGGGTTACAGGGTAAGGGTATATCTTCCAAAATGTTAGTGCAAGATAAGTCGAGTAACGATGTAACTGTGTTTGCCCCCAAAACTAGGTTGGATCAGGGTATAGCCAGAGCAAGACTTACTTTAGATGCTTTGCCCTTAAAGTTTTCTCGTAAACGGGATAGTAGTACATTTTCTCTTCAGTGGCTACCAGAGGGAATTGTTCCTAAAATTACTCAATTTGAGCCGGATGTAATTAATCTGCATTGGATTGGTGAAGCCTTCCTACAAGCAGAAGCAATCGGCAAGTTTGATAAACCTCTTGTTTGGACGCTACATGATATGTGGGCGTTTACAGGAGGATGCCACTACAATCAAGATTGCGATCGCTACACAGCATCCTGTGGAGCTTGTCCTCAACTTGGCAGCAGTAAAGACTGGGACTTATCCCGTTGGGTATGGCAGCGCAAAGCCAAGGCGTGGAGAAATCTCAATCTAACTATCGTTGCGCTTAGTTCATGGTTAGCCAAATGTGCTACTTCCAGTTCGCTTTTCCAGGATGTGCGAGTTGAGCTAATTCCCAATGGTCTTGATACGGAAAAGTACAAGCCTATTAATCGACACGTAGCACGAGACCTACTCAATTTGCCCCAAGATAAACAACTTATTCTTTTTGGTTCACTAAAAGCAACGGGTGATCAGAGAAAGGGCTTTCACCTGTTGCAACCAGCGCTAAGAGACTTGAGTAAATCTGGGTGGCAAGATAGACTGGAGCTAGTTATTTTTGGAGCCTCTGAGCCGGACAATCCGCCTGACTTTGGCTTGAAGGCTCATTACTTAGGTACATTCAGCGATGATCTATCGCTAGCCCTAGTCTATTCAGCAGCGGATGTCTTTGTCCTACCTTCTACACAAGAGAATCTGGCAAACACCGTGATGGAAGCGATCGCCTGTGGAACCCCCTGCGTCGCCTTCAACATTGGCGGGATGCCCGATCTGATTGAACATCAGAAAAATGGCTACTTGGCCCAAGCTTATAACATTGAAGATTTGGCTCAAGGAATTGCATGGGTGTTAGAAAATGAAGAGCGCCATCAGAAACTATCACACCGCGCTCGTGAGAAAGCACAACAAGAATTTACTCTGGAAATTCAAGCGCGTCGCTACTTGTCAATTTTTACTGAGATTTGTGATTGCTAAAACTACAAAGTTTAATAGTTTAGCTTTTAGCTTGAAGCGGAAGTTTAACATTGAAAACTAAAACATTAGAGCGTTTAGCACTGAAATTGGAACCATGGCTCGTTGGGGGCATGGTTATGTATTTCATAGGTGTTAATACCCTCCCTCTGATCAACACGGCTATGAAGGCTGGAAGCTATGGAATCCTAGCTTTGTTGATTAGTTGGCAGTGGAAGCGATTCGCTTATATGGCTACGAGAGATATTTCCCTGCTGCTCTTGATTGCGATGGCTCCGCTTTCACTTTTCTGGTCTGCGTCTCCGGAGTTTACCTCAATTGAGTATAAATCTGTGCTACGGGGGAGTCTATTCGGCATATTCCTGGCAACACGCTACAGCATGAAGGAGCAGATGCAGCTATTTACCTGGGTATTGGGAATAGGAGCCGTTCTCAGTTTACTATTTTCCATCGGTCTACCAAGTTATGGTGTACAGGGGGGTCTATGGATCGGTATATATATATATAAAAACCAGGCGGCTGGTGTGCAAACCCTAACCGCTCTCCTTTTTCTGCTTACTGCCCTCAATCGCCGGAAGCACCGTTGGATTGCTTTGACTGTATTTAGCATTGCGGTAGTTCTTCTTGGGCTTACCCAGAGCAAAACCGCTTATTCAATCTTTGTAATATCGCTGGGTCTATTGCCTCTTACTACGGTTGCTAAGCAGAAGTATAAGCTTCAGGTAGTCCTGTTCCTTATTCTGTTAGTAGTGGGCGGCAGCACGATTGTCTTAGTCTTAAGTAACCTTGAGTTTATAGTAGTTGATACTCTAGGGAAAAATATGGAATTTAATGGACGGGTGCCCATATGGACATTAATTCTTGATAAAGTGTATGAGCGACCTTGGTTAGGCTACGGAACGGCGGGGTTCTGGACTTCTGAACACGCTTTATATGTAATCAATAATTCCTGGGCGAGTACTACGGGTGAGGAGGTGGGAATTGGCGCAGGAAAAGTCCGCTTTAACTCTCATAACGGTTATATAGACCTCTTGCTCCAATATGGCTTTGTAGGAGTGTCGCTGCTTCTATTCAATTGGTTGACGGTATTATTTAGATTAGTTGCTCTATTAAATTCCAAAGAAGGTTTAGAAGCATTTTGGATGCTTCAATATATTATAGTTTTATTTTTATTCAATTTATCAGAGAATATAGGACTTCTGGGACAATCTTCAATGTGGAGCTTATATGTATCGATCGCTCTATCAACGGCTCTTCAGCAGGAGCGCGCCAGAAAAAAACGCTATATACTAAGTGAAACATGAAACTATAGAACAAAGCTTATAACTGTAATACATTAGTGGAATTAACTTAAACCGAGAAACAGTTTAGGGGAAGGAAATGAAAGTACTAGTTACAGGATCAAGTGGATTAATCGGCTCAGAAGCGGTCGAATACTATGACCGAGAAGGTCATCAGGTTGTTGGTGTAGACAATAATATGCGGGCTGATTTTTTTGGGATTCAGGGGGATACTTCATGGACCTCAATCGGTTAAAGGACATTACTAAAAATTTTGAGACATACAGTTGAGACATACAGTATTGATATCCGCGATCGCCCTAGTGTTTTTGAATTATTCAAAACTCATACCTTTGATTTAATGATCCACTGCGCTGCTGAGCCATCCCACGAGAAGGCTTGTCAAATTCCGCTATTGGACTTTGAAGTCAATGCCTTGGGTACGGTGAATCTCCTGGAAGCGACTCGGCAATTTTGTCCTGAGGCTGTTTTCATTCACATCAGCACCAACAAGGTATATGGCGATGCTCCCAATGAAGTTCCACGAGTTGAGTTAGAAAAGCGCTACGACTATGCCAAAGCTGAGGACTATAACGGTATCTCAGAAGAGTGCAGGATTGACCGCTGCCTGCACTCCCTATTTGGGGCTTCTAAAACTGCTGCCGATGTTGTGGCGCAAGAGTATGGCCGCTACTTCAGTATGAAGGTGGGCATCTTCCGAGGGGGTTGCCTAACCGGAGCATCCCACTCTGGGGTTGAACTGCATGGCTTCCTTTCCTACTTAGTTAAAGTAGCAATTACTGGCGGTACCTACAAAGTCTTTGGTTATAAGGGTAAGCAGGTGCGCGATAATATTCATAGCTTTGACGTAATCCAGTCGTTTGAAGCCTTTCGACGTAATCCTCGACCAGGAGAAGTTTACAGCTTGGGGGGTGGTCGCGAGAACAGCGTGTCTATTCTAGAAGCGTTCGACATAGTCGAAAACCTGACAGGCAAGAAGGTACACTGGGCTTATGTGGACCAGAACCGAATTGGCGAGCACATCTGTTACATCTCAGACTTACGCAAACTTAAAGCACAGTTCCTCGAATGGGGAATTACTCGGAGCCTTACCGAGATCTTAAAGGAAATAGTTGCAGCAGAGCAAGAACGGTATGCCAAAGCCTAGCCAAAGTAAAGATTTTGAGGAGAATAGCAGTGGAGCTGGTAACGATCGCAAGTTTCTCTTATTTGACCTCTTTGCCACTGGTCATCACCCAGTCAACATCCAGCATTTAGCTAAGTCCTGACGATAACAATAAATATTATTAAGTCGGGATGTTGTTGTCTCAATAAGTACCTGCCCCTGACTTAAACAGTTCAAAAAGGAGTAATTAAAATGAACAAGGGAATAATTTACATCGTTGTAGGTAAAATCCGATATCTCGAAGAATGTATATTTTCGGCTTACAGTTTAAAAAAATATTGTCCGAATATATCTGTCACACTTTTTACTGATAAGACAGATGTAAAAGAGAAGTGTTTCGATGAAATTAAGATCATTAAAAACGACATTAACCCGATGAAAAATAAAGTTAAGTATATGTGTAATTCTCCCTATGAATACACTCTTTTTCTGGATAGCGATACTGAGGTAAAGCAACCTATAGATGAAATCTTTGAAGTACTAGATAAAAATGATTTAGCAATAGCACATTCTCCTCAATATGACCGCAGTCATTTTCCGGCAAAACTAATTAGTTATGCTGATACTCACCCAGACAACGCTTATAATACTGGAGTGATTTTATACAAAAAATCTGATGCAGTTGAAAAGTTTTTTACAAAATGGTTAGAAGTTGTAATGCTTCAAGACGGTAACCTCATGCGTGCTGGTTATTTGTGCGATCAATATTATTTTAATAGACTAATTACCAATAAGTATCATCTAGAGTGTGGTCTCCAATTAGGAGTTCTTGACAACAGGATATATAATGCAAGACACCCTATGATATGGCATTTGCAAAGAATTGGAGAGATGGGTAACATTAAAATTATCCACTGTCATGACCTACATAGAAGCTTTTTGATGAGGCAATACCTGCGGCTATCACAAAGAATAGATAGAGACTCATTCTTTAAAGCAATTAGAAAAATGTCAGCCAATTCAAAAGAGTAAAGTTTCTCAAACCCTATAACAGAAAAGGTAGGTCAATTTCTAGAAAATTACACAGCTATTGTCATTAGGTAACGCTGGAATATCCTGCATTTAGTTAAATATTGGCGCCAAGAAAAGCTGCAAGAAGTTTAGATATTCTTGTCACGCCTCCTGTATTCTTTATCCACTGTGCAACCCTAGAGAAGGTATATTATGTTAGCGTCTCGTAAAGGCACACAGGCTTCCTTGGAGGCTCAAAGTGGTGGGAAAAGCAAGATTATGCTGTTTGAACTCGATACTAGAGGTCACCATCCCGGCTATGTTCAACATTTGGTTAGATATTGGTGCGAACAGAACTTGCCTGGACATTTGGATGTCCTTGTGTCAAATAAGTTCATGCGGCAGCACTCCAATATTGTAAATATAGCTTTGGGTTGCCCTCATAAAAATATTAACTTCGTGGCGATTACTCCAGAAGAAGAAGCTGCTCTTTTTGATAGTGCAAAATTAGAAAACTCATTCAGGGGTCGTATTAAGCGTGCCTTTCAAGAGTGGGACTTGCTCCGTAAATATGCTGTCTCCTTAGGGACTAGCCACTGCATGATTATGTACCTTGACACTATCCTATTACGGTTAGCGTTAGGTTCAAGATTTCACTGCTCATTTTCTAGCATTTATTTCCGTCCGGTATTTCACTATAGCAATTTCGTAAATTATGTCCCTTCTAGGAGAGAACGCATTTGGCAGTTGCGCGATAAGGTTTGCCTATCTCGTCTCCTCCCCTCTCCCAATCTTAAAACGCTTTTTTGTCTCGATCCTTTCGCCGTAGAACATATTAATAAATTTCACAGCCAGCCTAGAGCAGTATATTTGCCAGATCCCGTGCAAATCTACAATGACACTGAATCTCAATTAGAAAAACTAAGAACTAGTTTGGGAATTATTCCGGGCAGGCAAGTATTTCTCTTATTTGGGGCGCTGGGGGCACGTAAAGGGATTCATCAGCTACTAGAAGCTGTTTTGATGTTACCACCTGCCCTTTGCCAGAAATTCTGCCTTTTACTGATAGGTCCCATAGGGCTTGAAGAAAAAGAACTCCTCCCTGCTCGAATCGCAGAAATTTCTCAGTCTCTACCTGTCCAAATCATTTGCCGTCATGAGTTTGTCAGCGATCAAGAAATTCAGCCTTACTTCCAAATAGCAGATGTCATCTTAGCCCCATATCAGCGTCATATTGGCATGAGTGCAATTTTAGTGCGTGCCAGTGCTGCACAAAAACCTGTTTTGGCATCAGATTTTGGACTGATGGGAGAAATAGTTCGTCGCTATGGGCTGGGTTTAGCCGTTGACTCAACAGTACCTAGTGAAATTACTAAAGGGTTCGAGCGGTTTATGCTGGAACCGCCAGAAAGTTTGTGCGAACGCCTGAAGATGAAACAATTTGCCGAGCAAAACACTGCTGAGCAATATGCCAAGAAAATTTTTCATCATTTACAAACTCAGTAATTTGCTGTACAGCAGTCAAGTAAGGCCGTAAGCATTAATGAATAACCATTTAGTAATTAAAATTATATAGAGAGAAATAGAATCATGAAAGCCCTTTTTATAACTACAATTTTGCCAAAAAAGAAACGCATGGGGAGTGAGGTAGCCTCACAATGCTTTATTGATGCTCTTAACCAAAGCAGTTGTGAAGTTTCAGTCGTAGGATATATGCGAAAAGATGATATATTTGAGACGAACCAACAGGAAGTATTAGTAGGGAAACGATATATAGAGACAAAAAGAGCAAAGTTTTATCCAATTTATTGGTTAATTCTAAGTTTATTAAAAGGTCTTCCCTATTCAGCTGCAAAATATTATTCTGATTCCTATTTAATAAAAGTCAAAAAACTGTTAGAGTTTACGAACTATGATATCGTCATCATCGATCATCCTCAACTCGGTTGGATTGAGCATTTATTAAAAAATAAAGATAAAGAAAGACTTGTAATTATTGTTCACAACATTGAACACGAAATTTATTTAGATAGCTTTAAGAATGCAAGCAGCTTTATATCAAGGTGGATTTATAGACGAGAGGCTTGCTTAATCAAGGAAATGGAAAATAAACTTGCAACTACAGCAAAGCAAGTTTGGGCTTTAACGCAACATGATGCAAAGTATTTTTCTAACCTTGAGGGAGCAAGTACAGTTAAAGTATTTGACTTACCCCCTGGTTTAGCAAAATTACAAGAGAAACCGATAAACAAAGAATTTGATATTGGCATCATCGGTAGCTGGGCATGGAAAGCGAATGAAGAGGGACTTCGATGGTTTCTGCAAAGTGTCTATCCTCACTTACCTGCTCACCTGTCAATTCATGTTGCTGGTAAGGGTGCTGACTGGCTAACCGAAAAATCCCCCAACATTCATTATCGGGGCTTTGTCCCAGATGCACAGGAGTTCATGGCACAAGCAAAAGTCGTAGCAATTCCCACCCTTAGTGGTGGTGGCATACAGATCAAGACGCTAGATGCGATCGCCTCAGGCTCGTTAATTGTGGCAACTCCCGTGGCTGTGCGTGGAATTTCCAACCCACCACAAACGGTTCAAGTGGCTGAACAACCAGAGAATTTTGCTAAGCTTCTAGTTTCAGCCATTGCTTCTCCACCGATACCGCAAGCCTTCAACGAGGCAAGTAATTGGTATCAGGCTAGGCGAGATAAATTCATTACTGATGTAGCCCAGGCGATTAACGAGTTATAAGAGGATACAGATTCATGACAACCACTGCCAGAGAAAATGGGCTAGTCATAGGCTAGCAGTTCGGTAAATAATGACTGTTACAATTTAGCTATGTAATCAAGACCATGAATCTGAAAAGTTTTGATGAAGTAATCCTACTTAAAACAAGATTTCACAAAGTAACAGTCAATGAATTAATAGACTACGTAGTAGAAGCGGCAAAACTTGAAAAAAAGACAATTGTGGGCAATGTGAATGTCCGGGCAATGAATTTTGCCTGTGACTTTCCTTGGTACCGAGATTTTTTAAACAACTCCGATCTAGTGTTCTGCGATGGATTTGGTGTTTTGTTGGGTGCCAATCTACAGGGGTACTCTCTTCAATCCGTACATCGCATGACCTGTCCCGACTACATAGAGGACTTGGCATTAGCGTGTGAAAAGCAAGATGTCTCTTTGTTTCTGCTTGCAGGCAAACCCGGTGTAGTAGACAAAGCGATCGCCAAGTTAACAGCGATCGCACCCAATTTAAGGATAGAGGGACATCACGGTCATTTTGCAAAGTCGGGTGAGGAAAACGATTCTGTTATTGACACAATCAATAAATTCAATCCAGGAGTCTTGTACGTAGGTTTTGGCATGCCGTTACAGGAACGTTGGATTTTGGACAACATAAATGAAATAGAAGCCCGTGTGTTTTTACCTTTAGGTGCATGTCTTGATTTTTACACAGGTAGTGTATACCGAGGTCCACGTTGGATGACTGACCGTGGACTTGAATGGTTAGCGCGGTTGTTTACTGAGCCACAGCGTTTATGGGAACGCTATATCGTCGGCAATCCCTTATTCTTCTATCGTCTTCTTAAACAACGAATTACCCAAGGGTCAAGAAAGAGGCTGTAACCGTAACTAGCTAAGGATTACAGGACGAACCTTTCGCGTGAAGCGTAAGTTGGCTTGGAATGCGATCGCACGCGCTTTTGATAAAGCCCCCAAGCGTGAATTTTAAGAACTGCCAACAGACCCTCAACCCGTATTTCGCATCCCCGCAGCAATGCCGTTGATCGTCAACAGTGCCCCGCGCAGTAACTCCCCTTTGCTATACCGAGAGTGAACGACACCAGATGCCGCTTGGTTGCTGTGCTGGCGCAGGCGTTTCAATAGAGACACCTGCAAGAAACCGAGGGGAACAATCGTACCGTTGCGTAACTGCACCGATCGCTGTAATTCTGGATCACCATCCAGAAGCCGTTTGTGCCCGGTGATCGAGAGGACTAAATCACAAGTAAGGTTGAATTCGCTGGCAATCTGCTCAAACAGTAGCCCAAAGCGTTCGGTGTCTTCTGGTCTTGACAATTCGCTCACATAGTGCTGTGCAATCTGCATGTCTACCTTCGCCAGCGTCATCTCTACCTTAGAAATTGCCATTTTGAAGAACGGCCACTTGAAATAGAAGTAGCGCAGCAGCTTCAAATTTTCCTCAGGTTCCTCATTGAGAAAGTCTTGTAGCGCTGTGCCAACACCGTACCAGGATGGCAAGAGGAAGCGGCTTTGAGTCCAGCTGAATACCCAGGGTATGGCACGCAGACTCCCTAAATCTTTCTTGCCGCCGCGACGGGCAGGGCGAGAACTGATTTGCAGTTGGCTAATTTCTTCGATAGGGGTGACTTGGTGGAAGAAATCAACTAAGTCAGGTTGCTCGTAAATCAGGGCGCGGTAATGGGTACGCGATCGCGTCGCCAACTCCTCCATGATTTCGTTCCAAGGCTCAATATCATCAAAGCCCGTTCGCAGCAAGCTGGCTTGAATCACCGCCGTTGTCACCGTCTCCAGGTGATAGAGAGCCAGTTCCGGTAGGGAGTACTTAGACGCTAGCACTTCCCCCTGTTCCGTAATCTTAATTCGTCCATTGATACTGCGACCTGGTTGGGCTAGGATTGCCTCATAAGCCGGACCACCGCCGCGACCGACGGAGCCACCGCGACCGTGGAAGATGCGTAAAGCGACACCGTACTCTTCTGCCATTTTCTGTAGGGCTTTCTGAGCTTTGTGGATTTCCCAGTTGCTACTGAGGAAACCTGAATCCTTATTACTGTCAGAGTAGCCCAGCATCACCTCTTGGAGGTTAGGCGAGAGGTCTTCTTGCCCCTTGCCTTCCTCATAGCCACCCGCGAGGCAGGCGCGATAAAGAGGTAGCTCGAACAGAGATCTCATCACTGCTGGGGCACGCTTCAAGTCCTCCACCGTTTCAAACAGTGGCACCACCTGAATGCTGCTCCTACCCGTCGCTGGATCATACAGACCCGCTTCCTTTGCCAGCAATAGCACTTCCAACAGATCGCTGGCTTCGTGGCTCATGCTGATAATGTAGGTCTGGCAGACGTGAGGACCAAACTCCTGTTGCAGCTGCCGCAGCATCCGGAAGGTTTCAATCGTTTCGCCGGTTTTCTCGGAAAATGGCAGTTCAGTTGGGATTAAGGGGCGTCGGGTCTGTAACTCGGTCGCCAGCCAAAGCGATCGCTCTGCTTCCGATAGCTCATTGTAGGACTTGGGCAAAATTTGCAGATAATCTGCAATCTCATTGATAGTGTCTGAATGGCGGGAGCTTTCCTGACGAATATCGAGGTGCGCCAGATTAAAGCCATAAATTTCCACTTGACAGATTAGATTCTCCAAATCACGGCAGCTTAACCCTGTCTCCGCTAGATTTCGCTCAATCAGCCGCAGTTCTGCCAAAAACTCGGCTCCTGAGCGGTAAACGCTGTGGCTTGGACTTTTGGAAATGTCTTGTTGCACGGGCTTACCATTGTGGAGGCTCCGGTTGCGATCGCGTGTGTTTTCCAGTCGTTGCTGCACATAGGCCAGCTTCAGCCGGTAAGGCTCTTGCCGGTAGCGAATTGCCAGCCGCTCGTAAACCTCTGGCATTTGGGAGCGGTCTTGCTCCAGAGAGTCCAATAGCTCCGGTAAGACATCACTCCAGTGCAACGACAGGCTCAACAAATTGCTTAAACGCCCTACCGACTGGACATATTTTTCTAGAACCAAATCGCGCTGATAGCAGGCAGTAGCCCAAGTTACTTGGGGCGTCACTGAAGGATTTCCATCCCGGTCTGACCCGACCCAAGAGCCAAACTTACAGAAATTTTTAGTTGGAGGTTTTATCCATGGGAAAGACTCCTTTAAGCCTTGCTTCAAGCGGTGATACAGTTGGGGAATTGCCTCAAACAGTACTTCCTGGAAATAGTGGAGTGTGTAATCTACCTCATCGAGCACTGTGGGCTTAAATTGATGCAACTCATCAGTGCGCCACCAGAGGCGAATTTCTTCCATCAGTTGTTCGTTATATCCCTCGACCTCCCAGGAAGAGGTCAAACCTAATCCTCTGAGTACTTCCTCTGCTTGGTCTAGCTGTTGCAGGATTTTAGCAATGCGTCGCTGTTTATCCCGAATCGTGTGGCGGACGATTTCCGTGGGGTGAGCCGTGAATACTAATCGAATATCCAGATTTTCAATCAGCCGCTGAATCTGCTGGGGTGGCATATTCAGCTGTCGCAAGTGGGGAAATAACCAATGAAACGTGCCTGCTTCTCGTTGCTCGGCTCCGTTTTCCTTCCAGCTTTTTTCCAGTAAATCCGCAATTAGACCAGCACCTTGAGCTTCTGCCTCAGCCGCGTTGACAGACGTCGTTGCCGAGATCCCTTGTTCAGTATGGCTGGCTTGCTTCCTTGGCGATAAGGTTAGCGATCGCGGGGCGCTCTCGGCAGGAGTAACGGGGGCGTCAGGCAGAGCGCTGCTACGAAGCGCAGAGCGCTCAGGCGCGGCAGCAGCGTTGTAAGTGGCGCGTCGTGAGAGCTGTTGGTCGCGCTGTTCGTAATGCTGCTCGACGATGTTGATGAGCTGGAAGTAAAGGGCAAAAGCGCGTGATGCCCGGATAGCAGCATTAAGGTCGAGCTTTTCGATCACCTTGGGGACGGACGATTCCGGCAAGTCGGTTGCTTGTCCCTCTGGCGAACACAAGTCGCGCAGTTGCTTGAGCAAATCGACCAGTTCCTGACCACATTCCGAACAAAGAACAGACTCCCACAGATCCTCTACAACTTTGAGGCGATGGCGCAGAAACAGGCTGGAGGTAGATGAGACGGCAATATCCTGATCAGACGAGTGGAGGATGGAACTCATAAGGTCTGTTCACAGCGAGACAAAGATGATCCATTTTAGGGGGTTAGTGTTCCACAGAGTCGTTTCACAAGTAACCAAATGGATTTTTTTTGCTGTTAGGGGCTTAAGGCTTGGGGCTGAAAGCTCTTCTTAACTGAATCTTAGGACTTACGCATTGCCTCTACATCTTGGGTGAAAGCTGGGCAACCACGGGGGGATTGCCCCTACAGGTTGCGTTTGTGCGTAAGTCCTGGTCTCTTACTTTTGACCGAGGGGGGAACAGGGGTACTGCCCCTACTCCTCACTTCCTGAATCGGGAAAGTGGAGAACCGGCAAGCGATCGCCTCGAAACACTTCCTCACTGTTTATGCCTGCGGCTTGTA
>CBDTXL010000102.1:0-14269 GCA_965364435.1 uncultured bacterium
GAGGGGTTTTTCGATGTGGCGGGAAACTTGCGTCACGCTGCCCTAGGGCGTGTCTGCAAACTACTTGTTATTGCGTTCAATCCTGGAAGATCCCCCTTGCCTCTCCGGGGCAAGAAAACAGACCCTAGCCTCTTCATGTGACAAATCTCACAACAAAGTCAGTTTAAAATCACTTAGTTTGTCGATTTTAATCACTATATTCAAGGATTATTGTCACCTTAATTGGGTGCTTTAATCACGCAATTAAGCAAATTTTATCACAAAAATATTAAGCCTAAAATCACTTTAAGATTCGACACAATAACTCATACTAAAAGTATTGAGTTATACCCTTATCCAATGTACAGACATTCACTTAATTTACTGCAAGGGCTTCGTAGCTACCTTGATTCCATCGAGTTTCATAACCCTCAATTAGCACGTTTGATATCTAAAATTATTCCGGCTCAATGCCCGTTTGAACGCGACATTAAACTATTCGGTCGAACAGTCGCCCATATCCCACCACTATGTAAGCTCAATCCTTTCTACGAGCAATTAGTCGGCTTACGGTTTCGCGCTCTATGCTACTTGGTTGACCAGTGCGGTGAAGATATTCAAGCCTATGCTTGAGGTAGCTGCCTTATATAACCCCACTTACCGCCAAGATTTACCAGCGCAAACCCTTCCCAAAAGGACTTAGCTTCATTAAAATCTGGCTGGATTACAAGTTTTCCAGTCTTATCGATATAGCCCCAAAAGTCATCTATCTTTACCGCTGCCAATCCTTCCTTAAAGGATTCAGCTTTATCAAATTTCAGCGCAATTACCAGTTGCCCTGTTAAATTAATATAGCCCCACTTATCGCCAACTTCTACTCGCGCCAGTCCTTCCGAAAAAGAATCAGCATCATAAAACTGCGGCTGGATTACGAGGTTTCCCGCTTTGTCAATATAACCATACTTGCCAGCCAGCATAATTCGCGCCAGTCCTCCAGAGAAAGCTCCAGCTTCATCAAACTGGGGTTGAATTACGACTTTTCCCGTTTTGTCGATATAGCTCCATTTGCCACTAATTTTTACGGCGGCTAATCCTTCACTGAAAGAAGCAGCACCATCAAATTGCAGTGGGATTACACGTTGACCCGTTGTGTCAATATAAGTATATTTGTTGCCGATTCTTACTAGGGCTAACCCTGGCGATAACGCGCCGCGTCCGCTAACGTCAAACAACTCAGCCTCATCAAATTGTAATCGACTGATGAGTTTCCCAGTTTTATCGATGTAGCCCCACTTATAACCCATTTTTACTCGCGCCAACCCGTTACTAAAGGAATCAGCCCAATCAAATTGCGGCTGGATTACAGGTTTTCCTGACTTGTCGATATAGCTATACGTCCCACCGACTCGGCGATGAGTGAAACCACGCTCTTTCACCGTTGAGGGATTGAACGGTACCCGTTGGGCATAGGGACCTGTTCGTAATGCTTTCCCTAAGGCGTCATTGTCTTCTCGCAGACCTTCGTAGAAGAAAAACACCTCTCCTGGGATACCGCGATCGCGATTGTACTGAATAGTCTGCAATAGTAGATCCGCGCTCATACGGTACGAGCCTACCTTCAGCAGAATACCAGGTGCCAGAGAAGACAGTTGTAAGGCTGTGAATTGCTGGCTAACCAGCCGATCAACAAGTAATTTGTAGCCCTCAAAGTCACGGCGATACAGCTGTGGATGGATTAAATCAACCAGTCCCCGGTCAATCCAAGCTTGTGCGTCTTGGAGGTATTCCTGGAGTCCCCAAGGGTAGACACTGGGTGCCATCGAAATCACTAAGTTGGGATTAATCGCAATCAGTTCCCGGTAGAGGCGGGTTAAGAAGTCGGTGAGGAGATCAGCACGCCACTGAAGCCATTGTGCATCTTTGGCGTTCTGGGGAGGATTTTGGTTGAACTGCCGAACGTAGCGTTCAATGGTTTTCGAGTCGTAGCTACCTTCCGATGGCAGTGCAGGTAGGCGGTCATCTCCCTGGATGCCAGTGATATCGTAGTTTTTAGCAACTTCTAGTACTAGAGACAACAGGAACTCCTGCACTTCCCCATCAAGGGCATTCATCCACTCAAAGTTATTCTTTTTCAGAAGGTTGCCACTGGCATCGCGTGCAGTCCACTCTGGTTTTTTGGCAAGCAACCGTCCACCATTTTGATTAAAGGAACTGGCGAATCCATACTCAAACCAGGGAATAACTGCCAGTCCAACCCGCTTTGCCTCGACAATGAGTTCTCCTAAGGGGTCTCGACCTACAAATCGCGAGTCGATCTCAAGCCCAAAGTTTTCCCGCATGACTTGACTTGGATAAAGCGTGGCGGCACTATTCCAGACGACAGGAAAGACGACATTGAAGCCTGTTTCGGCAAGGAAGTTCATCGCCTCGGCAATGCTTTGCTTTGAACTGAAGACTTTACTATCCGTAGTAGTAAGCCAAATACCCCGCGTTTCGATAACGCCTTCTTCCCGAACCTCGACAGCTTGACGCCCAACGCTTTGATAAGTTCTGACTAACGCCAGTCCGTCGGAAAAAGAATCCGCCTCATCAAGTTGTGGCTGAACTACAAGTTTCCCCTGTTTGTCGATATAGCCCCACTTCTGGCCAATCTTTACCCGTGCCAGTCCTTCCCTAAAAGAATCCGCCTGATCAAATTGGGGCGGGATGACGACAAATTCCATCCCAGGAACGTACTGCAATGGGACACCAGGGATTTTTAAGGCGCGACAAATAAACGCTGCAACCTCAGCTCTCGTCGCGTTTTGATTTGGGTTGAGGCGTTTGAGATTAGGATAATTAACAACAAGATGCTTTTGGGTTGCAGCAGCGATCGCATTTCGCGCATAATTCGGGATTTGCTCAGCATCATCAAAATACTTCTGTAGCGCTGCCAAGCCTTGTGCCTCGACTATATACTTCAACCCACTGACCAATGCCACCAAAGCTTGCACTCGCGGAATGAGCAGGTTCGGTCTAAACGTGCGATCTGGATAACCTGAGATAAAGCCTGTCCGATATGCTGCTTGAATTGCGGCATTTGCCCAATGATTTGAAGGGACATCGCTAAAGGTAATCCCACCACGAATCGGTGGCATGTTGGCAAATGCCTTGCGTAAAATGGCAGCAAATTCAGCGCGGGTTACGGGTCCGTCAGGACGAAAGCTACCATCCGGATAGCCACTGATAAAATTTCGTGCTTGTAGCTGGCTAATACATTCAGCTGCCCAATGGTTTTGAATATCAGGAAAAATAAGATTACTCGACATCTATATGACAATGGAAATTTTTAGCACCTTAGGACTGACAACGCTTCAGATAGATTTGGGCAACCGTATCCCTTGGGTTAATGCTCAAGACCTCTTCAAACCGTTGTGCAGCTTCCCTCATTGAATGCTGATGGTAGAGTAGTAAACCTTCTTCAAAAATTGTTTTCGTGGCTAATTTAGCTTCTTTTATTTTAGGCTCATCCCCATCAAATACTTCAAAAACTGCCACGGGTTCTGACTTCCCCTTCACTTTGACTTTTTCAATGAAGCGGATATTATACTCACTTGGGTCGTGCAGACCTAAAAAAGTTGGCTGAGAGATTAACAGTGAAACCCCATAGTTTTTCGTTAGGCTTTCTAAGCGAGAGGCTAAATTGACCGCATTACTAATCACTGTACCATCCATCCGATTTTTTCCACCCACTGTCCCCAGCATCAATGAACCTGTATTGATGCCAATCCCAATTTTAATTGGCACATCACCTGAATTAGCGCGATATTGATTATAGTCAGCAAGTCGATGTCGCATGGCAATTCCAGCTTTGACCGCATCATCCGCACTGCCGCTAAACAGTGCCATAATCGCATCGCCAATGTATTTATCAATAAACCCATTATTTTCAACAATCGCCGATTCCATGCGAGATAAATAGGCATTGATGAATTTGAAATTTTCTTCTGGTGTCATCCTTTCCGACAAAGTCGTGAAATCGCGAATATCGGAAAAGACAATTGACATCTCCTGCTGGATGTTATCGCCCAATGTAACGTCAATAATACTTTCCTTGTTCAACAACTGAAGGAATTTATGGGGAACAAAGCGACCGGAGGCAATGTTGAGGTTAGACAGTCGCAGATGAGTTTTTATTCTGGCTAATAATTCGGTTTTCGAGATGGGTTTAGTCAAATAATCATTTGCCCCGACACTGAATCCTTCCACCAAGTCATTGACTTGATTTTTTGCGGTCAACATCAAGATAGGCACTTCGTTGGCAGGAAACTTTTCGCGGATTTTTTGGCAGGCTTCATAGCCGGTCATCCGTGGCATCATCACGTCAAGCAGAATTAAATCGGGTTTGAAACCCTGCTCGATTGCCGCCAAGGCTTCTGTCCCATTAGAAGCTTGGGTTAGGGAATAGTTTTGTAGAGAAAGATGGTTGATGAGTACCTGAATATTCACTGGCTCATCATCGACAATCAGGATTTTGAACTGTTGAGAAATGTCAGGATTTTGGATTAAGGGCTTGATGCTCTCTGACTCATTAGTTTGTAGTATTGGCTCGACGCCCTCTGCCTCATTCACGTCTTCCCTAGAAGGCAGGACGCAGGACAGATAAGAGCGATCGCTAACCGCAACCTGACCCGATGCTACTGGTAGGGTGAAGGTAAACCGCGAACCCACCCCTACAATCGATTCGACTCGAATTTCGCCCCCATGCAACTCCACAAGCTTTTTAGTAATCGCCAAACCTAAACCAGTACCCCCGTATTCACGCGCTGTTGACCCATCACCTTGTTCAAAGGATTCAAAGATTCGGTCTAATTTATCTTCAGGAATGCCGATGCCCGTGTCGGAAACGGTAATTGCTAATTGTTTTGGTAATGGGTAATGGGTAATGGGTAATTGACGAGAATCTTCCTCATTACCCCTTATTAACTCTGCTGAGATTTCTACAATGCCCTTTTCAGTAAACTTAATCGCATTCCCGACTAGGTTGTACAAAATCTGTTGCAAGCGATTCTCATCCGCTTGTGCTGGAGGAATGTCTTTTGGAATGGCGTTAATGAGCTGTAACTCTTTGTTTTTAATCAGAGGTTGACTGAGGGGAAGAACTACCTCAGCAATTTCTCGCAGTCCTACAGGTTGGAGTTGCAGTTCAATCGTTTTGTGTCTTAGTTTAGAAAAATCGAGGATATCATTAACTAAAGTTGCCAATCGGTGTCCGCTTTGGAAAATCAGCGACAAATTTTTTCGTTGCAGTTCTGAAAGTTGTCCGGTGGCTCCGTCAATCATCGACTCGGCAATGCCAATCATGCCGTTGAGGGGTGTTCGCAGTTCGTGAGAGGTATTGGCAAGAAACTCATCTTTGAGCTGGCTCAAGCGCTCTAGGGCTTCATTTTTGCGTTCTAGTTCTTGGGTAAAACGAATTCGCTCGGCTTCGGCTTGTTTGCGTTGCGTGATGTCAGAAAAGGCAACAATGGCATAAGCGACTGCCCCCTTTTCATCAAAAATTGGTGTAGCTCGCGCTTCCAAGGGAATAATCGTTTCTCCTTGGTGGATTTCTAAATCCTCAACAGATACGCTCTCGCCCTTAACCGCACGAGTGGAAGGCAATCGCTCCGGGGGGTATAACTGGTTAGTTCCGGCGATGTAGACTTGATAAACCTCTGGCAATTGTTCGGGTGTGGCATTTGGCATGATGCCCTTTCCCATTAAATCCTGTGCGGTGCGATTGGCGTAGTAGATTCTGCCCGTTGCATCATGTATGGTTACACCGACTGGCACGGCTTCTAAAAATTGAGTCAGCCTGCTCTCACTTTGAGTCAGTGCCTCATTTAAGACGTTCATCTCGACATTTTTGGCTTCTAGAGTGGCAAAGGATTCTTGCAGTTGCTTTGCCATGCTGTTAAATGACTTGGCTAACTCCCCCAGTTCATCGGAGCGTTTCATCTCTACTGTCTGCTCCCATTTCCCCAAAGCGAGAGCTTTAGCGGAGGCGTTCAAGCGCAGAATTGGTCGGACTATCCAGCGAGAGGTGAAGATGCCGAGGACTGTAGCCACTATCAAGGCTGCAATACACAAGATGATGGTGGTGCGGGTGTTAGCATTAATTTCCTGCATGAAGTCAGCTTCGGGAACAACCACCACAATTAGCCAATTCAAACCCAACTTATCCTGCCAGGGTGTGACCTGGACAAACTGCTGCTGACCTTCAATCGTCAATTTGAGCTGTTGGGTAGTCTTAATCTCGCTGAGGCTTTTAAAGTGTTTTGTCAAATACTGGGTGGTTAATCGAATCAAGGGGTCTCTACTATCTGATGCCTTGAGTCTCTTAGCTTCCCCATCAACAACTCTGAATGGCTGTTCGGTACTAGAACTTGCGACCAAGAGTCCGTCCCGCTCCAGAATAAAGGTTTTTCCCGACTTGCTAACCTTTAAGTGGTTTAGAAAATAGCTAATCTGCGAAAGGAGACGGTCGATGCTCAGGACTCCTGTAATCGTCTTCGTTTTGTCGTAGACAGGATAGCTAGATGAGATCGATATAACGTCTGGCTTATCTTCCCACTGGTAAATTTGACTCCACAAAGGTTTAGCAGCTTTCACGGCATCTGCATACCAAGCCTCTCCCCTAGGCTCCCAGTCTTTAACTGCTAGCAGCTTGGTGCGATTTCCCTGGCTATCTGTAGCCCAGACAAAGAGTTTAGCGGGGTTAGACTTGGACACTTCATTGATTAGCAAGCTACCATCATTTAGGCGTTCAACTCCAATAAATTCACCTTGTTTATTGCCGAAGGAAATGTAGCCAACATCGAACACCTGCATCTGTTTCCAAAAGTAGCGCCCCGTAGATTGAAAGTCATTCAGGTTTAGCAAACCTAACTCGATCGCATCCAAATTGATTTGATTGATTTGATTGGGGGTGGCTAAGTAGGTATCGAGGTGCTGATCGATGCGATCGCTCACTTCACTCTGCAACTTAGTTGCCAGATTGTTAACTGCCTTATGCCCATTTCTAAACGAGAGATAGCCCGTCAACCCCACCGCGGCGAAGATTTGGAGGACGAAGGGGACAATAAGCACGGTTCGCAGGGGCACTTTTCCAGAAACGTTGGAAACTAAGCGGCTTAGAGATTTTATTGACATTGGGCAGGGCTTATGCAGGAGGGTTGTTCGCGTAATGGTAGAACTTACGCGACTGAACTTCTTACACAACATTCGTAGAGTTAATGCACAAGTCCTGGTAAATTGTTGTGTTGCCTATCTCCAATTTTCGCTTGGCAAAGTGAGCGATCGCTTCTGTCATATGTCTTCACTTTTCGTGACAGGCTTGCTCAGGTACTGTGCCAACTCGCAAAATCCTTCCCCTTCAACTGCTGTGGTAACGTAAGCGGGTTGATAAATTAGCTCCGAAGCGTAATCCAGGACATTGGCAACCCCAACGGAAAGGGGAAATAGCTGAGGGTTGAAGAGACTGGCATCATTCGGGCTATCGCCAACAGTCAGAACTTGCTCCGGTGCGTACTGGGGGAAATACTCCTGTAACACCTGCATCAACCCTCTTGCTTTGTCCTGGGATGCTGGTTTAATGTGGCATTGCACAGAACTGTAGGTGAAACCCCAACCGAGCGAAGAGCATAAAGCGTTCAATCGTGACAGTTGGCTCACTCTCAGGTTGTGATTGTCAAATGTCCAGTCAGTAAGGCGAAAGCGATTGTCAGTTGACTCCTCAATTTGAGGAAATTCTGACTTGAGGTGTTGATAAGCGACCTCTAGCTGTTGTCGATGTGCTACTAAGTCAGGGAGCGGTGTCAAAGCGACGGCTTTGGCGCTGTCGGCTGGGTAGAAGAGACCCCCATTTTCGGCTATAGCTCCAACCACCGGCAAATAAGTCACCAGTCCACTCACCCACCCCGCTGAACGACCTGTGACAATCAGCACCGGGATGTTTGCTGCGCTCAAACCCTCAAAAGCTTTAAGCAAATTTGCAGTAAACTTTCCTCGCTGCGTCAGCGTACCATCCATATCGGTGGCAATTAAACGAAGCTTTTTAAAGCAATTGTCAGTTATTGCCTGTTCAATGGGTGAAAAAGCCATAGATTATTGTGTAATGGGTGCCGTAAGTTGAATTATTACAATTGGCCATGGCAATACTCTCACCAGACCAGCGTAATTATTACTATCTATTAGAAGCAGAACGAGCAGGCATTCATAAGCCGATTCTGGCAGCACTTTATCAAGCCCACTCTTCACCATCCCTTTCAGATGGAGAAACGGGCTTAGGTGTTTCTCCTGCCAATCGGGTTCCACTGGCGCAGGTGAATACCTTTCCTGAACAAGTGCATTATGCGGCGAATGCCATCCGCTCTCTTACCGCCAGTTTAGTCGCTCAGGGCTGGAAAGGAGCTGATTTGTGGAACGCCCAACTGGGGCGCTACGCGGACCACTTTCTTCAGAGTGTTGCTAAGGGGTATGCACCCACGGCAAGTGAATTAACCACAGCGCGTTTAGAAGCGTGTAACGTTGAGAAGCTCTTGAAAGCTTATTTGGCTGACCTTGAAACTGACTTCAAGGCAGGAGGCGTACCCCAAAATCTCGCCTATCTGGAGAAAGCACTCCTAACCTTAGTGGCTCGAATTTCCCACTACTACACCGGATTGCCTAACCAACGGGATGCAATGCTTGAGACAGTACGGATCTGGCGGGAACTGGATACCCGCGAAGAGGCGATCGCATCGTTGGTTCCTGCGGAGCAAGTGGCAGTAGCTAGTGAGGACGAGTCTGTACTGGATATTCCCCTCAAGCAATTTATTGGGCAGCTTTCTGCTAACTATGGTGGATACCCCCAGCAACGGGAGGCGCTGATTCGCCTGACTCAGCTGTGGCGTCAGCTAAGGACACGGGAAGACGCGATCGCGTCTTTGAAAACTAACACGTCCCCAGAGGAAAACCTCAGCATCATTGATCCCGCTCTAGTTGTCTTTGTCCAGCGCCTTCCCAATGACTACCAGGGGCAAGGTAGCCAACGCAATGCCCTCACTGAGGCGTTTCGGATCTGGCGTAAGCTCGATTCCCGTGCTACCGCCCTGACCGCTTTGGGTATTAATCCCGAACTGCTCAAAGCTAGTACCACTGACCGCACAGCAATGGTGAACCTGGCGACTCAGCTCGATCAAGAACTACTGACCTTTGTGCGGCGTGTGCCTGGGGAATACAAAGAACTCGATCATGAGCGAGAAGCTTTAATCCGCCTTGTCCAACTCTGGCGCGGTCTAACCACCAGAAATCAGACTATTCAATCCTTATTTGAAGACCAGAAACGCCTGAATCAAGCTCGTGGCAATACCACAGAGGCACCACCAAAGCCAGTGCCTATGGTGCTTCCCAAACGTCCTGCCCGTTGGACGCCTGAAAATATTCAGCTATGGGCCTCGATTATTCCGGATGGTAACTTTACTTGGGCAGAAGCAACTCATGGGGGTACCCGGATGCCTCCCAACCAGGCTACGGTGGATGCAATGGTTCGGATTGCTAAACTAGCCCAACGGGCACGCGATCGCATTGGGCGACCTTTTATCATCACTACCTGGTATCGTCCACCCAGCATTAATCGCGCCGTCGCTGAGGCTACCCCGAGCCGCCATCTTGTTGGGGATGCTATGGACTTTATCTGCGAAGGTCTCAATGGCAATCAACTTTACTGGTCTCTTGAGCCTTGGTGGCCTGGTGGCTTAGGTCGCTATATCAAGTTTCCACTCCTGTGTCATATTGATGCACGAAGTTACCGGGCACGATGGCTAAACTAAATTAGGCGTCGGGGTGCGTGAAACGTTAATTTTTAGACAATGTGTCATTTAAAACTCTTGACTATCAACTCTTAACTCTCCCCTACCCCCCCATTGCCTTCAATTCCTCTCAAAAAGCAGAATGCACTTGAGGGAGTACATTCTCAAAATAAAGATAGATGTCGAGTTCTAGCCAGGAGTGATCATGTCTACATCTAAGATCGTTTTAGAATCAGCTTTGGCTCAAGCTCCTGTTCAACGGGAAGCTTCAGCTTCCCCCCCACCCGCGCCCGCCCCAGAGTCCCAGTCCTCTGGGCAAATCTGGATGTTCGTCTCAATTGGACTAGTGTTAGTGGTTATTGGTTTAGCCGTCTATGGCAAGCTCCAGCTAGACGATATGGCAAAGAAGCTCAAATTTGAGCAGTTCAAAACCGCCGACCTGCAAAAAAAGCTAAAGTTAGCTCTTAATACCATCCGGAAAATGGAAACGAATCCGGACTTGGTTCACTCGCGGGAATTCAACCTGGATTACCTCAGAATGCGGATGGACGAAGAGGTCTTTCACTTTGCGATCGTCAACCAAATCAAAATTCGCGTTAAACAGTTAATCAGTGTGGCGCTTCGACCCAATCAGGCAAATCAAGCTTCTATTGGCATTGCCAGCACATCAGGGCGTCAAGTGGATGAAACGTTTGATGTGATGTACGAGACGGAAAGCGGAGGGAAACGCTCTATGCGCGTGCTTTTCCGCATTCAAATTATCTTGATGAAATTACCCACCCAGGCAACCTCTGCAACGATTAGCCAGATTATTGACTGTATTGAAACGTTTCTCAACCCAGATGACGACCATGAGAGCTGGCAACCTACGATTCAAGGTCGCATTGTATTCATCCGTTGGGATCAAAAGGCAAAGCCAACCCCCTTGCTGGTTTTACAGCAATCCAGTGAAGGGGTCAACGTTACTTTAAGAACAAAGCGGGCGGGCGTTCAGTAACGAATTTCTTAAATTATTAGGGTGCAGCAATAAGACCGCTCAATTAGTCAGGCTACCGCTGGGTAATCAAGGGACAATTAAGAATTAAAAAAGGGTACTTAACAAAATCGGTTTTTAATAGATATCAAATCCGATTAATCACTTATGATCACTGTGCAGTCTACAGCTATTTGTTTTCTTTTCCGTATCTGATATGGGGGCTTGAGACCACAAAAGGGGCTAGTATTTTCCTGTTCCCTAGTCCCTAACCCCAATCCCCTAGGCCCTTTTCGCTCAACGGCTAGAGCAGCGGTCAAACATCTTTTGGTAAGTTTCCTGAAGTTCCGGATGTTCTAGAACAAGTTCCACTCGCACTTTGGCGCACCCGTGCCGTCCTTGAAGAGCGATCGCGTCTAAAAGATTACTCACGGCTTTAGGTGAGACAAATTCGCCAGTAACAGTATAAGGGTTATCCGAACTAGGAACTGACCTCTCAAGAGTACCCGAACTAGGAACGTCCGTTAGTTCAATGCCAGCAACCTCCCCTTGCGCTAAATCAATTTCTGCGAGTTGTTTAGTTTCTGAGCCAACTTGCTCAATAATTAATTTCTCCCGTTGAATTGGTACCTGTACAGTTGTGGTTTCCACTTCTTTGCGAACCACAACCTCGCCAACTTTCCACTTACTGCGGTTAACGACCAATCGTTCTTCTAACAAGCGAACAATTTCTTCTTCAACTACCTCTGACATATCGTCAGACTCGGTAAAACTTTGTTCGTCTACTTCCTGGAGGTCTTCCGTTGTAAAAAAGGGAGCTTTTGGGGACTGAGTTTTATCCTGAGCCTGCGTCACTGACGGCGTTGGAGAGCGCCCTGAAAGCTCCTCTACAGGCAGTTGCTCAATTTCTACAGGTTGTTTAGATTCTGAGCCGACTTGCTCAATAATTAATTTCTCCCGTTGAACAGGTACTTCGACGAATCGGGTTTCAATTTTTTTGCGAACCACAATCTCGCCAACTTTCCGCTTGCTGCGGTTAACAACCAATCGTTCTTCCAACAAGCGAACAATTTGTTCTTCCACTACCTCTGGCGTCTCCTCAGACTCGGTAAAACTTTCGTCGCCTACTTCCTTGAGGTTTTCGCTTGCAGGCAAGTGAGCCTTTTGAGGCTGAGTTTCACCAAGCTCCCGTCTCTCACTAGAAGTAGTAATACTTGGCTGAGTCACTGGCGGCGTTGGAGAGTGCCTTGCCAGCTGTGTCACCTTGTTATTAGAACGGTGGTATATAGGCAGGTGTTCAAGTTCTACGAGAGTGAGGTCTACAAAAACTGCTCGGTTTGAGATGTCAATGTTCTGAATATACTTACTGCTTAATAAATACACAGGGGAGTCAGCTTGGCGCTCCGACTGGGGAATAACCATATAAAGACGACGGTATTTGTCAAGGGTGAAATCCTTGATACGTCCTATTCGTTGACCTTCCAGATTAAATACCGCAAAGAATCTCAGCTTCTTTCTGAGCTTCTCTAATAAATCGTTGATTTTCTCTTTATTTTTTATAATTTCAGGATTATTGACAACCACCTTATCACCCTCCCCTCTTCAAATTCAACTACATATCTGTTAAATTGTAGGCAGAGCCGGTTTCGTAATGGCTCTACCTACATCAGCTAGGAAGGCTTTCTTGCTAGGCAAGATTAGTTATGCTTGTTCAAGAAAGCTGCTCAAATGTTGTTGGCGTTAAAATCTTAGTGGTTTCTGTCCATAATCGGGTTGCCATCAACATCAACATCTAATTCTTCACGACGAATCGTTTCTGAGGAATTTACGGTGTCATGAGTAACTTCTTTTCTGATGTTGACTTCTTCGCGCACAAATGCTTTCTTCTGGATGTCAGCTGTCTCTTCGTAGACTTCCACCCGTGCAACTTCCCCCTCATGGAAAGCAGTAGCACCCGGTGTAACTTCTGAGGTGTCGGTAGGATTGGTGCGCTCAATGATTACCCGTTCTTTCTCGATTGGAACTGAAACTTGTGCGGTTTCGGTTTCTACATGTTTGCCAACTGCAACTTCACCAGTCTTTTGGCGGTGTTTGTTTGCAAACACACGTTCTTCATACAGCTTGATCTTTTGATGATTCCGCTCATTTGGTTGGTAGAGGGACTGATCGTAGTCATATTTGTAGCTGTTACGGTCGTAGGTGGGGCGCTCAACCGTAGCAGATGTTGTACCCGCATGAGCAACCGTTGGTCTGAAGGTATTTCTGACCCGTTCTTCGTAGTCGTAGTCGATGGTCATGTCGTCGTTGTACTCAGGCATTCTTTCTACTTCTTCTTTGGTCATGCCTGTGACGTAAACCCGGTGCCGATCATAATCGAGCTGCACACTACCCATAGGGACTATGACTTTCTTACCAAAAACCCAGAATCCGGTGTCGATCACGAAATACCGGAAGCTCCCTGAATTATCAATGAGAGCATCATAAACCGAGCCAATTTTCTCTTCGGTTTGGCTGTAAACATCATATCCTTTGATGTCATCTCCACCGAAAATTTCTTGTTTATAGTTTGGATAAGCATCCGCTAGTTTTAAAAGAGCCATACAATTACTCCCGTGTTTTTCTTTTCGTCTTAAAACGCTTACTTGAATACTTTACTGAATGATTAACTTTGTTCTCATCTAACTAAGGGCGGATAAACTTGATTTTGTAGTGTTATGCTTGCCTAACCAATGGCAGATAAGCGGGAATTCGTAGTGTTACATTTGCCGTGGATGTAGAGAAATTGAGGGTTCCAGTGCAAATTAGAGAGAGTTTCCCTTGCTGCCAAGCTCCAATCTTCCGTAATGTTTAGAAATATTAAGCATTTTAAACAACGAATGTCTGACTACATTGCCTCTGCTCATCTACTCAGACACCAACAAGTAATGATGTCTAATCAGTCTTGGTTAACCCTGTTACGGCAGCATCGCTCAATTGCTGTGATTCGCTCGTCTCGACAGTCACTGGGGCGTCAAATGGCTCAAGCGGTTGCAGCCGGAGGGATGCGGCTAATTGAGATTACCTGGAACAGCGATCTCGCCTCTGAGCTAATCAGCCAACTATGCAGGGAATTACCGCACTGTACGATTGGCACTGGTACCCTATTAAACTTGGAGCAGTTGCAGCAGGCAATTGATGCGGGGGCACAGTTTCTCTTCACTCCCCACGTTGATCGGGCAATAATAGCAGCAGCAGTAGAGGCAGGTGTGCCGATCATACCAGGAGCCTTGACTCCCACAGAAATTGTCACTGCTTGGGATGCTGGTGCCAGTTGTGTCAAGGTATTTCCGATCGAAGCGGTAGGAGGAGCTAATTATATAAAAAGTCTACAAGGACCATTAGGTCAGATCCCCTTGATTCCTACTGGTGGTGTCACACTGGAAAATGCGAAGGAGTTTATTACAGCAGGAGCGATCGCGGTTGGTCTTTCTGGAGATTTATTTCCTAAACCGCTAATTGCTGCTGG
>CBDTXL010000103.1:0-14240 GCA_965364435.1 uncultured bacterium
GCCTCAACTCCTTTTATTAAAAATACTTATCACCCTGACTCCTGGAGAGCCGTTACTTTTGCGTCTGGTAGAAAATTCTTTATGCCAGCCCCTAGATCAGGAGCAGTTTTACTTTCTTATCAGTTAGAGGAAATTAAGTATGCTGAAACGCATCAAGATCCCAATGAACTAAAGTATTTAAGGGGAAACTCTCCTGTAAGAGCTGGATTCAAGGGAATTACAGGAACCGCACTAGCGGGAAAGGAATGCCGTGCTTACATTCCAACAGGTGAGACAGTAATTGAACAACAAATCAAAGACGCTAATTTTGAGATAAGACCTAACAAGCATACCCGTTACGCACAAGGTTTTATTAACCGCTTTGGCGGATTTGAGAAGGCAATGCACTTTGTCGATAAAGGCGGATTAAAAATTATTTCAGTTTTGAGGCATCCCCAAGCTAAAGAAGGGGGACTGAATTTGCAGCGTTGGGAACAGGAATTATGAGAAAGAACGTGATCAACTAACGATCGCCAAGCGCATCAAAAAAAGCGATGTCAAAGTCGTTGATGACTAACTGACAGTCATTGCCAAAGAGCGATCTGCTGCAAGCAGCAGCGCTTCGCTATCGCCAAACCGTATTTCGCACCGCACCACCTGCCAACCACCAGTTAGAGAGATTGAGAAGAGCGATCGCAGGTAGTACAGCTCCAACGGGCGAATCAACCAGAATCGTCTGAAGGCGAGTGGCATTATCCATGTTTTGTCTGTCCAGTTTTGTTCCAGTCTTCGTCACACTAGAGCTATCTACCCTGAAAAAGGCACTATGTTGGTTGGTTAGTACCCGTCATTGGATTTGGTGCAGCCGACACAACTCTTATGTTACGGCTAAGACCAGGATATGTACTTCGATCGCTCATCCTCAAAACTCTTCACTTCTCCTTCGTCTGTTGTATCAACTTCGCCCCAATGCATCCACGCTGAGCGATCGTCAGCTTTGAGAGTGAGAGCCAGTTCCAAGATTTCCTTGCGCGTTGACGCAATCAGTTCCAGCCCCTCAGAGAGTAGAACGAGCGCTTCTGTATTAGAGGCTGCGATCGCAGCCACTTCCCTAGCGCATCGCAACTCATGATATCCGTCAAACGACAACTCACGATTCACGAGTTTAAGTCACGCCAAACTCAGACAGGGCAATAGACAGCAATCCCTAGACAACTGAATATAGAATCGATGCGTTCAACAACCTGCCCTTGGAGCCTTTGGAATATTGCAGACGCTGGGTTGATATGCCCCCAAACGAGCGGGGGTATAGAAAAGCCTGCATTGCAGCGCTAGCTGAAGCAACTGGGCTAAGTCCAAGGACCATCGGTAATTGGGGACAGAACTTTGAGAGGCGACCCGACTACGTCGCCCATATCTTACGCATGGCAGATATGCTCAACCCAATCAAGAAAATAGTCCTACCTCCTGACTTTCCTCTAGAATAAATTTGTCGTGATTCGTGACTAGAATACTTGTACTCGCAGCAGAAATTTCCTAACTTAGGTTCAACAAGCACGAGACTGTTCGGAGTACAGGTGTGTTAGCCAAAACTAACCAAAGTCCATACCAACTGGTCAACTGACTTAAATCTCCAAATACTCCCTGTCTCTGCTGGCTCTAGCTCACTGACCCCTATGAAGGATGCAGACTGGGAGCGGCTCCCATCGGAACGGTCATCGAATTGATACCCTTCGCCAGTTACCCCTGGAACCGATGGAGTATTGCCGTCGTTGGGTTCGACGAGATCCAACTCGCAACTACCGGAAAGTCTGTATCAATGCGATAGCGAAGCGCTGCTGCTTTCAGCAGATCGCAGATGTCACAGGTCTCAGCCCAAAAACTGTCAAAGACTGGGGACCGAACTTTCACCGACGACCAAGATACGTTACCCGTCTGTTGCGACAAGCGGACTTGCTCAATCAATTCAAACAGCTAGTTTCAACTGGAGCTATCGCCCTACCACCCGACTTCCCTCAAGAGTAGTTGATCGTGACTCACTACCAACTTCCCAAAAAACCCATTGCTGCTGCCCTGTTACCCCTTTATGCTGACGTACAGGCGTACTAATAAATACCGACAACAGGCATTCAAAAATACTCAGCGATCGCTCGCTTTTCGTGGGTATTTTTCCCTTGGAACCATGCATCGGTGAAAACAAGAAAGCTTTCTAGGGCAGCAGAAACAGTAGGAAAAGAGATGAACTCAATCAGCACATTTGACATCACCAAAGAAGCCTTACCCGACTTCCTGCTTCACATCCAGCAAGGCAAAATCCAACTCCCCGACCTGCAACGCAGCTTCTGCTGGCCCGACGACCAAGTTAAAGAACTAATCGCCAGCGTCTCCTTAGCATGGCCTGTGGGAGCCGTTCTCTTGCTGCTATTGGGCAACTCCAACGTCAAATTCAAACCCCGTTTAATCGAAGGTGTCACCCTCAAAATAATCCCCGAACCTTCCAAACTCATCCTCGATGGACAGCAACGCTCCACCGCCCTATTTATGGCACTCTTCTCCTCTCAGCCCGTCTGGATAAAAGAAAAGAAAAGCCAAAAAATTCAAGAGCGCTGGTACTACATTGATATCGAAAAAGCCCTAGACCCTTTTGTAGAACGAGAAGAAGCCATCATTAGCTTACCCGCCTCGCGCATCAAAAGCGGTTTTGGCGTTAACGGCTCCCTGGACTGCTCCACACCCCAAAAAGAGTACGAAACACTGATGTTCCCCGTGGAGAAAGTGTTTCACTATACCTCTTGGAGAGCCGCTTACTCCAAGTACTGGAGGTACGATGCTGCCAAACTGGAACTGATTGACTGCTTTGAGTCAGAGATTATCAAAAAGTTCGAGCATTACCAAATCCCGATCATCCAACTTAGACCGGAACTGTCCAAACTTGCCGTCTGCCGAGTCTTTGAAAAAATCAACACGATTTCTAGTGAATTAAACTTCTTTGACTTAACCACTGCCTTTTTTGCAAGTGTTGATTTTTCCTTACGGGATGACTTTGAAGTCACAAGCCAACGGCTGCACAAATTCAGTGTTTTACAAGGAGTCAAAAATACCGATTGGCTACAAGCCGTTACCCTGGTGGCTACCTATCATCGCCGCATGGAAGCCCTCAAATCTAATCCACAAATTTCCAAGCCTCCTGGCGTGGCTTGTCGTCGCAACGAAGTTTTAAGCTTGTCGCTAGACGAGTACCAGAGATTCTCCGCCATGACCGCTTCTGGATATGAGGAAGCAGCACGGTTTTTGCACGGGCAAAAGATTTTATCTAGTGAAGATTTCAGGGGGCGACAAGCGCCCCAAAAGCCTGATGTGCAAAGCACATTAGGGTTCAAACCCTCACAAAAAACTTCCGACTTATTGACAACAGGCTCTAGCTAGAGAAAAAAGTATCAAGTTGTGGTAAAAAGGAACGGTCTCGCTCTATTTACAAGACCGAGGAAATGCTCAATCTTATTGCCAATAAAAAGTCATTTTATCAACGAGGCTTGAGAGCCATAAGCCTTATAGACCAGCCGCTGTAGCGGCTTGGTCGCCCCCTGAAGTCTTGCGGTCAGGCAGTGCCTCAAGACCGTAGACTTTCCGAATGCCTGCACGTATCCTCAAGTTATCCATAGGTAGGACATCTCAGCGCTTGATACGGAAAATCAGGAGCATATGAACGGTTTAGCATCCGAGGCCTTTGACCTGCGTCAGTGTCTTGATAATGGATTTCCATAGCTGCAAGAGCAACAAAAAATCTACCATCTAAGTGGTTGCTCAATGCTTCTTCAAACGTTACTATTACTGATAATCTTTGAAGCTAATCTATTTTAACGTAGCTTTTAGTTGACAACGGGTGGGTGTTTGAGGTTAAGCTGTTTGAACGTAAGTTTTTAACCGACAACTTGATCGACAACACGTTTGCTTGCTAGCGTTCGGGAACAGGCAAAGTTGGAAGAACTTAGCCCATGCCACCCGAAACTGTCTTAGAAGCGTATGAGCAGTACCTTGAAGTACTCCACAAGCAAACATATCCCCAGAGGATCAAGATGCTACGGGCTACTCTCAGGCAACACATACTGCACCACTATGGCTTTAAACAGCCACAGTTGCGTGACAATTTAGAGGATTGTCTGGCTCAAGTTCCTCTCCAAATATTTCTCAAGGATGCCCCGCAACTCATTGAGGTTCTACGCGCAGCTAAAGAAAAAAAGAACTTGTCTGATGCAACTTTCCGAAATTACTATTCGGTGCTGCGGAGCTTTTTCGAGTGGATACATCAACAAGCTTGGTATCCAGCGCTTGTTCCTTCTCAACCAGCAAAATATGCCCCCCAGTTGTCTGTAGGACAAACCCTAACCCAAGCTCAGAAAGGTAGGAGACAGCTCAACACCTACCCCTATTCTCTCAGAGAAGAAAAACTTCCCACTAAAGTTAAGGAGCAGTTAGAACAACTTCATGCCTTCTGGACAGTAGGGAGAGTTTCAGAGCGTAAAGAAAACCTCATTAGAGAGCAAACTTTCAACAATTATAAAAAGCATATACTAAGCTTTCTGGGTTGGTATCAACAAATCCAAGGACATAGTTTAGATAAAGTAGGCTTAACAGAAATTTTCGACATCGAGCAAATAAAAAACTTTATTGACTGGGGAATAGAGGAGAGAAAAAACAGCTATGGTTGGGCAATAAATATTGCTCAATCCATGCTTTTAGTAGCTAAATGGCAGCATCGCCATCGAGCGAACTCAGATTGGAGTGATGTTAATCAAGTGTTAGAACTTCTGGAATATACCAAGTGTTTGAGGCACAAATATCAACAGGAAATCGCACAAAAAAAAGAGTTCGTTGAGCAAGCCAATTTAACCTCTATTGAATGCCAAAAGATTGTTGAGTATCTGCGACAATGCTGCGCTGAGCGAGACTCTTCCGGAACTAGACGCTCTGAAATAGCTATTTTAAGATCCTGGCAACATTACATGATTGTTGCACTAATGGTTTATTGCCCCTTCAGGTCAAAAGAGATACAAGAGCTAGAGTTATCTAAGTCGTTGTTTCGTCAATCGGATCATTCATGGACTGTACTCAAGGCAGCTCGGTATAAGATGGGTAGCCAACCGGAAAATCGACAGTATAAAATTACAGGTCAATTGGCAGAGGACTTAGATACGTGGATTTCTATATGGCGACCAAAAGTACCAACAACTCATAAATTAGTTTTCATTCGACTAGGTTCCAATCGCACCCCAGAAAGTTTAGGGCAGCCTTTGACCGACCGGGATATGTGGGAATTAGTAGAGAGGGCTGTGTATAAGGCAACAGCAGCAGTATTGGGAAATCCTAAGCGTATAAATCCTCATATGTTACGGCAGATTTTTGTAGCTAGTAATATTGCTACATCTGACACAAAACCCCCGATCGCTCAATCCAGCTTGGGCAGCGATTTGGCTCATATAATGAATTCCTCATCTTCAATCAATGATCGGTTGTCCAAAAAATCTCTAATCAAGAATAAATCAGAAGACTCGGATCAAACTAAGCAACAACTATCGACTTCTAAAGCTATAGAAAAAGAGCAAGAGTTGAATCAAAACAAAAAAGCTAAGGGATTGAATGACGCCTTAGAAGTCAGTCAATTACAAGAATTGAGGTCAACAGCAAAAATTAACCTAAATCCAGAAGATTCAGACTCTCTCGAAAAATACCTGCAAGCAATTGCTGAGATTCTTTACAAAAATACTCCAGAAGACAAACTTTCCGATTTAAAAGATACGCAACAAGGAATACAAACTTACCTTTTCAATGAAATAAAGCTGGCGATCGGTCGTGTTTTGTTCAGTAAGCAACGCTAGTAATTTACAGTGAAAGAAATAAATTAAAAAGCAGCATTTGTAACTGCTAGAGCGCCGATTAAGGTAATCTAATTTACGACGACCTTAATGCTACAGAAAATCAGCATTATGGAGCTGATTTAACCCCTGATGGTAAATATTTGCTCGATGCTCACTTCAGATTTCAGGGGGCGACAAGCGCCCCAAAACTAAGATAAATAAAGGGTTTGAAGGATTCAGACGGACGGGAAAAATCAAGAGCTTATTGACAACACACTTCTTTGGGAGAAAAATAAGCCCGCATTCAGTCGCCAGATTGTGGTAAAAAATAACGGTCTTATTATTTCAACAAGACCGGGATGAAAATGTTACCTCAATTTTATCAAACCCACCTGCAAAAATATTTGAGTGAAACACAACTAATTACATTAAAATTATTAGTATGGCTGCTCCAAAGTCAGAAAACTGTAAAAAAAGAGGTTTTAGCCGGTTTAACCTAGCTATCTATTGGCGAAGAAAGTATAAAAATAAGCAAGAAAAATTCCCTTGGTATCTTCTTACTAATGCGAGCAGATTTAGAAACGGCTGTAAACGCTTATAAAAAACGCTTTGGTATAGAAGCGATGTTTAAAGATTGCAAAACTGGCGGTTATAATCTAGAAGGCTCCAAAGCAACGCCTGATAAATTAGTACGTCTAGTTTTGTTGATTGCCATCGCAATGACTAGTGCTTGGTTACAAGGCGAAAAAACCTGTCTTTTGGGAAAATCTCCTTATATTTGTCGGCCAAAAGAGCCTGGACGAACCAAGAGAAGACATAGCAAATTTTGGCTCGGTTTGTATGGCAACAACTGGATAGTCGCCTTTCATGAGTGTCAGGAGTGGGTAGAGAAACTCATCGCTTCTATTGGCAATAAGCGTACATTTTATCAACGGGGGTTGATGGCGATAACCCTTATACAGCAAGCTTTATAGGGCGCTTGTCGCCCCCTGAACTTTAAGAAACACCTGATGCCTGAGCATCCGATTGGAAGCTTTGTTTCCCTTCTTATAGTTCTCAATAATGAAATCCATCCATTCTTGCTCGATGCGCCGCTTCCCTCTGTCTGACCGTGTTGTAGTAAGTGCAACCAGCCTTTGCTCTCGATATTTTTTGAGTAAACGTTCTATCTGGCGAAGTGACACCCCTAGTTTTTGAGCAGCTTCCTTCTTTTTGATGCTGTAGGTCTTGCGATCGCAGGGTTGGATGAGGCTTTGAATTACCTCTATCCTGAGTTTGACTTCATCTGTGATTAGCTCCTCAGAAGGAAGTCTGTGAAGTTTGACGCAATTTTCTTGCTGTTGAGTTGTAATCTGCTCATCGTCTTCGTCTGAAGAAAAAGATGGTTGTGAATGCTGGGACATTTTACCTCGCAGATTCTAGAAAAACCTACGTTAAAATTATAAGGTTACAGCAGGGTTTGGACTCTCAATTATTGAAAAGCTTCGTTAAAAATGGTGGGCGGCATCTAGAAGCTTGTTTGAAAACTTGACAGACGGTGAAATTGGCTATAGCCGAGATACCAGCAAGCTGTACGCCAAATTCAGAGGGAGTCTAAACCGTAAAAGACGACATTATGAGGTATTTAAACACATTGCCAGGGAGCGAAGTCTGAAAGGCGATCGCTCCCTCTTGAAGTAGCAAATGGTACTTTTCAAGCCCCCTCGTCATGATGTAATCGCCTGACTCCTGTTATCTGCCTGAGTATCAGATGAATCATGGCGATATATGGAAGGAAGTGTCAGGCAAAGACTCATAATCCTTGCCCTTACCCTCGATAAGATTGAACAACCGAAGATTCGCGCTCCACACTATGCAACGTCTCGCGCAGGAAAGACGAGCGTCAACGGCGGTCAGCTACTGATGGTTATAAGAAACGACCTTGATTTTGTGAAAACAACCTCAGGCTCAGTTTCACCGTCGCTAAGAATAAGCGACTTGTTAAACTGTGAAAAATCCGATTTACGACCTGCAAAGAGTGAAAAGGGACAAAGGACTCTATCTCTCCCTCAAAATTCCTGTAATCTATGTATGATAAGGCTTAGAAGCAATAAAAGCAGCGACATCAGCTTGTTAAAAAGCGACATATAATTTGTGAATGTATAGATGTCGCCTGTACGGTAGCTAATTACTTGTAGTCGGTGACAGATTGTGTGTCCTTGGGACGAATTAGTGTCATTTAACTAGCTCTGACAAATGTCGCCTGTTGTACCGTTTTGGAGCGAATGCGCTTCCCGGACATTTCGTGAACGCATTCATCAGCGCTTGCGAGAGAACCTCAGAAGCTTTGAGCGGTAGAGGGTCAGCAGGAAAGCTAGAGAAGTGATTAAGGTTTTCTTAGTCTATCAGATGCAATAAGCTTACTTATATCGAAGGATGTTAGCAATCAAATGCTAGAAGAGGTAATACTTCATAATTTCAAAAGTCATAAATCTACACAACTTAGTTTAGATAAGTCGCGCTTACACGCACTCGTAGGACAGAACAGTTCCGGAAAAACATCAGTTTTACAAGCCTTGCATTATCTTAGTAGGCTTTCCGCTTCAGAATTCAAAAATATATTTTCATCTCAAAGCCCAAGAGCGCCTGAGGTTATTACAACAATTGGGCAAGATAAAATGTCTGTTACTGGTAGAGGTTTTTGGGGATACAAAGAGCCGAAGCATTGGGAAGCTTCCTATAACTTTCAGCAACAAAGCGCAAATTATTGGTCTCCGACAGCATCATGGAAGGTTGATCGAGATGAGGGAAGTGTGAAAGGATGGTCAAGCTCGTTGAGCGATACTCCAGATCCAATTCCCCAAGCCTTGAGATACTCCGTTCATCTGAAGCTAGTAGGTACTAACCTTGCCAAAGCTGCTTACAGCGATGCAATTACGCCGCGAGTAGAGTTCGATGGTTCAGGGTTAGCACCTACCTTAGACTATCTTCGTAACGAAGCTCCAGATAAATTTCAATCCTTACAGGAAATGTTACAACGGATTGTCCCAGGTGTACGGGAGGTAGGAGTAAGGCGAGCCAAGGTTCCTGTCAATCGCCAACGTTTAATCGAAGTCGATGGAAAATCTATCTCATACGAAGAAAGTCAGGAAATGGCAGGACAGGAAGTTGTCCTAGACATGAATACGGGTAAGCGTATTCCAGCCCATGCCATTAGCGAAGGAACAATGCTCACGCTAGGATTATTGACTGTTCTGATGAATCCTAACCAACCTAATTTAGTGTTACTGGATGATGTTGAACAGGGACTCCATCCAAAAGCGCAACGAGAACTGATTACTGTTTTTAAGGAAATTATTAAAGCAAATCTCAACCTGCAAATTATTTTTTCTACCCATTCTCCCTATATCGTGGATGAACTTACTCCTTCTCAAGTCCATGTATTAAGTAACACCAATTCAGGATTTACTCTCTCCAAACGGTTAGATGATCATCCTGATGTGGAATGGGCAAAACAAACTTTGACAACTGGTGAATTTTGGGATGCTGAGGGGGAAGATTGGGTCATTGCAGGAGCAGTCAGTGGTTGAGTTTATTGTGATAGTGGAAAGTGGGGCCGATGCACGAACCGCTATTAGATTAGCCGCGCGTATCATCGTAGAGAAAATAGATTGGTTAGAGGATGAGAATCTTCAGTATTGTCTCCAGTGGAGTGGATTACAGAATGGAACACAACATTCTTGTTGGAGCGACGTTAAGAAAATTATTGATGAGGCAAAAGAACAACTAAAATATAAACCTGCAAGATTTTTGGGTCATGATAGTAAGGGTGTACCGTTAAAAGCCGATGGAGCAGCATCTATCAAGGTTCTTAATTTGGTACGTTTTCTTCAAAGAACACGACAAATTAAAGCCGTTCTCTTGATCCGTGATTTAGACAATCAACCAGAGCAACGTAGGGAAGGGCTTGAGCAAGCACGCTCCGAACATATTAATCGACTGCCCCAACTAGAAATTGTTATTGGTACAGCCAACCCAAAACGTGAGGCATGGGTTTTGAACGGATTTGTTCCATTTAATCAAAGGGAAAAACAAATTCTACAACACATAAAAACCCTATTGCAGTTTGACCCTTGTACGGAATCACACAGACTACGCTCTACTTCATGGGAAGAACCTGATCGGATTAGAAATTCAAAAGTAGTAGTTGAACAGCTAACAAGCAAAGATATGATACGCGAACAGCAGTGCTGGGAAGATACAAGCTTGGAACTTCTGCGTGTAAGAGGTATTCATACAGGTTTAACAGACTATATCCGTGAAGTTGAGCAACGATTGATAAAAATTATTTCCTCTAACGAGGATAACAACACCCATGCGGGCACAACGCCGGAATCCTAAATCTTGTCCCCTACTCGGGACACTTCGACAACAAACTTAACTGATGCTGCTCATACCCTGTCGTTAACTTAAACTGTCACTCTATTCGATGACAGGGTGACTCTGCATAATGAGACGCGACGCTCACTCCCTCCCAACTTCTCCAGCAACGCTTGCCACACCTCAATCTGCTGCTGTAATTGCTGTTCGGGCGATCGCTAATCTATCCTTCTTGTGAGGAAATAGTGCGATCGCCGATCTTGCAGTGCAATCACTCAATGTAAAATCGGGCAGCAAAGATAACGTCAAAATTCCCAGAGAATCATGACTCACACCCTCACCACCCAACATCTTTCCCCAGAAGCGATTGATCAGCTTCTTAATTATTTGCCTGACTACATAACAGCTGCCCTTTTGGAGAAGTCCACTGAACTGGAATGCTCCCTCGAAGCTACGATCGAAATGGCGATCGCTAGTTTCCTGGACGAAGAAGCGTTTAGCTTTGAGGATTGCCTGCTTGCTAAACGTCTGAAAAATCCTGCCTGATATGACTGCGATTGCCTGATCTGAAGTCCGATCGCGTTGCGCGAATCGCTCATTCATATGATGTCCGTTGGCATTGTTATTGCATAGTAGGGGCGGGTTTACCGATATCTTAGGCTTCCCACAGACATCTAAGGTAAACCCGCCCCTACAACACCCGAAACTATACAAGAATGATGCGACCGGAAATGATATCATTCCCTCGCAATTTCTCCAGCAACGCTTGCCACGCCTCAATCTGAGAAGTGTATTTGTTGGATGCGATCGCTTTTGCTGTCTCTATCACAGATAACTTATCTGCTGGCTGTTTGTGACACAACTTAGTCTTCTTCACTAACCCTATTCAACCTCTTTTCAATGACCTCCAGCCGTTGGTCATGGTTTCGTAGCAAAGTACGAATCGCCTCCAAATCGGCATTTATACCAACAACTGTATTCTTACCCAGGTATTGCGCTAGTGCCTCAAGCATTATCTGAGTTTTTGTTTTGCCCGTTTGTTCACAAAGAGCATTGATTTCCTCTAACCATTCTGAGGGGATTCTCACCCCTACGGTAGGGCTTTCTGCCATGAATTTCGCAAACCTTGTTGAACGCTGCTAACGTTCAGTGTGACACAAGATTGACAAATATTGACTTTAATGCTAAAGACGTTATATCCTGTAATTGTTAACGTTGTTAAACAGCGTTAATGCTCGTTAAGAGCAAAGGTAAAAAGCCAGCGCTTATAGCCGTCCAAAGCCCAGCGCTGGCTCTTACCTCCCCAATACAAGGAGATTCTAACCATGGTAAAACCTCGTCCTCTAACCGAACGAGAACAAACCCTAATCGACCTCTACGGATACTGCTCCCTCGGCATGACACCCCAACAGTTCCAGTCAAAATGGCAGGTGAATCATGAAGCAATCGCATTTATCTGTTCCCGTTCCATCTCCACCGTCCGAGGCTGGTTCACAAGAGGTAGCAACTACCGCCGTCCCAGACCAGCCGATATGCGCCATCTCGCCCTGATGGACTTTCTACTGGAACATTACGAAGAGATTCCTCCTGAATTGTTGAAATTGCTCTGCCCTCCTAGGCGCAAGCAGTAGAAACCCCAGCCGCTCAAAGTCAATACAATTTTGGCATTTTGCGCCTCGCCACCCTGTTTGTAGGGTGGCTTTAGAGCCTATCTGAAAAGTAGATTTAAGAGATTTGAAACCACAGATGAACACAGATGAACACAGATGAATAGGGGATTCTGATAATGCGCCCCATTCTTTTCCAGATTTTTCGGATAAGCTCTTAGAGCGTTAACCAACTAAAAACTTGCTTAACCGTTAGCTGCAACGCAATCTCGCTAAGGATTGGCAACTGCGCGGTTCCACTTAGCAGTTGCACCCGTTGCTCTGGAAGTACAACTAAAATACTCTCCTCTTCTGGGTCAATTAACCACCCTAGCTCTGTGCCATGCTGGGAACAGTGGAGCAATTTCCCCAATACTTTCGTTTGACTCTGATCGGGGGATAAAATCTCTATTGACCAATCAGGGTAAACCTCGAAGCGATTGGCAATCCTTCCAGAAGGACGAACCGGAATTCTCTCCCACCGAAACACGACAACATCTGGAACAACCGAGTCTCCCCCAAAGGTACAGCGTAGTTCTGGAAAGGCGATCGCAATTTTCTGCGGTTCGGCGACTTCGTTAACGGCCGCACAGAGTTTAAACTGTAATCGACTATGCTCCCCTTGTGGCATGGGTTTTTGAACAATCTCTCCGTTAATAAACTCCGAGGCTGGTTTACTTTCTGGGAGTTTTAAGAACTCTGAGAGAGTTAGGGGTTGTGTTGCTGTACTCATCTTCTCACTCAATCGCCAACAGCATCATTATTTTCCGGGTTGGTCTTTTCAGGGAGTTAGGGCGATCGCTGCTACAATCGTTTCTCCAATTCTCGCACTTCCTCCGCCATCACCTGCTCTAACTTCAGCAATCGCTCCAACGTCACTGATTCTGAATTCTGGCGGCTGAATTGACTTTTAGCCATCAATGTGCATATCGATTTTCAATCAAAATCGAGGAGGAAAAAGCGATCACCTCTCACTCAAAGGGTGCCAAGTATAGTGAGTAAAGGCTACCCTAGTAGTAGAACATTGAGTTTAAGAGGAAAATATTATCGCTTCCAAACAACTGATTAACCATCAAATCAAATCGGCGAAGGTTCTTTTAATTGATCAGGAGAACAACAACCGTGGTTTGACCGATACCCATTATGCTCTAAAACTAGCGGAGACGGCAGGACTCGATCTTGTGGTCGTATCCGAGAGCAAAGATGCTCCCGTCGCAAAGATTTTGGATTACGGAAAGCATCAGTACCAACAAAAGAAACGTCACCACCAAACCTCTCAACCAACACTCAAGGAAGTAAAGCTTCGTCCCAACGTTGGTAAGTCGGATTACACCTTACGCATCCATAGAGCAATAGAATGGTTGGGCAAGGGCGATTCAGTTAAATTTCAAATTCAGTTACGCGGCAGAGAAAATCAACATCGCGATCGCGCCGCCGAACTGCTAGACAGAATTGTAGCTGATCTAGTTCAAGTCGGCAAAGTCCAGTCTTGCGATAAACGAACGCTGATTGTTCAGGTTGTTCCAGCATAGGAGAGAGTAAACGGTCATCCTCTCTCCAGCCTCCAAAAGAAAAGGCTTAAGCACAAATGCTTAAGCCTTTTCCTTGAATTTAGTTACCGAGACTCAACTCGTGCGAAGCTTTGAGCTTAGTAGCGGTTACGATTCCCGCCACCACCTCGGTTCCCACCACCAAATGAGCCTCTCTCTTCACGAGGTTTCGCCTTATTAACTTTCAGGTCACGACCCATCCATTCAGCACCATCAAGAGCGTCAATGGCAGCCGCTTCTTCAGCCTCTGAACCCATTTCCACAAAAGCAAAGCCGCGCATACGCCCTGTTTCACGGTCGGTGGGTAGCTGAACTCGCTTCACAGAACCATATTCTGCAAAAGCACTACTAAGGTCTTCTTGCGTTACCTCGTAGGATAAGTTGCCTACATAAATTGACATAGATTGTCTCCCAAATCAGAGGTGTGTAGAGATTTCGATTTCGGAGATAACTCTGTCAGGACTAAAAGGAAGATCCCTATCAATACTAGAAACAAGCGTTGTAACCGAATTTATTCTCTCCTACACCCTAGCACACTATTGATTCCTCTTTTCTTATCGACTGATGTAGCCCCACTTGCCGCCGATCTTGATGGCTGCTAGCCCTTGGGAAAAGCTTGTTGCCGCCTCAAACTCGGTGGAGATGACCACTTTGCCTGTTTTGTCGATGTAGACCCTTAGTCTTAGAACGTAAAGGTGGTTAGGAATGTTCCGACATAAATCGTATCGTTGGCGTCGTTGTGTTCTGGATTGAAGAGCATAAAAAAACCAGGGGTGAGGGAAATGTTGTCCGTCACCTTGTAGCGATAGAAAGCTTCTACACGGTAAGAGGTATCCAAATCTCTACGACTG
>CBDTXL010000104.1:0-14213 GCA_965364435.1 uncultured bacterium
CCAACGGTTATTGATCTTGTGGGTTTTGGTGTTGAGCGACGGCAGCCTTTAGAGGGTAGGGGTTAGGGGTTAGGGGTTGGGAGCTAGTGCACCCAGGCAGAAATAACCCACCAGTTGGGAGCGGGGGAGCGGGGGAGCGGGGGAGCAAGCTTTTACTTTAATCCTATTGAAGATTGAAGTGGTGGAAAACTTTTGCCGCGTTGCACTAGGCTACCCCGTAGATCAATCTATTGGATAGTCCTTTGAAATAAAGAATGGATCGACGATCATTTTTGGTAGGTGCTGGGGGTCTGGCACTGGCTCAACTGACATCAGGCTGTAGCAGCTGGAATCAGCCAGCTTTTAAAGTGCGGCTGCTGAAAGATTCAATTCCTGCTCAGCTAGTAGGAGAATTTCGCCAAGGGTTAAAGCAACCCGCCGCCCTCAAATTTGACCCAGAACAGCAGCTAAAGAAATTATTTAGTCATCTGCAAACCTGGAAGCTACAAGCAGGGAAAAAAGACACTCAGCCGCAATGGCGCTTACCGCTCATCGGAGGGGGCACGCCTGCTGTTGCTGATTTAGTGACGTTAGGGGATTATTGGTTAGAAACAGCGATTCGGCAGGAACTGATTCAACCGTTGGAGATTAACGAGTTGAATGGATGGAAGCAGCTGCCGCAACGTTGGCAAGAGTTAGTAGTACGCGATCGCGTTGGTCAACTTGCCGATTCGGGCTTAGTATGGGGTGCGCCCTACCGCTGGGGCAGCACGGTGATTGCCTATAACCGCGACAAGTTTAAGGAATTGGGCTTGAAACCACCCAAGGATTGGGACGATTTGTGGCGAGAGGAGTTACGCGATCGCATTTCTCTTTTAGATCAGCCGCGAGAAGTAATTGGTCTGACTTTGAAAAAACTTGGGCATTCCTACAACACTACAAATTTGAGTCAGGTGCCAAAGCTGAAAGATGAACTGCGGGCGTTGCATCAACAGGTCAAGTTCTACAGCTCCGACAACTATCTGCAACCCCTGATTTTGGGAGATACTTGGTTAGCTGTGGGTTGGTCTACTGATATACTGCCATTGCGAACAAGCTATCGCCAAATCCAGGCAGTAGTTCCCTCTTCTGGAACAGCGCTCTGGGCAGATTTATGGGTGCAACCAGCATCCCTCGCGGCTGAATCTAAGTCTGAAAAGACGGGAAATCAACTGACTCTAACGCAGCAGTGGATTGATTTTTGCTGGCAACCCAAGCCAGCCAGGGAAATTTCTCTATTCACCAACGCCGCCTCGCCGATTATCACCGACGTCAAGCGTGATAAGTTACCTGAAGATCTGCGTAAGAATCCCTTACTCTTACCAGATAGCGCCGTTCTCGACAACAGTGAGTTTCTTAAGCCCTTGCCCAAGGAAGCGGTTAAGGAGTACGAGGCTCTATGGAAAGAAATCCGCTTGCTCAAAAATCAGCCTTCTGCGAGATAACGTGGATTGTTATCCCTTGCTGCGAAAAGCGATCGCCTGGTGCTAGATTCCACGCCGGTACTTGCTGAGTTTTCTCTGGTGGTTGGAAATTAGGAAAGGGAAAAGCCACCTTCTTTCTTCCTGTTCCCAGCCTCAACGAGTAGATTATGTCCGTGGCGATTATAAAACCTAATCGCTCCCAAACTGTCTGCGAGGAACCGGCAAACTATCCTGACCAAAGGAGTCAAATATCCTAATCGCGCAATCAGGTGGAGTTGTGCTGTAGCTACAGGTATAGGTTGCCACGAGTGCTGCCTGTTGGTCGAAGATCCTGACATTGTAGTCATAATCCCTGGCAACACTGCCAAACTTATTGACAAAGCGATATCGTCCCAAATAGTCGAGGAGAGTCCAGGGTTGACGGTTGACCACCAAATCCACCCTCTTCTTATCTTGGTAGGCTATCCAGTTGCTGAGGAGTTTGCCACCAAACTCATCAAACTGTTCTTCTGCCCACCAGAAGCTGGGGTTCGTTATGCCTGTTTGGGAGATGGTATTAGCCGTGATAATGTCTCGTCCTGTAAGTGGTGCATTCGGCTCTAGCAGTTTTATTTCTAAGGGTTCTAAAGAAGGAGTTGGTGCAGATGCGGTTTGTGCCGATGCCAACTGAGGCATCAAAATAGCAAGGACACTCAACAGCAAGAGCGGTAGTGGTACCTGCTGACTCAATCTTGACGCAAAGCTCATACCTTAACCCGAATAACTGAAGCACTGATTCTAGGGCGTGTGGCGCTTCTAACTTTCAATATTTAATTATGACTTGACAAAACGCCAATGGTTCCCACTTTACAAGTGTTCCAGGGCTTATTTAGAGCCTATGCGAAAAGTAAATTTAAGAGATTTGAAACCGCAGATAAACGCAGATGAACGCAGATGAATACAGATACTTAGTCATCTTGAACGGATTTTTCGGATAGGTTCTTAGTGAATTCCAACCTGAGCGGTGCTGATTTGAGTCGTGCTAGTCTCAGTTATGCTGACTTTAGGGGTGTCAACTTCAGCGGTGCTAACCTCAAATAGGCAGATTTGAAGACCTGTGAAGAAATTTAAGTGGTTGGGAATTGTCATCATCACTATTTTGGTGATTACATTCGCGCTCTCCAGTAAAGTTTTGTTGCCAGCGACTATCAAACCTGCTGAAGCATTTGGTCAGCCAGGGGCTTGTCCAACGTGGTCACCTTCAACTCTCACTTTCCTTGGGACTGCCTCTAACCCCACTTCAAAAGTATGGTTCACGGGTTTTAACGGCATCCTTGGTGAGGTGTTTTACCCATCTGTAGACAAACCAGCGACAGTAGACTGGCAATTTTTAGTGGGGGATGCGCGTCATACCTGGGTTGATGAAGAAAAGAACGATACCACTAGTCAGGTTACTTTGAATGATGCGCGATCGCTCTCTTGGGATATCACCAACACTGCTAAAAATGGCTTGTATCAGATTCAAAAGAGAATTTTCACCGACCCCAACCGCAATAGCCTAATCCAACAGGTAACCTTCACTGCCTTAGAGGGAACGCTCTCGAACTTCAACCTTTACACCCTGTATCATCCTGCCATTCACAATGAGGGACAAGCCACTACAGGTTATAGCACTACCTATAACGGGAAACAGATGCTGGTGGCTAAAAACTCAACCCGTGGTCATGCCTGTGCACTAGCGAGTTCCCTCGCTTTCAAAGCTGGCATGATGTCCTCTGGATTCGTCGGACACAGCGACGGCTGGCAAGACCTCAAAGGCGGTATTGCTGACTATACCATGAACTGGACTTATGAATCAGCCACCAATGGAAATATTGCCCAAATGGCGATGTTTGATTTAAGTCCTTATGCAAACTCAAAATCAGTCACCTTCAACCTAGTACTCGGCTTTGGTAATAACGACACCGAGGCTGAATCGGTGGCAGCAGAAACCCTTGGCGATAATTTCTCGACGATGCTGTCCACCTACAACGCCCAATGGAACAGTTACACCAATAGTCTCAACTCCTTTGGCGGCACTGCTGACCAGCAGTACTATGTTGCCGCAATGGCAATTAAGGCAGCGACTGATAAAACCACTGGTGCCATAGTTGCAGGTTTAGGCAATCCCTGGGGCAACTCTAACTACTCAATCTGCACTCCGTTCGGCATCCCCATGCAAGGCGGCTACCACCTCGTTTGGCCCCGTGACTTGTACAAAATTGCCAGTGCCTTAATTGTGGCGGGTGACACGGCTACCGCTTCAAAGTCACTCGACTGGTTATTGACTACCATGCAACAACCCGATGGTCATTTTCTCCAGAATGCCTTTGCAGATGGTACGCCTTATTGGACGGGCATTCAAATGGATGAGACAGCCTTACCGATTGTCTTGGCTTGGAAACTGGGTCGTACCGATGCTGCTACCTATATTAAGCACATCAAGCCTGCGGCAGATTATATTGTGAAAAATGGACCAGTGACGGGACAAGAGCGTTGGGAGGAAAACTCTGGCTATTCTCCTGGTACCATTGCAGCTGAAATTGCGGGTTTAGTCTGTGCCGCCGATATTGCTAGGGTGAATGCTGACACAACGAGTGAAGCTAACTATCTGGCAACAGCAGATTATTGGCAAAACAAGGTGGAATCCTGGACATTCACCACCAGTGGTTCTATCGGTGACGGCAAATATTTTGAACGAATTGACGATAATGGCAACCCTAACGATGGACACCTGTTGCACATTCGCAATGGTGGGGGCGTCTATGATGAACGTTCTATCGTTGACAGTAGCTTTTTAGAACTGGTGCGTCTGGGAGTAAAACCTTGGAATAGTCCCTATATCCTCTCATCACTCAAGGCAATTGACTCTACAATCAAACAAACGATTCCGGGTAAGGGAGAGGGCTTTTTCCGCTACAATCACGACGGTTATGGGGAAACAGCAACGGGGGCTGACTACACAGGTGCTGGCATCGGGCGGTTGTGGCCGATTTTTACAGGAGAACGCGGTCATTTGGCGATAGCCAGTGGTGAGAAGGCTGACGATTATCTGGCAACAATGCGTGCCTTTGCCAATAGTTCCTACATGATTCCTGAGCAAGTTTGGGACAATAACGCCCCCCCTGGCAATAGTCCGGGAACTCCAACTAAATCAATGACGCCGCTTTCTTGGTCGATGGCAGAATACATCACGCTATTGGCATCGAATTACAGTGGTCAAGTGATGGATCTACCAGCTATTGTCAAAGAGCGCTATGCGACTTCTTCTTAGATCCCAAATGGGTTCTATATCCAAAGTTCAAATCTGTGCCATACCGCCATCGACAAACAGTTCAATGCCGTTGACAAAGCTGCTGTCGTCACAAGCGAGAAAGACAACGGCTTTGGCAATCTCATCGGGCGTACCGACTCTTCCCAACGGGATGGTTTTGGCTTGGCTGTCCACGAATTCCTGCACCTGCTCATCACTCAGTCCCAAGTGATTGTAACCAGGAGTAGGCACGACACCGGGGCTAATAGCATTAACCCGGATCTGGCGCTCTTTGAGGTCGAGTGTCCAATTTCGGGCAAACGAGCGCACGGCAGCTTTGGTCGCACTGTAAACGCTAAAGGCTGGAGTGCCTTTGATAGAAGTAATCGAGGCGTTCAGGATGATGGAAGCGCCAGCTGGCAACAGAGGCAATGCCTTCTGCACGGTGAACAGCAGTCCCTTGACGTTCGTGTTGAACGTTTTGTCAAAGTGTTCTTCGGTAATTGATCCGAGTGGGGCGAGTTCTCCACCGCCAGCATTGGCGAAGAGCACATCAAGGTGTCCTTGCTCTTGCTTGATTGTAGCGAACAGGCGATCGAGGTCTGCAAGATTCGAGGCATCGCTCTGAACACCCGTGACGTTTTTACCAATTTCTTTCACGGCGGCATCCAGTTCAGCTTGACGACGACCCGTGATGAAAACATAGGCACCTTCGGCGACAAAGCGTTTGGCAGTGGCAAGACCGATACCGCTGGTACCGCCGGTGACAAGAGCGACTTTTCCTTCTAGCTTGTTCATTTTGGATAAGTCCTGTGGTTGTTGAGGGCTCAAAGAGTTGTCCGCAACGGGTTCTTGAAAATTGGATTTGTCCCGGTAGCAACTCAATGGATAAGAAGATTCTCAGTCCTCTTTTAACTACTTAACTTTTAGATAAAGTTAGCATCTAACCTTTTGCATTGATTACGGAATGAAAATGATTTGCCACTGTGCCCAAGGAGAATTCATTACATCAGCTTCTTTTACATGCACAAAGGCGCTATCTGGAGAGCTAGCCCCAGGAATGCAACCGTTACATCTAGCTAAATAATTTCCGCTATCAGCCTTCAAGGTATACTTCCCATTGTCTAGTCTTTTGAGTGTAAATTGTGCCCAAGGAGAATTCATCACTTCGGCTTCTTTTACATGCACAAAAGCGCTATCTGGATAGCTAGCCCCAGGAACGCAGCCGTTACACCTAGCCAAATAATTTCCGCTATCAGCCTTCAAGGTATACTTCCCATTGTCTAGCTTTTTGAGTGCAAATTGTGCCCAAGGAGAATTCATCACTTCGGCTTCTTTTACATGCACAAAAGCGCTATCTGGATAGCTAGCCCCAGGAACGCAACCGTTACATCTAGCTAAATAGTTACCGCTATCAGCCTTCAAGATGATTTTGATATCCATCATTATTTTCTCCTTTAACTAGTAGTGAGAAGCAACTTAGCCGTATGCAGTAGATGTATAATTTTCAAGTGGTTTTCCAACTGCATAAGACATATTTCAAACTCAAAACGAAAAAATTAGTCTTCTAAAAGTTGGCGATCGCACTCAACCTTGCTTAACCAGTTGCTCGATCGCATCTGCATCAGTTGGCAACGCTGCTGTCAGCACTTCGCTGCCTTCCTCTGTTACCAATACATCATCTTCAATGCGAATCCCACGGACATCGGCAAACTGGGCAAGACGCTCCCAATCTAAAACATCTCGATATTTTGACCGTAGTTCAGGGTCATTCAAAATTGCCGGAACTTGATAGAATCCCGGTTCAATCGTTACCAACATTCCTGGTTGCAAGGGTCGATTGAGTCGGAGGTAACATAAGCCAAAGCGATCGCTTCTGACTCTTCCCTCCTCATAACCTGCCAAATCCCCAAAATCTTCCATGTCGTGGACATCCAAACCCAGCAGATGACCAACACCATGAGGAAAGAATAGGGCATGGGCATCCATTTCCAGCAAATCTGACACTTGTCCGCGCAGAATGCCCAAATCCGCCAATCCTTGAGCAATCACAGATGCCGCCAACAGATGAATATCTTGATATTCGATACCAGGGCGGATTTTCTCGATACAGGCATCATGAGCTGCCAAGACAACATTGTAAAGGTCACGCTGGGTAGGAGAGAATTTACCAGTGACAGGCCAAGTGCGCGTTACATCAGATGCCCACCCCATCGATGTTTCAGCCCCAACATCGGCAAGCAGCAAATCTCCGGGTTGTAGTGGGTGGTGATACTGCTCGTTGTGCAGAACTTCACCATGAACCGTGACAATGCTGGAGTAGGCACAAGTCATATTGTGAGCAATAATCACGCCCTCCATCGCACCCCGTACTCCAGCTTCAAGCTTGGCGTTGGGCGTCGCCGCCATTCCAGCTTTATGAGCTTCTACACTGACGGCAGCGGCTTGTCGTAACTCGGATAGGGCAGCGACATCGTGGGATAGTCGTAAGGAAGCGATCGCTTTCGCTAAATCCCGGTCAATCCCTTGCTCCTTCGGAGCCGCTTCGCTAACAGTAGCATTCGCTGGTGCCACTGGTCGATTTAGAATCTCAGCTTGTTGTAAGCAAGTGGCAGCACTTTGAACAGCAATCGTCGCTGCACCCGTTGCCCGTGATTTTAGTTCTGAAAGGGGAAAGGCGGCATTAGCCCCAATCATCTGGGCAATTTCTTCCCGTTTAGGCATCTCCCCATGCCATAAGGCACTACCAGGAGATGCCTCATCCATAAAAAGTTCTAATTTGCCCTTATTGAGGCAAATTGCCGCATTTTCTAGCGGTAGTCCGGCGAAGTAAAGGAAGTGACTGCTAGCACGAAAGGGGAAGAGATTTGCCGGGTAGTTGCGCGGACTAGCTACCCCCGACCAGAGAATTACTGGGAACTCAACCCGTTGGGCGAGGCGTTGCCGCCGGTCGAGCAGTGTTGTTGCGAGCGTAGTGTAATCGCGATGAATCTCCATATTCAGGAGGGTAGCACAAGACACCTAAAAAGAGGGCTCTCTCGTACTTGTGGTGGAAATCCCGATTTTCGGGTCATGGGTAATGGGTAATGGGTCATGGGTCATGGGTCATGGGTCATGGGAATTGCATGCCTCATAAGGATTTGACCAATTGTATAACTTTGACTTATCACCATAACTACGGGAGAGCCAAAAGGAGCAGCGATTATTCTGGGTCATCGTCAACTTGTGTGTCCTGCTCTTTGCCTTGGTTTTGGTCAGGTGTCTTTTGGTCAGACTTAGCAGGCGGCTGTTTCTTTAATTTTTCATCAGAGGTCTTTTGGTCAGACTTAGCAGGCGGCTCTTCCTTTAATTTATCAGTGGATTTACCTCCTGGTAGCTGTTGACAGGCAGTGAGTGTAAATCCGCTATTCACTAGCATTAATGCCAAAACAGCAAAATTCACCCCAATTAGTTTTCTAGATTTCCCGTTTTTTCCAGCCAAGTGGGACAAGGGTTTCATACTAATCTTCAGAAATGTCTATTCGTCCTTAGTCCTTTGAGCCTATCCGAAGAATCCTGAGGAGTACAAACTAAACATCTGTACCCATCTGTATTTATCTGCGTGTATCTGCGTGCATCTGTGGTTTCAAATCTAATATCCACACACAACGATAGACTCTTAGTCCTTAGTTGACCACACCCACGCCAATCAACAAGACTAGCTCTGTTGTAACAATCGCAGGTGGAATGGCATGCAGTAGGTTACAAGAGGAAAAACTCTGACCTATGAACAGGTAGACTACAGAAGCTATGTGTATACAGAGTTAAAACTTTCTAGCTAATTAATATAGAAAACCAAACTATTAACTATATCACATAATAGCTCTGGCAGCTGTCCAATGCCTACCTTTCTGAGGTTAAAGATAATGACATTTGAAGCTCCTAAAAATTTGCTTGTCCCAGTACTAAAACTTAGAAGATTAGGATACACTCTAAACCTATTACCAATGCTTCTAAACTCTAAAACTAAACAATGCCTAAAGTTGTCTCAATTCACTCATACCGGGGTGGAACAGGGAAGTCAAACTTTACTGCTAACCTAGCAACAACGGTTGCCCTGCAAGGACAGCGAGTCGCTGTGATTGACACCGATATTCAGTCCCCTGGAATTCATAATCTTTTCGGTCTAGAGCCGGAAAGTATGAATAAGACTCTCAATAACTATCTCTGGGGTCAAGCGCCAATTGAAGAGACTGCCTATGACGTCAGTGCCAACGTACAGCTACAAGGTGATGGCAAAATTTTTCTGGTTCCCTCCAGTGTTAGGGCAGACGACATTTCCCGAATTCTAAGTGAGGGATACGATGTCAGATTGCTCAATGATGGGTTTCGCAAGTTGGTGAAGGGTCTCCAGCTAGACTATTTGTTTATCGATACCCACCCAGGTTTGTCGAAGGAAACCTTCCTCTCCATCGCCATCTCCCATGTCTTGATTCTGATTCTGCGTCCAGACAAACAAGACTACCAAGGCACGGCGGTAACGATCGATGTGGCTAAGCAGTTAAAGGTACGTAAGATGCTGCTGACGATTAACAAGGCATTGAGCAAATTGAACTTTGATGCCTTACGACAAAAAGTAGAGGAAACTTACGGTGTTCCAGTGGCAGGCATCTTCCCCTTGTCGGAAGATGTCGTGCAACTTGCTAGCAACGGTGTTTTCTGTATGCAATACCCGAATCATCCGGTGAGTCAGGAGTTTAGCAAGGTAGCGCAGCAAATTATGGACTAAATTCTGCAACGTCAGTCCCTGAATGTAACCTTCCCGTTAGATTACCCTAGGCTGAAGATGAAAAAAGTATGGCAGAAAAACACGATTTAAAGTCACTAGCGAATTCGATTCAGGCTGTTACTTCCCCTTTTCGGGGCTATCTCGCTGACTTGCATGAGAAATATCAATCCCTCAGGGATGGTGCTGTTGCTGACTACATCCCTGAACTCGCTTTAGCCAACCGTGATTGGTTTGGTATTTGTGTGGTGACAGTAGATGGTCAGGTTTTCGAGGTGGGTGATTGCAGCCAACTGTTCACCATTCAGTCGATCTCCAAGGCGTTTGTTTATGGTATGGCGCTGGAGGATCATGGTCGAGAGTATGTCAACAGTAAGGTGAGTGTAGAGCCAACGGGAGAAGCGTTTAACTCGATTGTCCTTGATGAGAAAACTAATCGCCCTTACAACCCAATGGTCAATGCTGGGGCGATCGCTACCGCAGATTTAATCAAGGGAAATGGAGCAACTGAGCGCCTCAAACGGATGCTCGATATGTTTCGCCGTTACACCGGACGAGAGTTAGATATTAACGTACCCGTCTTCCTATCGGAGAAAGCGACAGGAAATCGAAATCGTGCGATCGCTTACCTGATGCTGAACTTTGGTATGGTGACTGAGCGGATTGATGAAACCCTTGACCTTTACTTTCAGCAATGTTCAATTATGGTCAACGGTCGCGATCTGGCAATGATGTCAGCCACTCTTGCCAACGGTGGCGTTAACCCAATCACTGGTGAGCGTGCGATTGACGAGCGCTATGTCCAGGATGTAATTAGTGTAATGCTCAGCTGTGGCATGTACGACTACTCTGGGGAGTGGACTTACCGAGTGGGGATACCTGCTAAAAGTGGAGTAGGTGGTGGGATTACTGCGGTTGTTCCCCAAAAGCTGGGAATTGGGACATTCTCACCGCCCTTAGACGCCAAGGGAAATAGTGTCCGAGGCATCAAAGTTTGCGAAGACCTATCCAGAGACTTTGGATTACACCTATTTAATGCTGCCACACCAGAGCGTGACTTGAACGACTGGATTATCGGTGGCGACTCTGTTGATGGTTGGTAATCAACACGCGGCTGGGCTTTTATAGCAGTTCTCAGTTACGCGCGTGTACATCAGAATAACCTACCCCCAAAGGGTTCCCACCTCTCCCGACGCCTCTCCTAAAAGGAGAGGGAAAAGGAATAATGTTTTTAGCTGGAAGGGGAGGTTTGAATCAAAGCCTCTCTATTCTCAGACACCATAATCTCCCAACCTGGGATTAACAACTATTGTTAGAAACTTCAAAATGAAATATCCTATCAAGGCTTATTTGGGAGGATTACTGACGGTAGTATCAGTTCTCGCTGCCGTTTGGGTCTTAGATCGCTCAGAACAAGAACGGTTCCGGGAGCAAAATCGCGCAAGTGTGCTTAGTGAACTGAGTGCTGTTAGAGCACGCTTGGAAGCAGCGTTGAACCAGCGATTATTTCTCACACGAGGTTTGGTGTCTTATGTCTCGACGGTCAATCCGGATATTGACCAGAAGACTTTTGAACGGCTTACCCAAGCGATCGTGGCACGGGAATCAGGCATCCGCAGCGTGGTGCTTTATAAAAACACCGCAGTCAGTCATATCTATCCCCTAGCGGGGAATGAAGCGACGATCGGATTTAGCCCGTTGTCAATTCCAGAAGAACGGGAAGCGATCGCACGGGCAATCAATAATAAAAAAACAATAGTTGCAGGACCGATTCATTTAGTTGCAGGTCAGACGAAGTTAGTTGAGGGAGGTATGGTGTTCATCGCTCGTACCCCCATTTTTCTCACCCCCCCTGGTAAAGCTCCTGAAAGTGGCTCCTACTGGGGTTTAACAGGTATTATCATCGACCAGGATACCCTGTTTAAAGAAGCTGGACTGTTTGAAAAGTCTGCCAAACTCAAATACACTATCCGAGGCAAGGATGGATTAGGGGCGGCTGGAAAAGTATTTTTCGGTGATGCCGCGATTTTTCAGCACGAGCCAGTTCTTTTATCAGTGACACTCCCCAATGGTTCGTGGCAGTTAGCGGCAGTCCCAGCAGCCGGATGGCCATTGACTCATCCGACTTCCCAATGGTTGTGGATGGGGGGCGGGTGGCTGGCACTGTTGGCAGGAGGGCTAGTGTTTATTTTGATCAGCGCACCAGCGCGACTGCAAGAAGCGGTGAATCGAGCAACAGTCGCCCTTCGCAAGAGTCAGGAAGAACTCCAACAAACCAACGGCGACTTACAGCAGGCAAAAGAAGCATTAGCTGAAGCAAAGGAACAGCTAGAAGCAGTCTTGAATGCTGTGCCCGGTTCGATTTCCTGGATTGGCTCTAATGGCGTGTATCTGGGTGTGAATCGCCATCTGTCAGAGAGTTTAAATTTATCACCCGATGAAATTGTCGGCAAAGAAGTGGGTTTCTTTGAGAACAGCCCGAAATACGTAACGTTCATGCAAGCATTTCTTGCCAGTCATGAGCCATCTGCTTCTCAGGAAATCCCTGTTTGCGTCAACAATGAGGAACGCTACTATTTGATGGCGGCGCAGAAGTATCAAAACGGTTCTGCCACTGTAACGGTAGGAATTGAGGTGACCGATCGCCACAAAGCCCAAGAAGCCCTGCGTGAAAGTGAAGCGACCAATCGAGCGATCGTCGCTGCCATCCCCGATTTATTGATTCGTGCCAAAGGCGATGGAACATATCTGAATATCATCGGCACAGAACGCTTTACTGTTCACGACTCAAGCCATTTTATAATAGGAACCACTGTACAGGAGTCGCTTCCCAGAGAACAGGCCCAACAACGGATGCACTACATTCAGCAAGCCTTGCAGACTGGTGAAGTGCAGCGTTACGAACATCAACTGGTGATTGACGGCAAACTTCAGGATGAAGAGATTCGTATTGTCGCACTTGGAACCGATGAGGTGCTGATCATTGTGCGGGACATCACCGATCGCAAACGCGCTGAAGAATCTCTCCGCATTGCCGAAGAAAACTATCGCAGTATCTTTGAAAACGCCCTCGAAGGGATTTTTCAATCCACTCCTGAGGGACACTTCATTAACGTCAACCCGGCGATGGCGCGTATCTACGGCTATGACTCCCCACAAGAGATGACTGCCAGCGTTACAGACATTCAGACGCAGCTTTATGTCAATCCTGGCGATCGCAAGCAGTTCGGAGCCTTGATACAGGAATACGGGCAAGTCAAAGAAGTTGAGTATCAGGCATATCGGAAAGACGGAAGCATCCTGTGGGTTGGTATGGATGCCCGTGCCGTGCGCGATAGCAGTGGCAAGTTGCTTTACTACGAAGGAATTGTACAAGACATCTCCCAACGCAAGCAGCAAGAAGAAGAACTCAGACGGCAGTTGCAGGAGCTACGCATTGAAATTGACCATCAAAAGCGAGAGCGAGAGGTAACCCAGATTACGCAGAGCGATTACTTTCAAGAGTTACAAAAAGAAGTTACCGATCTACAGCTTGATGAGTTTTGGAGTTGAGGACTCTTGCCGAATATATATATAAAAGCGTAAGGATTCAGGTCTGGTGTCATGGTTTTTAACGCAGAGTGAGAAACTCTTCGGCAATTGAAGGATGAATACCGATCGCTTCATCGAAATGTTTCTTGGTTGCCCCTACGCGGAGGGCTAAAGCAAGACATTGAATAATCTCTATCGCCCCCTCACCCACCATGTGAGCGCCTAGCACCCGATCTGAGCGACTATCAACAACTAACTTGATTAGAGTTTTCTCATCCCGGTTAGTCAGACTATGTAAAAGGGGACGAAACTTGGAGCAATAGCATCGCACAGCGTCACCCAGTTTTTCACGGGCTTCGGCTTCACTCAAACCAACAGTAGCCGCCTCAGGCTGAGAACTAACGGTTGATGGAACATATTCATAGCCAACCGTGCGGGGGTTGTTGCCAAATTGAGTATCGGCAAACGCTCGACCTTGAGCGATCGCAACCGGAGTAAAATTAATTCGGTTGATACAGTCCCCAACTGCAAAAATATTCGCTTGTGTCGTTCGGTTGTACTCATCCACCACAATCGCACCTTCACTCAGCCCAATTCCAGCCTTTTCCAGACCCAAGCCACTGTTATTAGGGGTACGACATAGAGCAAAGAGGACAGTATCCACGCTCAATATGTTTTCGTTTTTTCCTGACAGTATCAAATCCAGCTCATCCCCCACAGGTTTAATTTCTTTTACCGTAGTTTTTTCGAGAATCTGAATCCCTAACGATATAGTGTCTCTAGACTATGCCTTTTTAAGTTAAATGCCCCTGTTTGATCTCACATCTATCCTATTAAAGGTTTCCGACTAAATCAGTTAGTTATCGTTTATACAAACCGGGACAATATTTAATTCACGAAAAGGGCGGCTCTCCCGTAGTTATGGTGATAAGTCAAAGTTATACAATTGGTCAAATCCTTATGGGGTATGCAATTCCCATTACCCATTACCCATTACCCATTACCCAAAAATCGGAATTTCCACCACAAGTACGAGAGAGCCTCAATACAAAGGCTCACTGTCATTAACCTGAGTTCTTTGGACAGCTCCTAATTTAGTGAGCAGTCAGAACCTCAGAGCGATTACTGGTTGAATCCTCAAAGATTGCGCCTCGCCTGAGCAAGACAAGTTTTGTCTCCTTAGAAATTCCTTGGTTCTTTGCGA
>CBDTXL010000105.1:0-14015 GCA_965364435.1 uncultured bacterium
GCAATCTGCTCAGGTGATTATTGTCAACTCAGATAGCACTAAACGGGATTTGATTAAGAGATTAGCGATCGCACCTCAGCAGATCCACACGGTCTACTATGGCATTGATCCGCACAGCTTCTACCCGGCAACGCCTCAAGAGCGTACTCAACTCCGTCACCGGCTGAGTTGGTCGCAAGAATTGCCGATTGTGTTGTTTATTGGTGCCTTGGGCGATCGCCGTAAAGGGTTTGATACGCTGTTTTCAGCTTGGCAGCGGTTGTGTGCTGACCCCAGTTGGGATGCCGACTTGGTGGTTATTGGAGTTGGTGCAGAACTGCCACTGTGGCAGAAGCGTGCAGCTGAGGCGGGTATCTCTTCCCGCATACATTTTCTCGGTTTCCGTTCTGATGTGGCGGATTTGTTGCGAGCCGCAGATTGTCTGGTTGCCCCCACCCGTTACGAGGCTTATGGTCTGGGGGTGCATGAAGCACTCTGTTGTGGTTTGGCTACCCTGGTTAGTGCTAAAGCTGGGGTGGCAGAACGCTATCCACCCAAACTCAGAAACTTATTACTCCCTAACCCAGAAGATCTACTCGATCTGGTGACGAGGCTTCGCAGTTGGCGAGAAAATGCTAACGTATACTGCCAGTTGGTAAGCTCTTTTTCAGAAAAATTGCGAGGTTATACTTGGGATGATATGGCACAAGCAATGCTGCAAACAATTGAAACGATTGAAGATTCTACAACTCATAAAAAATAACACCTTCAAACCCTCCTTCAGCTCCTATTGTCTTGAAACACCTTTTAGCAGTCTTAGTATAGAAGTTGGCAAGGTTCTACTCAAAACTGGATAATTCTTTAAGATTTCAAAAGTTTCTGTTCCAAAAGTAGCAAATATCGTAAAAATAAACGCCCACAAGCTTAAAATATCGGAAAACGATTTTTCTTCTAATTTTTCTTTTAAAAATAAAGTTAAAACTTTGTTTCTGAGTTGATACAATCTCTCAATATCTTCTTTGAGAACAATGAATGATAAGTTATCTAAAATTGACTCTAAACTTTCTATTTTCCTATATAGCTGTAATCTTTGACTATTATTCATAGAACCATTCGAGAAGTTTTTGCCATGAATCCTCCAGATAGATAAAGGCTGTTCACTAAAAAATGAATATCCTTGATTTAGCGTAACTAGCACCAGATACTCATCTATAAACATATCAACTCTTTTGGGTATTTCAACATTATTTAACACTTCAGTACGCGCAGCAAATGTTGAACCACCGCCAAAAAAAATTCCATTTTTGTAAAAGTAAGATAACAAATCTTTACCAAGAATTTTTCGACCGATAATGGTTTCCGGAACCTGCTCTGCTCCTTTATTATCATTATTCACATTCCAGCACATTGCCGGGTGTGCCACATGAACAATATCTCTGTCTTCCTCAAAAATATCAACAACTTCTTGGAGTTTGTTAGGCATAAATAGGTCATCAGCATCTAGATTAAAAATATACCTACCCTTGGCAGAATCAATACCTACCTTGGTTGCCTGAGCCTTACCAGAGTTATCTTGAGCAATGTACTTCACTCTGTCTTTGTATACTTTAACTTTCTCGGCAGTGTCATCTGTAGACCCATCATCAATCACAATAATCTCAACCTCATTTAGAGGAAAGCTTGAGGCTAATACACTTTCAATTGCTTCACCGATGAAATGAGCGTAGTTGTATGTGGGTATGATTACGCTAATAATTGGATGTGTTTCCATTTAGGTATGTGAGGCTGACTGGGCAACTAAAATAAATTGACATCCGAATAAACCGGGTAGAGCTTTAGTAGCAAGGTGATCCAGCTTAATTGCTGCTGGTCGAATGATTTTTCGGATGACAGGCAGAGGAAAGTAGCCATCTGCATTCTGTGAGATAACTGTATATCCGGAATTTGTAACAAGTTCCAGCGAGGTTTCCCAGTCGAAGAATCGGAAATGAGTTCGATCCATGACCCCGCCGTCAGTATACTTAAAATTTCCTTTAAGAAATTCCAAACGCTGTTTCCACTGTAAAGTATTTGGCAGAGCGACAATCAGCTTACCGTCTGGTGTTAGGGTTTTATGCAGTCTGCTAAGTAACTCCTGAGGCTGATAGAGATGCTCTAGGATATGACTACAGATGATACAGTCAAATTTTCCTAAATCTATAGGGTTAAAAACGTTAAGATCGTGAACAAGCACTCGATCTAAATACTTAGAAGCTATAGTAGCTTCTGATTCAGAATAAGTGATTCCCACTACTTCACAGTTAATCCTCTGTTTTACCTCTCTGCCCAATGCACCTGAACCGCAGCCTATGTCGAGTAAACAGTTAACAGATATGGGTATCTTTGACAATACGGCTTGGTTTACAGCCTCATAAATCATGGTTTGAATTGAATGAACTTAAGAACAACATTGGAGAAAATATCTTGCCCGTTCAACAGTGGTATTGCTGCTAACCCATTGATATGTCTTCTTTTGTAACTGGTAATAATCGCCTTCTGTCAGTGTAGAGAGCTTTTCCTTCAATTCTTCAAAGCAATGGTAAATAATACAGTTTTGTTCATTAAGTCCATGAGGAGCACAGGTTTCTGGCTTTAAATTCAAATCCCGAAAGCATAAAACACAACCGTTAGCAGCAAGTTCGTAGTGGCGCAGGCAATCCCACCCAGCACGTTTCGTAGTTACACCAAAGCGGGATTGTCTCAGATCGTCGTAGTATTCAGCTTCACATGAAAATGCATACTGCCATGAAGTACCAGGTAAGTGCATAGAAACTTCAGAGTCTACAATATGGATAGGAAAGTCTTTACTTCTGGCTCTTCTACCTTCTTTCCAAACTTTCTCTTGCGGAATGGAAAAGCTGATTGGTATAGTATTCTGAGCCTTGGGTATCCACTGGTGCAGTTGACGTGGGAAAAGCTGCTCTAATCCGTAGGAGTATCCTTCACCAACGAGTTCTCGCTTAAAATATTTAATCCCTGATAGTGGTGCGAGGAGCGATAAAGGACGTTTCAGCAGTTCCCTAAAAGAGACAAAGGGAAATAATCGAGGCGCATCTCCTCCATCCAAAATTGCCAGCTTTTCAGGGGTAACCAGAGATGATAAGTTACAAAATAATTGCCATTGATGCTCAATGTTAGCGACTACAATTAAATCATAATATTGTAAATCTTTTTGCCAAAAGTATCTACTTCCAGTTAGTTCTGGAATGTCTTCTAGAAGACCATAAAGTGTGAAACCATATCCTCGCAGTTTAGATCTGAGCTTGTCGCTTAATGGAGCATACATACTATCGTAGCGAGGAACGTCAACACAGTTCTTCCCTAATAGTGTACGCAGTCCATGAAATAGGCTTTCTGCTAGGTAATCGGGCTGATTATGGTGTAAAAATAAAACTCTCATTATATCTACTTTGAGAAATCCAAGCTTGATTTAGTAATCTCCAAGCATCAGTAATCCCTAAGCGCACTCTTACTTTGTAGCCAACAATAGAGCTTGGCAAAATCATTCTTTTTAACAAAAAAAACCATGCAAAAAAGTGACTTTTAACTGAAGGTTCGACCCACCATGCATAAACAAACGAAACATAGGAACTAGCTTCTAATTGCCTGCGAAGCCAGTCTTGGTAAAACTCTCTCTCATAAGTAGCGTGATGCCAAACAAATGTAGAGTCCGAAAACGAAATTCGCCATCCATGTTTTACTAACAGCTTTCCCCAGAGATACCACATATTCCCGAAAGGATATGTTTCGTCATAGCGTAAGCCTTTGTCGAATGTTTGTCTGGGATAGACTGAACAACCATCTGCGATCGCCGCACAGTCAGATGGGTCTTTAGGAGCACGAATTACACCATCGGGAGCTAGTTCGGCAGGACAAATCAGGGGAGCATCGGGTTGAGTGGGATGGCGTTCTGTAAAAATCCATACCCGCATTGGATCGGTTGCCACAACTTCTAAAATTTTCTCAACATAGTCTTGGGGGTGAGTGTGGTCGTCATCGGCAGAGAGAATATGGGTGCCGTGACAAGTCAAACTGGCATGGTTTCGATTCGCGTACAGCCCTCGGCGGGGTCCTTGAGTATAAACACAGCCAAACTGCTGAGCCAGTTCTTTATTTCTGGATGTATACACTTCATCAGAATCATCTGAAACAACGATTTCAAACGGGGATACAGTTTGCGATTGCCAGCTCCTCAAGCAACGCTCTAAACTCTCAGGGCGATTGCGAGTCACTAAGGCGACGCTTATACAAATATCAGATGGTTGTAGTGCCATTCTGCTATCTGTATGAGTCATTTCTTTTCCTCTAAAAATTTGTGGTAAACATCTAACGTTTCTTCAGCAACTTTGCGCCAGCAAAATCTTTTCACGCTCTCAAAGCAGCGTCTAGAAAGTTGTGAATAACTTACTTCATCAAGCGTCAGCAACTTTACTAGCTGACTACTAAATCTTTCAATATCACCAGCAGGAATCAGGAAGGAATCATCCAAATGACGTAACATTTCCCGTGCTCCCGGCACATCATAGGCTACAACTGGCAGACCAAAAGCAAGCTTTTCCAGCACAGCAAAAGGAAATCCCTCAATATAGCTAGGGAAAGCCCCCACTGTTGCTCCACTCAAAAGTCCTGGCAGTTCCTCGCTGTGATAGTGCGGGATAATCTCAATCCAGTCACAGACTGAAAGGTTGAGATCTTCTAAAACCGCTTTCGTATCAAGACCTGTGCCTAAAAATAGGAAGCGAACCCCTGGCACTTGCTCTTTAACGCGCATAACAATTTCCGCCCAATCCCTAGATCCCTTGCGCCGCCCCCAGCTGCCGATGAAAGCAACCTGTCTATTGTCCAACCGCACCTCAGCCGGTTGGACAGCTTGAGCAAATGCCTGTTGTCGCTGTTGCGAGAGTCCAAAGGGAAAAACCACACACTTGTCGCCCAGTCCTATTACATCGCGAACATAGGCTAGCTCATCGTGGTTAGGCACATTAATCACATCGCAGGTTTGTAAACTACGGGGATATAGAGGACTTTCTTGCTTTTGCTGCCAAGACCGTAGCCAATTTCCGATATGAGTTTTAATTTTTTCGGGAGGCCATTTTGCTTGCTCTAACTTGGAAAAATCCTCATAAAATGCATACAATCCCACTGAGCGAGCAACCAATAAACCCTGAAACCCCAGTTCTTGCTTAGAAAAGGGTAAATTACCTTGGTGAGCATCAATAACATCAAATCGATGGGCATTTGCCTGAACAAAACCTTTGGCTTTAACTGAAAAGCTGGGACGCACTAATTTTGCTATATGCGATGGCTTGCTTTGAGGAAATGCATCGTTGTAGTCAAACTTCTCTACGCTATGACCTAACTTAGAAAACTCTTCAGCTAACTCAAGCTGCACCCTGGCTCCACCTAGATTTCTATTCCAGGGCATGTGAAGTATCATCAGTATTCTTAGCGAACAACCCATTACTTATACCCTTGAATATTCAGAGGTTTGTAGGCAACAGCAAACCAACCAATGCACATATTGTCTGCTGTTTCTATCACTGAATCTAATTTGACAACTAGGTTTTTGATTACCCATACCAAAGGAGTTAACCAGTACCTAGTCCACCAGGGCTTTTTGCAGTGTGCCAGATAGAGTCCAATGAAACTCGCTGCTGCCGTGTGCCAATTACCTAGAGAACGAACTTCAATTTTTTCAAAACCTGCTCTCTCTAACTCATCGACCAATCCATAATTAGTCCAGCGACGAAAATCATAAGGTGGTTCATGGACTCCTGCAAGAAAAGGAACACTTAGAAAAAAACCACCGCCAGGACGCAAGACTTCATAGATGCTGGAGAGTAATAATTCTGGACGACGAACATGCTCAAATACTTCAGTAGCCATTACCCAGTCAAATGAATTAGTGGGGAAGGGGATAGATTCTCCGTCATAGATCACAGTATCAGGTTGAAGTTGGTGGCAACTGCTAGAAATATCAACGCCTACATAGGATTTAATCTGCGTGAATATAGAGCGATAAGGTTGTGTACCACAGCCAAGATCAAGTAGATCTCCTTTAACTAGAGATTCCATACTCAGTACAGCTTCAAGAACAAGCTTTCTGTGAAAGTAAAGTGTATTCCAGGGAACGTTAGGAACAACTAAAAAGTTATCTGGAGAATTAGATTTTGCCATACATAATCTAGTCGCTATAAAGCTCGACACTGAACTATACATTGGATTTGATTCCTATCCTGCCGGTGTAGTCTATTCTGTTCAAAAGTAACTTCACTTTATGTTCTTGTATATATTCGTCCACAGCTTCTCTTGCTCCTTTCCAATGACCATAATCATCTATGATGATTACACCCCCTGGAGACAAGCGTGGAAATAAATGTATGAGTTCATGACGTGTTGATTCGTACCAGTCAGTGTCCAGTCTTAGCAAAGAAATAGACTGCGGAGCTTGCTCTGGTAAAGTGTTTTCAACTTTTCCTTTTATAAAGTGAACTTTTTCTTTTGGATAGCCCACGCTAAGCATAGCTTTCTCTACTTCTTTAAGGGGTTCATAACACCAAAAAGAGTTTTTGTCTTCTTTTTGACTGAGCCTAAGTATTTCAGAAGCAGATGTTCCTGCAAAATCAATATCTTTCTGACTTGGAGGAGCCATTCCCTCAAAAGTATCAAAAAGATAAAGATGAGGGCTATCTTCCTTTAGAGATAATAAAGTATACGCGACTGCCATCATACTGCCGCCTTTCCAGACCCCGCACTCAACGATTTCCCCAGGAATTTTACTTTTAACTACATATCTAACAGCTTCACAAAGGGCAAAAAGTCTTTCTGAAGAGGTAGCAGTGTATTGCTGTACTTTAATAATTGTTTCAATCGTAGAACTATCAAAATCTGGAGGAAAACTTTCGGCTGGCTTACGATACTTTACAACATCAAACCCCAAGTGTCTTGTTAAGTCTTTAATTTTGCTTACGACTAGATCTTTCATGACTCTCAAATTTTTATAAGTACTTTTAACTACGAAGATGAAATTTTAAACAATCTGTTGACTGTATATCTTAAATCCCCTATTACTTAGCCATATATTAACTAAAAAGAAAGGGAAGTTAGATAACATACCAAAAAATATAATTCCTCTAATTGTAGATACATCTAATATAAAAAGCAGAACAATTTGCATAGCAATTGTTCCTGGTACATAAAGCCAAGAGTTCTGAACCCAGGATCTAGAAGCATTAAGTGACCACATCATTCCAACAATTGAACTAAAAGATGAGCTAATTGCTAGTATCAACACCTCACTCTGTAGATGTGCGTACTGCTTACCTAAAATCCAAATGAGTTGGCTAGGAAAAAGTGCTGCAAGTGCTACTAAAAGCAATCCCATCAAAATGAAACTGCTGAGGATTTGCCAGTAGCGGCGATAGAGAAGACTAAAGGACTGACAGCGAGAAAAGCTTGGTAGAATAATGCCATGCATCAATGAGCCAACAACTGAAAAAAATATTCCCAAGCGTCCTAAAGCTCCAATTTCAGCAATTTTTTGAGTATTGCCAAAAATACTAATTAACCAAACTGTAAGTTGTCCTTGTACACAGTAATAAATAGTACTAGGCAATAAACCTTTAATAATTCTTATAATTTCTAGTCGATCTTCATTATGAATCGGTGCTCTGGTATCTATGCTATCTCTAGCCCAAGAGCCTAAAATCACGGACTGTACTCCTAAGGCAAGTGAAGTTGCCACCATAGTGCCCAAAGCATTCCATAAAGTTAAGTAAAAAATACCTAAGAAGACTAAACGCGAAACAGTAAAATATAGGGTTATATTTTGCACTCTATTAATTTGAGAACATAGTCGTGGCACTACATCTAAAACCCCGACTGTTAGCTGAAAATTTAACCCTACCAGTGTCGTCCCTACAATTAGAATTGTATAAATAAATGAAGTTCCATTACTGAGCAAGATCCAGAAGAGAATTGGTGTCACTACTGCAATTGTGATCAGTGCTAGATAGCGCCGTAACTGCATTGCCGTATTGATAAGCTGCCCAAAACGATAGGAATCCTGCCAAACCTTACCCCCAATTGCGGTCAGACCTGTACCAATGCCACTGTCAGCTAGAAGATTCATCGTTCCTTGCATTGAGCTGGCAATTGTGAAGTATGCATATTCCTCCTTGCTTAAGGTACGAACTAATAAAATACCGCTTGCGATTCCCAAGGCTTGAACAGCCAATTGAACTGAAATAAACTTGCTAAGTGTTTTAATCCAATAAGAAGACCTAGGGGAAAGTGAAAACGAGGCGAATTTAGTTTTCATGAGGGCGGAACGCTACGGAAAATCGTCATCACTAGAACACCGTGCCAGAAGCATAAACTTCGATTCATTCCTTAGCCAACAGGCACGTTGCAAAAGTACGAGCTTGAATTGATAAATTATGGGTTTGGTACCAAGCGTGGGCATTGTCTGCGATCGCTTGCCCCAATAACAAATCCATGCCGCCCTGATGCCGATCGCCTAACCAATAATGTTTCCCTGGTTCCAGATCATCCACATTGAGTCCTTCATAGAAGACCCCGACTGGAATCACTTTGTGAGCGCAGTAAGCCGCGAAGATAGTCGATTTTGCCAGAAACTCAGCAGGGTAATCAAAAAAACCAGCTACCGAACTTGATAGCAAGCTGCTAATTTCCTGAGCAGTCTTGACTCCCAAACAGGTAACTGGGGTTCCATTCACTGGCTGAATCTCAAAACTTAAAGAGGGTCCAATATCGACAATTTCCTCAATCTCCAAGTCACGACAGGTTCGCTCCAAAGCCAAACGCGATCGCGCATAGACGCGAGAACGAGGACCACAACCCCCAAATACTACCAATCGTCGCGATCGCTCAACTAATGGAGGGACATAATCTGGCTCCCCTACATTGGAAAAAACAGGCAAGGCAGGAATTTTGGCATGTTTGCCTTGACTGAGGCGATAGAGTATCTCAGCATATCCCTGTTTACTGGTGAAGCAATGGTCGCTCCGGAAAGCCAGACGTGCCGCAAGTTTTTTTTGCAACGGCGATGTCCAAAATTGACTTGTCCAGATCGGGCCAAATGCATAGATTTCGTGAAACATCGTCACCAGACCTCTGTTACTCGCAGCTTCCCTCCAACGCTCCAAGCCTTCCACCAACCAAACTGGACACCCTCGTTTAGCATAACCGTAGCCCACATAATGCAAAAGAACCGTTGCTGAAGAGTGCGACTCACTGGGCAGCACATCCAGCAGGGCAGCAGCAGACTGCACCGCCACCTGCTTGACCGCAAACCCCTCTACAGAAGCTTCCCCAACCCAATATGGGTCTCCAACTATAAAGTCAGTCACTAAGCCAAAATCCTGACGGAGTTGCCGAGCGAGATTGAGACCATAGTCCCCCAACCCATCAACAGCAGGAGGCAGACGAGGAACAATGGAAATAATCCTATCCAAAGAATTCATTACCTGAAATCTGGAAACGTACCTGGCGATTGAAAATCGCGACTATTCAAACACAGTTCGCAGCTTGTTTAGGCTTGATTGCCAGAGCTGTCTAAACATCTAATACAGGGAACTTGGTGAAAATCCGGTTTAGTTCGCCAGGAAATCCTGATAGCTGTAGGTGGGCACTGCCTACCTTACGAACAAAGGAGTTTAATTTTTTCCACCTTTGTGGTCAGGAAAACTGATTTTCTGGTTTACCCGGATTGACTGAAGCGATACCTGTACTCTTTATTGGACAATCCCACAAGGTGTTTTATGTGGGATTGAGATAGATAGTTTCCCAAGGACTCCCCATCATGTATTCAAAGCTACAAGAACTTTATGGTCAACGCACCGAAGGAGTTCGAGCTAGTGTGCTGAGTAAGGAGTTAGCGATTGAACTGTATGGAAAATATATACAGTTTGTTAATCAGTCAGTATCTCAACAGGGAAGTTTACTAGATGTAGGTTGTGGTGCAGGGTGGTCCTCTTATCTTCTTAGTGAGGCAGGTTACCAGACAGTTGGAATTGACCTGAATGCTGAGGCATTTGAATGTCCCACGGCTCCCAACTTGACCCTAGTGGAAGGGAGTGCAATGGAGTTGCCATTTGAGGATGCATCTTTCATCTTTTGATGTAGTAGCTTCACATCAAGCTATTGAGCATATTCGTTAACAGTTTATAAACACCCTCTAAAAAACTGCTATTGCTGAGTAGACATCGGCTGAAAAAGAAAATGCATAGTCCTCACAAGCTTCTCTCTATTGGTCACTCGTATGTAGTGACACTAAACCGCCGATTGGTCAACGAAATCGCCCGTATCGGTCAGGGGAAGTGGGAAGTAACAGCAGTGGCTCCTTCGTTTATGCAGGGGGATTTACGACCCATGCAGCTGGAAGCTGACCCTAAGGAAATCTGCCGACTAGAAGCCGTACCAGTCTATCTCAGCCAGCGGATTCACCTTATGAGCTACGGTTGGCAACTCAAGCAGATTCTCCAGCAAGGCTGGGATTTAGTGCATTGTTGGGAGGAGCCATATATTCTGGCTGGTGGTCAGGTTGCCTGGTGGATGCCTCACAGCACTCCATTAGTTGACCGTACCGCTCAAAGCCACTCCAGCGACCCGGTGCAAGAGTGGATATCCAAAAAAACTCCACTGGTTTACTTTTCATTTCAAAGCCACTTTAAGCAATACCCGCCGCCTTTTAACTGGATAGAACGTTATTCTATGAGCCGTGCATCGGGATGGATCTGTAGTGGACATACCGTTGCTGAGGCATTAATGCCCCGTCCAGGATATTCACTCCCGATGCGGCTGATTCCCCTGGGCGTGGACATTAACCATTTCTACCCTGCTCCTGATGCTGGACTCAAAATCCGTCGCTCCCTTGGGTGGGCCGAACAAGGAGCGCCTGTTATCGGCTACCTAGGGCGATTAGTCCCAGACAAAGGGTTGGATTTATTGATGCGGGTTCTGGATCGCTTGCAGACTCCTTGGAGAGCCTTATTTGTGGGCACGGGACCGATGGAAGCAACCCTACGAACATGGGCAAACCGTCATCCCGATCGCGTGCGAATTTGCACAACGGTGAAACATGACGAGGTTCCTCAATATCTCAATGCGATGGATGTTTTGTGCGCCCCCAGTCAGACTATGCCCAACTGGAAAGAACAGTTCGGACGGATGCTAGTTGAAGCCTTTGCCTGCGGTGTTCCTGTCATCGGCAGTGACAGTGGGGAGATTCCCTATGTTATCCAAGATGCGGGTGTGGTTGTTGGCGAGAAAGATGAGCAGGGATGGGTTCAGGCGTTGTCAGATTTGCTAGAAAGCCCCTGTCAACGAGCAGAACTAGGGGCGCAAGGCTTACGCCGTGCCCATTCGGTTTATGCTTGGCCCGTCATTGCGAAGCAATACTTGGAATTTTTTACAGAACTTGTGGATTCCAAGGGAAAGTCTGACTCTTTCAAAGGGCAGAGTCAGTAACATGAGTCAATTGCGCCTCGCCGTTATCTGTGACTACCTGGAAGAAGAGTGGCCTAGCATGGATTTATGTGCCCAGATGCTGATTAAACACCTGCAATCTGAACATGCTGAGTCCCTTCAAACTGTGCCGGTTCGTCCGACCTTTGAAAAGCGTTTTCAGCCAATCCCTTGGCTGGGCAAAAAACGGGTTGCGTTGAATGGCGATCGCTTATTGAATCGATTTTGGCACTATCCTCAATATCTAAGCCAGCGGATAACCGATTTTGACCTGTTTCACGTCTCAGATCACACCTATGCACAATTAGTGCATGTACTACCCCCAGAGCGAACAGGTGTATTCTGCCACGACTTGGATGCTTTTCGCTCCCTTTTGGAGCCAGAGCAAGAGCCTCGCCCTGCCTGGTATAAAGCGATGTCTCGGAGAATCTTACGTGGGTTACAAAAAGCGGCTGTTGTCTTTTATTCTACTGCCGAGGTACGCAAACAAATCGAGCATTATGGCCTGTTAGAGCGATCGCGTCTTGTGCATGCTCCCTACGGTATCGCTTCAGAGTTTTCCCTTGCTCCTAAGCACACAAGTTCTGCTGACCAACAACTACTACAGCAAATCGCCAAAGCGCCTTTTATCTTACACGTCGGCAGTTGCATCCCACGTAAGCGAATTGATGTCCTCCTAGATGTGTTTGCTGCCTTGCGAACTAAACAGCCAGACTTGCCACTGGTCAAGGTGAGTGGAGATTGGACACAAACTCAGCAAGAGCAAATCACCAGGCTCAATATCGGTAATTCAATCATCCATCTGAAGGGATTGGAACGAACAACCATCGCAACACTCTACCGAGAAGCATCAGTAGTGCTGCTAACAAGCGAAGCCGAGGGTTTTGGTTTACCTGTCATTGAAGCCTTAGCTTGTGGGGCGATTATTGCCGTAAGTGATATTCCAGTTCTGCGTGAGGTGGGGGGGTCAGCTGCGGTCTACTGCCCGGTAGGGGATGTATCAGCCTGGGTGAAGACGGTTGAACACCTGTTAGAAAGCCCAACCAGTGCCCCTGAATGCAACCTTCGTCTGGCTCACGCTCAGAAATATTCGTGGTCTGCCCATGCTCAAACCATTGCTAAAGCTTATTTACAACTAGCTAGTTGAGCGCGATTGCATGAGGATTGTCTTTGTGAATCCAGTGGGAGTGATTGGCGGTGCTGAGAGAGCATTGTTGACTATCTTGGCAGCCCTGCGAACTACGGAACCAAGCCTTCAACTTCACTTAATTGTTGGCACTGATGGACCGTTGATTGCAAGCGCTGAAGACCTTGGGGTACAGGTGAAGGTACTGCCGTTCCCGAAGCAAGTTACTCAACTGGGTGATAGTGCTTTGAAAGGCAATAACCGAGTCATGGCAATATTGCTGATACTCTGGCACTCTTTGGCTGCGTTACCAGCGATCGCACAATATTTGTTGAAATTTCGACAGGTGATTCAACAGATTAACCCACACTTAATTCATTCCAACGGCATTAAAACCCATCTCCTGACGGCATTGGCTGGCTCAATGGATGTGCCTGTTGTCTGGCATATCCATGATTTATACAGCACAAGACCCTTAATGGCAAGGGTTTTAAGGTGGGTGAGTACTCGCGCAACAGTCGGAATTGCGATTTCTGAGGCAGTTGCTCAGGATGCCAGAGCTACTTTACCCGGCTTGCCGATTGAAGTCATTTACAATTCAGTAGATATCAACTACTTTTCCCCAGGACTGCCTAACTTAAACCGATTACTCATTCCGGCTGACAAGCTAACTTCACCTGTCGAACCCATCCGGATTGGGCTTGTCGCTACCTTTGCCCGTTGGAAGGGTCATGATATCTTCCTCGAAGCAGCTGCTCAAGTTATTCGCATCCGCTCATCGGCTTCCCTTCGGGAGCATCGCCCTGACTTAAATGTTCGTTTCTACGTTGTTGGTGGGGCGATTTACAAAACTAAAGGTTCTCAATTCTCTGAAGAGGAATTAAGGGAACTAGTATCAGTTCTGCAAATTGAAGATAACGTTGATTTTATCGGTTTCCAGGAGAACATCGCAGAGGTTTACCGTTGGTTAGACATTGTGGTTCATGCCAGTAACCAACCAGAGCCCTTTGGTCTTGCCATTGTTGAAGCGATGGCTTGTGGTAAGCCGGTGATTGTCTCACAGGCTGGTGGCGCGGCTGAGTTATTTACACATAACTATGACGCTGTGGGGGTTCCACCAGGCGATCCCGCTGCCTTGGTATCGGCTATCCAGCATCTCATTGATAATCCCCATCAACGGAAGTGTCTGTCAGAAAATGCTCGCTCTACAGTCCTCAAGCGCTTCAATCATAACCGTTTAGGCGAGCAAATCCTTACCGCCTATAAGAGATTGAATGCTTTCTAGCCCCTAGTTCCTACATAATACATACTTTGGTGTTTTTGTCAAAAACTTTTACTGAACCAGCGCTAGTCGCGGAAGTTCCGCTAACATAACAGTAAAAAA
>CBDTXL010000106.1:0-13947 GCA_965364435.1 uncultured bacterium
TCCCCTTGCTCATCGCCGCTGACATTGAAGAAGGCGTTGGTCAGCGCTTTGCTGGTGCAACCTGGTTTCCGCCACCGATGGCAATTGGGACAGTTGCCTTTGAAGATGCTGGGAAAGCTCAGCTGTATGCCGCGCAAATGGGAGCAATCACGGCACAGGAAGCCTTAGCAATTGGCATCAACTGGTTACTGGCACCCGTAGTTGATGTCAACAACAATCCCCACAACCCAGTTATCAATGTCCGGGCGTTTGGTGAGACGCCGGAAGTAGTAAGTCAACTAGCTTCTGCCTTCATCCGGGGTGCCCAAGACTATCCCGTGTTAACGACTGCCAAGCATTTTCCCGGTCACGGTGATACAGCGACCGATTCTCACCTCGATCTACCCATACTGCCTCACTCGCCACCACGACTCGCTACAGTTGAATTACCACCCTTTAAAGCCGCGATCGCTGCGGGTGTAGATGCGGTGATGAGTGCCCATCTGCTCATTCCTGCTTGGGACGAGCAACGTCCGGCAACGCTATCCCCAATGGTTTTGACTGAGTTGCTACGAGGGTGTTTGGGATTTGAGGGATTGGTCGTTACAGACGCGCTGGTGATGGGTGCGATCGCTAATCGCTATGGCGCGAACGAAGCCCCAGTTATGGCTGTAGAAGCCGGTGCCGATATTTTGCTGATGCCTGTAAATCCAGAAGGGGCGATTCAGGCTGTGTGTGAAGCTGTGACCACGGGACGCATCTCACAAGAGCGAATTCAGTCCTCGGTAGAGCGCATCTGGAAAGCTAAAGGTAAGGTGATGGCCAGAGGAGGAAAGGCAACTCAAGCAACACTTGATACTCACCACTCTGTCCACCACCTAGCGCAACCCACTGCTTTTACCACTGTTGCCAACATTCTGCAAGATTCACAGCAAATTGGCGGTTGTCTGCCTTTGCCACCAGCACCCAATAACGGCAGCCGCAAACTACGCAACCTGATTGTGGTGGACGACAGCTTAACTTGTGACTTTTTGGGCCGGCACACCCCAGCGGTTGCTTTACCACGAGAGTTGGGCTACGAACTTCAACTCGTTGACTGCCACACCCCACCAATCCAGGAATACCTGAATCATTCCCTTGCTGCGAAACCGACTCTGCTACAACTATTCATCCGAGGTAACCCGTTTCGGGGTAGCGCTGGACTCTCACCAGTGGCAGAAGACTGGTTTAAGAGATTATTAAGAACCGATGCTTTGGAAGCTCTGGTAATTTATGGTAGCCCTTATGTCTTAAAGCAGTTTCTGCCCGACTTGCCACCTGAAACGCCTCATGTGTTTTCCTACGGACAAATGCCAAAGGCTCAGGCGATCGCTCTTGAGGTATTGTTTTCCCAAATCTACCCTGTAAAGAATTTTACACCATTTATTTAACTTCTGTTAATTTTTTCTCAATCTTATCTTTACACATTCATCAGGTAGCAACGCTAGACTAGCTGAGTTAACGTCCGCTATGTAAGCGTTCCATCGCCACATAGCTACATTTCTACAGCTTTTCAAGCGTTTACTTTTTGTAAAACTTATTAATGATAGCGAGTACATTGTAACTTGCTATACTGAATTAAAATTCTTTTCCAGCTAGCGAATCTTCGAGTATATTTAATCGTAGCTCTGTTATTTACCAGGCGATTACGTATGAGTGTCAACACAGTGCCATCTGCTCCATCTATCCGGTACTCCATCGACGTCATCCAAGACGAAGCACGTCACCTGGTGGAGAAGGGAATTGTCAGCCGCCAGCAGCCGATCTACGTCCTTTGCCAATACATCCCCGCTCGTGAGTGGGTTTGTATTGAGTGTGAGCTAGAGCGGTGCAACTTCTTGCTAAGAGACCGCATTGCCGATTTAATGGGTTCTGAAGAATGGGATAACGACTGAGCTATCTCAGTGAGGAAAAGAGAAACTTGGCGCTAGGAACCAAGCGGCAAGCTAATGGTGAGCCGTCTCGCCGCCTAAATGTCAACAAGGAAGACTGTTATTACTTAGGAATCTGCCGACTTGAGGGGCAAAATTTGAAATGCATGCTTCCTCATCTTGAGGCTTAAAGCTCATAGCGCTATCCCAGGCTTGACCGAATGGGGTGCTGAAGAAGATCAGAAACATAGAGACCAACTCACTCTCAGAAAAAGCAGAACCTCTACCCTTATCCCAAACGGTTAAGGGAACCTCTAAAAACAAATCAGTTTTTTGTAGAGGCACGGTGACAATAATACCTTGTCGATAACTTACCTGTTATGATGCCGTGCCCCTACTGAAAATGGCGAAGTTATTATTTTTGGACAAGCCCTTCGGACAAAAGCCAAGGTTTTTCCTGTTTTTTAGCCCTATACTTTATCGCTTCTTTCGCCTCCCTTAAGCATCTTCCGAAAGGAAGAGCTAATTGGTGGTTGTTGCTTGCTATTAGCTATTAGCAAAAAACGACACCCTGTAAACGAAGGAATCAACCGGACTAGATATAAGTCCCAAAATTAGATCCAGTCGAGTGAAAATCTAATTATTTGTGCCGGTGTTGCGTAGCTTCTCTAACTCGGTTCGGATGGCAGCGATTTGCGCTGTCAATTCCTCTATCTCCAGCTGCACAGTGGGCGAGGCAGCAGTTCTTGGTGGTGTCGTACCGCTTTCAGTACGTGTTCCTGTTGCCGGTGGACTGGCTGAATTGCTTTGTTGCCTCAGCATGGACTCAATAAAATTCCGGGCTTCTTGCTCGGTTATTTCTCCTTTTTGTGCCCACTCAGCCACCCGTTGACTTAACTCTAACCTCAGCTGAGATAGGTTTTCTTCTCGCTTTTGAGGGTCTTGTAAGGTTTCGACAAGGGACGTTGTCGCACCCAAGGAGACACGAAATCCAGTTTGCAGGAATTGTAGGAGATTGTTGGAGTTCATCTAACTAGGTGTTCGCTATTAGTTCTTACTGGGATTAGGATAGCGTCTAACTTGAAAATAGGGAGTAGGGAGTAGGGGAAAGAGATTTTCATCATGTAAAGTTGTGAACAACAGCGAATGGGCGTCTGTCTTGGGAAAAGCTTTTGCTCAATTAGCCCACTTGCTCCAGATACTGGTTTACATCCTCAATCAGGCGAGTCAGTTCAGCTTCCGTGGTCAGGCGGATGCGCTCATCCCGAAGAGTGACCAAGACTTTGGCGGCAAAGGGACTAGGCCAGATGTTGGGATTGCAGAAAATTTCGAGAAAGACATCTCCGGCAAATTGGTACTCCATTGGTTTTTGGGGACTGGGTTTGCCGCCGCCACTGGCAGCTTGGGTAGCAGCTTTCAAGCTCTGCATCAATTGGGCGATCGCTTTTTGTAAATTTCTGGCAGCATCAGCGCTGAAATTGAAAGAAACAGCACCTTCGACAAGGTTGAGTGTTAGTTGAGACAGAGCCATAAGTAATGAATCTTAATATTGTACTCTTAATGATAGAAGATGTAATTGAGTTCCTGGAAAAATCTACCAGAGAATCAGGCAACTTAGCGCGTCTTTATTAAAAAGAATCTCAAGAAGCCGTGAAATTTTAGGCACTAACGAAAACTAAAATCAACGAATTGGTATAGGTTTCAGGCATTTTCAGGACTAAAATTAATGCCATGAGAGTTAATGCTTAATGGGTAGCCTCTGTGGCACTAGACAACCGTTCTGAAGTTCGTAAGGTCTTACTGATTACCCTACTGCTGAATCTATTTGTAATGGGATTGAAAGCAGTTGTAGGATTTTGGACGGGTTCTCTCAGTTTGCAAGCGGATGCCTTGCATAGTGTGACCGATAGTGCTAATAACGTTTTAGGCTTGATTGCCAGTCGGTTTTCTTCCCCCCAACCTGATCGCGACCATCCTTATGGACACCAGAAGTTTGAAGCAGTGGGAGCGTTGGGGATTGCGGCGTTTTTAGGCATTGCCTGTTTTGAAATTCTCCAAGGAGCCATAGAGCGGCTTTTTCGCGGTCTTACGCCAGTCAATATTTCTGCCCCAGAACTGTGGCTGCTGCTGATTGTGTTGGGCGTCAATATTTTCGTTACCTTCTATGAGCGAGGTGTGGGAAAGCGGGTGGGTAGCCCGATTTTAATCGCTGATGCCCAACATACAATGAGCGACGTTTGGGTGACAATAACTGTCCTGCTTGGGTTGATTGGAGTTTGGCAAGCACGATTGTTAAATCTGCCCCAACTTCAGTGGCTGGATGTGATTCTTGCTTTCCCCGTCGCTCTTTTAGTGTTCAGCAGTGGATGGAAGGTGTTAAAAGAGAATTTGCCCTGGCTAGTCGATGAAATGGCGATCGCGCCAGAAGCAATTCAGGCGATCGTCATGCAAGTTCCCGGAGTCATTAACTGCCATAACATTACTTCTCGTGGTCTGTTGGGACGTCAAGTCTTCATTGAAATGGATCTGATTGTAGACGCCCAAGACGTTGAAGCCGCGCACCAAATCACTGAAGATGTCGAAACCCTCCTAGAAGAACGCTTCAGCCCCGTTCGAGTTAGGATTCACGTCGAACCACCGGCTTACCAGTCTAACCAGATTGGTTGTGAGCAATAAAATCCCTAGTGGGTCATTTGCTCTGAAAAACGCCATAGTAAAAATTGCCATGAACCATGAACCATGAACCATGAACCATGAACCGGAAAGCCCCCCTAGTTTAGTCTGGGGATGATGGGGTGTAGTAGACTGTAACCTTACAGTTATTACAGAGGCAGTGTAACGTTACAGCAATTATCAAGTGTATGAAAATTGCTGTAGGTACACCACTAGTTTTCCACAGACATTGCCACTTTTCCCCAGAATTTTGAGAGTTTTCCACAAAGATAAAGAATAGCTAACCTTAACGATCGCTATTCTTAACCAAAGAACTTTCCCCAAGGTGATCGTCTCTCCATTGCAAGCTGAACTACTGAAAAATCAAGTCCAAACGCCGCTGGGCTTTCTCAAGTGCTTCCTTAGGAGAGCTTTTACCTAGTAAAACCGACTCGATCGCGCGCCCTAAACTTTCAGAAATCCGACTGTAACCCCTGAAGATTGGACGCGATCGCCCATACTCCGCTTGCTCGAAAAACACCTTCACCGCCGGTTGCTGCTCAACGAATTCTTGATAAGCCTCACTTTGACGTGCTTTGAGATTCACCGGCAGATAGCCCGTCTCTATCGCCCACTGAGTCTGAAACTCCTCCCCCATCACATACTCAGCAAACCTAAACGCCGCACGCTCACGTTCTGGAGTCGTTTTAAACAAAAATAGATTCTCCCCGCCGATTATCGTCGCCTGTCGCGTCTCCGAGGGCATCGGGAAAACCCGAAAATCAACACCTGTCCTCTTCAGTTCTCCCAATGTCCACGGTCCAGAGAACTGCATTGCCACTTTACCTGAGAGGAAGCGATTCATCTCATACCCTCGCTCAGGTAAAGACAACACCGCAGAACCATCCTCAATCAAGTCGCGCCAGAATTGCAGCGCCTTTGTCGCATTCTCACTCATCAAATTTACATCTTTTGACTTAGCAGCAGATTGGGCCGTAGTCAACTCACCGCCACCACTCCACAGAAACGGCAGCCACATAAATACCGTCCATTCACCCTTACCCAAAGGCAACAACATCCCATACTGATCCACCCGACCATCACCATTCGTATCACGGGTCAGCTTCTTGGCAACCTGCCGCAACTCCTCCCAATTTCCTGGTAGCTGGGTAATCCCCGCCGCCTCAAAAAGCGTCGGACGATAAAAAATCCCTGCATTGTTCGTTCCAAACGGCACCGACCAAGTATGACCCTGGAACTGCATCGACTCCAACAGCGGTGGGTCAATTTCGGTCTTAACCGGCGACGCAGCAAGTAAATCTTCTACGGGACGAATAGCATCGAGTTCCACTAACCTTCCTGTAATTGTCGGGTTGAACCACAGCATATCCGGTGGAGCATTTCCCACTACACTCGCCAAAATCTTCGGGGTTTGCTGGTCTGCTTGCCCCACATAGAGCGATTCCACCTGAATGTCCGGATGCTCACGGTTAAACCGATCCACCAACTCCTGCAAGACATCACGATTAGGTGGCGGGTTAACCCCATGCCACAGCGTCAGGCGCACCACAGCAGCATCATCTGGACGCCCCTGTAGCTGACATCCCCCCAAGACCAGGAGGCAGATACCCAAGAGCAACCATCGGTTCATACTGACCCAAAAATTCCACACAAGCTCGTCAAAAGTTCCAGTCTTCTCACCTTCCCCAGACATGATTGATAGATCGCGACTTAATTCAATGGTGACTTTACAGATAGTCAGTCAAAAAGAAAAGCTCACAGCCAAAGCTGACAAAATGGATCTGCGCCAGGGGATGGAACTGGGAGCAAATGATTACGTGACCAAGCGATTTACTAGATTAGAACGGCTGGGCGCGATCGCACCTTTAGCCGACAAAAATAGAAATGGTATCAGCTGCTTGATCTGACTAAAATACGCTCTTTGCCCAAAGAGGGACGATTGAACAAGGCGCTTCGGGGTAGCACACGCAACACTTCCTCAACTGTTGTCACACCTGTTGTGACTTTTTCAATCGCTGCCACCCTGAAAGAGGCAAAATTGATTTCCCGGAGATAGGCATTCAACTGAGTCATCGTGCCTTCATAGATAATCTCCCGTACCCGATCATCAACATCGAGCAACTCCACAAATGCTTCCCGTCCCAGATAGCCGGAATTGAAACACTTGTCACAGCCGCGCCCCCGCCGCCATTTAGATACATTTGCCTGCTCCCGCTCCAAGCCCAGCACTCGCAAGTCGGCTTCTGTCGGATTGTAAGGCTCTACACAATAGGGGCAGACTCGTCGCACTAAACGCTGGGCGACAATTCCCAGTAAGGCATCACTGATTAAGCCGGGGTCAGGGCCAATATCTTTGATACGAGGAATCGCACCAGGAGCATCATTGGTGTGTAGGGTGGTGAGTACCAAATGCCCCGTCAGGGCTGCTCGGACAGCTGTCTCAGCTGTTTCGCTGTCCCGGATTTCCCCTACCATGATGATATCTGGGTCTTGGCGCAAAATCGATCGCAGACCAGCAGCAAAGGTCATTCCTGCCCGTTCATGGACCTGAGTTTGCGTGATTCCAGATAACACGTACTCTACTGGGTCTTCTACCGTCACCACATTGACATGTTCTGTGGCGATGAATTGCAGACTGGTATAAAGCGTACTGGTCTTACCGGAACCAGTAGGACCAGTGAGGATAATCATTCCTTGGGGCTGCTGTAACCAGGTTTTGTAGGTTTCCAGCGTCTTTTGGGTAAATCCCAGGTCTTCAATTTTGGAAAAGGGGTTCTGTCTGGGCAGTAAGCGAATTACGGCTTTTTCCCCACCGACACAGGGGAGCGTACTCACCCGCATGTCCATTCCCAGTTCTGTCTCTTCACTGCCAGCATACTTCTCGCCAATCCGCCCGTCTTGGGGACGGCGACTTTCAGCGATGTCCAGTTCAGACATGACCTTGAGGGCGACGATGACCTTGCGGCTGACTTCCAAAGGCAATCGGGTAATGTCCCGCAAAACGCCATCGATGCGATAACGGACTCTCAAGCCTTCTGGTGTGGGTTCGAGGTGAAGATCACTAGCGCGGTTGCGTAATGCCCCAGAAAGCAGGGTTTTAATCCGACCAATCTGGTCAACAGCTTTCGCCAGGTAGAGTTCTGTGGTTTCGCTTATATTTTCTTTTTCTAGCTCACCCGTGAGGGGATTCACCAAGGGGAGAGAACTAATGCGATTGGGGTCGAGGTTTTGGGTGTGATACCAGACGCGATAGCTTTTGTTGCAGACAGGGATGATTTTAATGTCGGTGAGGGTGCGATCGCTCAGTTCCCGAATCATCTCCACAGATACGGTTACTGGGCTTCCCAGATAGTAGCAGCCGCGCCAAAGCAGCAGGGGAATCACTGGCGGCAAGCTATTGCGATCGGGAAAGTTCCGAAAGAATCGGAAACTGACTTCCGGGTCAAGCCGTTCCCGGTTAACACTCCCGTTAACGTCCACCAAGCGGTTCAGGGCTTCTTCGCAGCTAATCTCATGATTCTTGAGCTGCTTCCAAATGGAGGGTACCGATGAAGAAATTTGCATAGCATTTGAGGGGCTAGAGCGTCGGGGCTATCAGTTGAGCTAGAGACCTCACGGCTATTGAGAGGTGATGCAGCAATCCTAATGTTAGAGTCTCTGGCATATTCCTCCGTTATGTTAACGGGAATCGACAAAGCTGCCCATTGTCTTTTACAAAGAAGCTCTTCATTAGCCACATCTTTCTTAACAATTCAAGTCATGCTCAGGAACCCTTGTTTCTTCGTGGGACATTCTCAATAATCGGGAGATAGTTTCAATAAGTTTAGCGATCGCTACCCAAGCTCCTAAAGAAAAATTTTGATGAACCTTCCAGAAATTAACATCTCCTTGAGTAGTTTGTAGTAGCCCTACACTCACGCTAAAGCTACAATCATGAAATTTACTAACGTTGCCAAGGCAGAGAACAAGGCTGCGTCAATCATCGGAACTTTGGTTCTAATCTTTTTATTGGGTGGGTGCCTTACTCCCCTTGATCAGGTAGGACAAACCCAGAAATGCAGCAAGGCTGAAAAAGCCGTAGATGAAGCCCAGAAACAATACGATGATGCCTTTCCCTCGTTAGCTCAGGGGAATAGAGACGAAAGCACAAATAGGAGTGTCGCTCTAAAGGTTCAAAAGCTCCAAGAGGTGCAGGAGAAAGCCTTCGAGATGTGTAACCTGGTTCAGTAGCTGGGTGTCAATAAACCTAACAAACAGGTTTGGGAATCTCCCCGTCAGTTGCTATTAGGGCAACCCGTCTGAATAACTCAACAGGAGAAGCGAGGTAACGTCTATCAGGTAGCCCCTACTCCGAATCAGGAGAAGCCAAGCTTACTTACTTGAGCAGGAAAAAGCCTTTGCGGCAGAACCCTGTTATCTTGAACCCTTTCAAAGACAAGAAAGTTTCAAAGATAAAAGTACTGATGAAACCATACAGAACCAGCATTTGCAATACAGGAATCTTTTATTATAAACAGCCGTGGCAAGTATTCTGGGGGTAAGTCTATCTCCCAGTTTATCTCCTCCTGGGGTGGGGGATCGGTTGTGAGAAACAGTCGAAGAACCGTTATATTCTTCGAGAGGTCTTTAGCTATATCTGTTAGAAGATTCATTATAAAACCTTCATTAAATCCCTCAAAATCATCATCGTCTTCCTCAACTTCAGAGGGCTTTCGGATGAAACCAAGGTCTTTCAACAGAGAAATGCCAGATTGGTATTGGGACTCAAGTAGATAGGGTGGTGCGCTGAAGGTTAGATCCAAAAAGTTATACTTTGCCATCATTCCTTCAAGGATTCCGGCTTCTGTCAATAAGTTACATTCTTCTGGAAAGATGCTGCTGAGCGCACAACGAATATCATCCGCAACTGTATCTACGCTCTGGATCATAACTTGCTGCCCGACGAATTCCGATAGAGGCAGATATCGCAGACCCCTTGCAAGTATTTTGATGAGGGTTGTTTTAGGTGTTATTTTCATGATTCTTTCTGCATACCAGCTGGGTACAGGTCATCTCTGATAGCATTCTTGAAGTCAATCTCGTTAGCCTATCGCCCTAATTCTGGCTCTCGAAGCGCGACAACGCGATCGCTTCTTAACGCTCATAGCCTATCGCCGCCAGCTTTATTACTCTTAACCGAACTGCTATCGGTTTAACAAAAAAATCCTCCTGAGGCATGTCATCTTAACGATCTCTTTGCTTTATGCTGCTAAAGTGCCGGTGGGAGATAACGGTACCTGGATAGCAACCTATTACCCAACAGCCTATTTATCTCTGTCAGACGCTAGGTTCTAGAGTCCTTCGCTCAGGGTAGGATTAACTCACAACCTAGCTAAACGCTAGTCCATCAGCAGTTGTAACGCGCTCTTCGGTAAAGCGTGTTAGGGCACAAGCTCCTCAACAACTAGCGGATGTCGCAAGTGCTGAATCAGTGACGGGACGGTGCCAACTCAAAATTATGCCCAAATCGAAAACGACTGTCACGGAAGTTAATCTGAGAGACCCGCAATATTACTTCAACCGGGAACTGAGCTGGTTGGAGTTTAACAACCGGGTTTTACATGAAGCTACTGACCCCCGAACACCCCTGCTAGAACGCCTCAAGTTCATGGCGATTTTCAACTCCAACCTGGATGAATTCTTTATGGTTCGGGTCGCAGCTCTGGAGCAGCAAGTGACCGCTAAGGTGAGGAAGTTAACGCCAGATGGTCGGACTCCTACTGAACAACTCGAAGCAATCAGGGAGCGGTTGCTGCCAATGGTGATAGAACAGCATCAACATTTTGAGAAGGCACTGCGACCTCAGCTGGCACGCGAGGGCATCTATATTCTGGACTACATGGACTTGAACCAGGAACAGCGAACTTACCTCCAAAACTACTTTGAGGAGCAAATTTTTCCTGTCCTGACGCCCCTGGCTGTTGACCCGTCGCATCCATTTCCTCATATTTCCAACCTCAGCCTAAATCTGGCGGTGGTGGTGAAAGACCCAGAAACTGGAGAAGAATTGTTTGCGCGGGTGAAAGTCCCCAAAGTATTGCCCCGCTTTGTGCCTCTCCCCGAAGAGTTGCGGCAGCGGCAAAAGAGACAACTGGCAGTTTGGACGGGTGTCCCTCTGGAGCAGGTGATTGCCCATAATTTGGAGTCTCTGTTTCCGGGCATGAATATCCAAGAGTATCATCCATTCCGGATTACCCGAAATGCTGATTTGGCAGTGGAGGAGGATGAAGCGGATGACCTGCTCTTGGCGATTGAGCAGGAACTGCGTAAGCGACGCCTTGGCGGCTCAGCAGTGCGCCTGGAAATTCAAGTCACCACCCCAGATACTGTGCGGGGAATGCTGATGGAGGAATTGGAGCTGAAGGACACAGATGTCTACGAAGTAGAAGGTTTGCTAGGGCTGGGAGATTTGATGTGTTTTATGGAGTTGCCACTCCCAGAACTGAAAGACCCGCCTTGGACGCCACAGGTGCCCTCGCGCCTGCGGTCATCCTCAGGGGATGAGGAGGTGGAAGATTTCTTCAGTGTGATTCGCAATGGGGATTTGCTGGTACACCATCCCTATGATTCCTTTTCCGCAACAGTGCTGCGCTTCATTACCGAGGCGGCTCACGACCCGCAGGTTCTGGCAATCAAGATGACGCTCTACCGGACATCTGGTGATTCTCCGATTGCCAATGCTCTGATTAGTGCGGCAGAAAATGGCAAGCAGGTGGCGGTACTAGTGGAACTCAAAGCCCGCTTCGATGAGAAGAACAATATTATCTGGGCGCGAAAGTTAGAACAAGCTGGGATACATGTGGTCTATGGTCTTGTGGGTCTGAAGACTCACACGAAAGTAGTGCTGGTGGTGCGCCGAGAGGAAAATAAGATTCTCCGATATGTCCACATTGGCACCGGCAACTATAACCCAAAGACAGCCAAAATCTACACAGACTTGGGGCTGTTGAGTTGCCGCGAAGATTTGGGGGCAGATTTAACGGATTTGTTTAATTACTTAACAGGTTACTCACGGCAACGGTCTTATCGGACGTTGTTGGTAGCGCCGGTAAATTTGCGCGATCGCTTTTCTAGCCTGATTCGCCGCGAGATGGAACATTGTCGCCAAGGCTACAGTGGTCGCATTGTTGCCAAAATGAATGCCCTGGTTGACCCACAGATGATTGCCACACTTTATGAGGCGTCCCAAGCGGGGGTTCAGATTGACCTAATTGTGCGGGGGATGTGCTGTCTACGTCCTGGAGTTGAAGGTCTTAGCGACAATATCCGTGTTATCAGTATTGTTGGTCGCTATTTAGAACACTCGCGGATTTATTACTTCCACAATCAGGGTCAAGAGGAGGTCTATATCGGCAGTGCTGACTGGATGACCCGTAACCTGGATAGACGTGTAGAGGCGATTGTGTCAATCGAAGACTCGGAGATTGTCAAAGATCTCCAAGAAATTTTGGGAGTAATGCTAGCAGATAATCGTCAAGCCTGGGATTTACAACCCGATGGTCAATACATCCAACGGCATCCAGCTGAGGGAACCAAAGAGCAATGCGCCCAAAAAATCTTAATGGAAATGGCTCTTTAATAAGTTCAAACTTAAAAGTTGAGAGTTTGCGATTAACTCATAACTCTTAACTTATTACTCCTTACCCCTTGCCATCTGCAACCTGCCATCGGACACTAAACTTGAAAATTTATCTGCTGTTGAGAGGTTTCTCGTGAAAAAAGTCTTAAGTATCATTCTCGGTGGTGGCGCTGGCACCCGCCTTTACCCACTGACCAAACTGCGAGCTAAACCGGCAGTGCCGCTAGCAGGAAAGTACCGTCTGATTGATATTCCGGTTAGCAACTGTATCAACTCAGAGATTTTTAAGATTTACGTCCTGACCCAATTTAACTCGGCGTCGCTAAATCGTCATATTGCCCGTGCATACAGCTTCTCTGGCTTCACTGACGGGTTTGTTGAGGTGCTGGCTGCACAGCAGACATCCGACAACCCCAGCTGGTTTCAGGGTACCGCTGACGCTGTCCGTCAATATCTCTGGCTGTTGCAAGAGTGGGACGTTGATGAATACTTGATTCTGTCAGGAGACCACCTCTACCGGATGGACTACCGCCTTTTTGTGGAACGCCACCGCGAAACTGGGGCAGATATTACCCTTTCCGTTGTGCCGATTGACCAGAAACGGGCGTCGGATTTTGGTTTGATGAAAATTGATGATCAGGGACGGATCATTGATTTTAGCGAAAAACCCAAAGGGAATGCCCTCCAGAAAATGCAGGTCGATACGACCACTCTTGGACTAGATCCTGAAGCGGCGAAGGAATTACCCTACATCGCCTCAATGGGGATTTATGTCTTTAAAAAAGACGTTTTAATTGATTTGCTCAATAAATCTCCAGAGCAAACTGACTTTGGGAAAGAAATTATTCCAGCCTCAGCGAAAGACCATAACGTTCAGGCTTACCTATTTAATGGCTACTGGGAAGATATTGGGACGATTGAATCCTTCTATGAGGCTAATTTGGCGCTGACGCAGCAGCCTCAGCCGTCTTTCAGCTTCTATGACGAGAAAGCCCCGATTTATACTCGTGCCCGTTACTTACCCCCAACGAAACTATTGGACACCCACGTAACGGAATCAATCATTGGGGATGGCTGCATTATCAAAGAATGCCGAATTAATCACTCGGTTTTGGGAGTTCGCTCTCGCGTCGAAGCAGGCTGTGTCATTGAGGACTCTCTCCTGATGGGTGCCGACTTCTACGAACCGTTTGCGGAACGCCAATCCGGCTTACAAAAAGGCGGTGTTCCCTTGGGAATCGGGTCTGACACCACAATTCGCCGCGCCATCATTGATAAAAATGCCCGCATTGGTCGCAACGTTAAAATTATTAACAAGGACAGAGTGGAGGAAGCTGAGCGTGAGAAACAGGGCTTTTTCATCCGTAACGGCATTGTTGTCGTGATGAAAAATGCAGTAATTCCGGATGAAACGGTCATTTAGCTCTTAACGCTTCTTACTTCAATCCCCCAGATTCATCGGGTGTGGTCATAAGTAGTTGGTCTTTTTGGCTTGAGTGAAGGTGGGGAAGGTGAGGAAGATTGAGATATATTTTCTCCCTCATCTCCCCCATCCTCCTCATCTCCTCCATCCCCACCAACTGGTGCATGACCACACCCAGATTCATCAGTGGGGTACCCTACTCCCCAGTCCCTAACCTCGACGCTCAACAATAGAACAAAACTAAAAATTCACGAAAACTTTATCTAAAGCAACCTTTAGCAAGCACTTCCTCAAGCGATATCTGGGGGAAGGTTGCTAGGATATGACCTAGGTACTGACTGAAA